>DGLO01000139.1:0-36439 GCA_002388005.1 Candidatus Neomicrothrix sp. UBA4542
AGACGAAGGCGACGCCAGAATCAACGAACAGATTCGGGCGCGGGAAGTTCGACTGGTCGCCCCTGACGGCGAACAGATCGGAATTAAACCCTTGCCAGAAGCACTGGACATCGCACGTGAACTTGATCTCGACTTGGTGGAAGTAGCGGCCAACGCCAACCCACCAGTTTGTCGGATCATGGATTACGGCAAGTTCAAGTACGAGTCATCCCAGCGGGCGAAGGAGTCACGGAAAAAGGCCAGTTCGATCTCCCTCAAGGAGATGAAATATCGGCCGAAAATCGGACAAGGCGATTTCGACACCAAGACTGCCAAGGTAGAGAAGTTTCTGTCTGGCGGCCACAAGGTGAAGATCACCATCATGTTCCGAGGCCGAGAGGTCTTCCATCCTGAACTTGGTCGCGAAATTCTTGAAAGAGTGGCAGAAAAAGTAGAGACGGTTGGAAAAGTTGACCAATTCCCAAAGCTCGACGGTCGCAACATGACCATGGTGCTGAGCCCCGACAAGGCAGCAAAACAGCGCCGCAAGGACACCGAGGCAACCTCCGGCGAGTAACGGATCTGACAACAGTTCCCGAGAAATTTAGGAACACCCCTACCTCCCATCTCGAACCCCCTTCGATAAGGAGATGCAATGCCCAAGATGAAGACGCACAGTGGAGCGAAAAAGCGGTTTAAGACGAGCGGTTCCGGTAAATTGATCCGCCGCAAGCAGGGCCGCAACCACATTCTTGAAAAGAAGTCAGCGAAACGGAAGCGCCGGCTTGCTTTAGAAGGCCAGATCAGCAAAGCCGATCTTCCGCGCATCAACAAGATGCTGGGCAAGTGAACCCAGACCTGTAGAGGAGACTAAAAGTGGCACGAGTAAAGCGTTCTGTCGCTGGTCGCAAGAGTCGAAAAGCGACCTTGGACAAAGCCAAGGGTTACTACGGCAACAAGAGCCGTTCCTATAAATCAGCCAATGAGCAGCTCATGCACAGCGGCAACTACGCATTTAGGGATCGTCGAGCGCGTAAAGGCGAATTCCGCCGACTTTGGATTCAACGCATTAATGCTGCCGCTCGACAAAACGGTACGAGCTACAGCAAATTGGTGAATGGGCTTAACGTTGCCGGCGTCCAAGTCGACCGAAAAATTCTGGCCGACATGGCCGTCAACGACCCCGAGGCATTCAGCAAGCTTGTCGAAAGAGCTGAATCCGCCCGTCAAGCAAGCTGACTCTTTCTCCCCGGTCGCAAAGACTTACTCGCCTTCGGCGATTAGTTGGCGACAGGCGTTACCGCGACGCTAAGGGTCTGGCGGTGATCGAAGGTCCGCGTCAACTGAGAACAGCAATCGATCTTGGTGCCGAACTCAAAGAAGTGTTCTTCCGACCGGATCAAAACCAAATTTTGGACTCTCTGAAATCTCTTGAGATCGACTTTTACGAAGTTGATCCCCAAGTACTTGATGACATCGCTGACAGTGCTTCGCCTCAAGGAGTGCTGGCCGTCGCCAGAGCCCGTGAGACCGCTATCGAATCAATAGCGGAAATGCATCGGGTCGTTGTGATTGATTCGGTTCAAGATCCAGGCAACCTCGGCGCCATTGTCCGCACCGCGGCCGCCGCCGGGTTCGATGCTGTTGTAACAGGACCGGGAACAGCCGACTTGTGGAGTACCAGGGCGATCAGAGCGAGTGCGGGCACCTTGTTCGCTCTTCATATGGCCAAACGAGTGGACCTAGAGTCATCTCTTGACCTTTTGCGAGTAGCGGGACACTCGGTCCTTGCGACTGACGTCCGAGGCGAGACCAGCGTGTATCAGGTGGAGATTGAGAAGCGAATGACCCTGGTTGTGGGCAGCGAAGCGCATGGACTCTCCGAGACAATCATCGACCGCACGGACGCAATAATCAGGGTCCCCATGGGACCGTTGGTGGAGTCCCTCAATGTCGCCGTTGCCACTGGAATAGTCATGTACAGGATGCAAGAGGAGGGCCAAGATGAATAATCCATTCACTTATGGGCTTCTGATATCTGCCCAGCTAGTCGTATCCTTCAGATTGTGAGTGTCCATGAGCAGATTGCCGAAGCTCAAGCCGAGGCCGTAGCAAGCATTGAGCAGTCGAATGATCTTGAAAGTCTGACAGCGCTTGAACCCAGTCTTTTTGGCAAGAAATCACAACTAGGCAGCCTCAAGCGGTTAATGGGTGAAGTTGATGCGGATGATCGAGCCAGCGTTGGTGAGGCTCTTAATGAAGCGCAGCGAATTATTCGAGAAGCACATGGCGTCGCAAAAGAACGTTTCTTGTCGGCTACGAGGCGAGACCAACTCGAGGCTGAGCGACTCGATCTAACCGAATCACTTGAGTCATCGCCTCAAGGGCATTTACATCTCGTTACACAAACGATGGAGCGCCTGGAAGACGTTTTCGTGGGAATGGGTTTTACCGTCTCAGAGGGCCCCCAAGCGGAGACTGACTGGTACAACTTTGAGGCGTTAAATCTTCCCGCCGCGCACCCGGCGAGATCCATGTTCGACACTTTGTACCTTGATTTGGGTGATCGAACAGAAATCGGGGACGGTCAAGGCGGCGAGGCGACGAACATCCTGCTCCGAACACATACTTCCCCGGTTCAGATTCGCGTCATGGAAATGATGCCGCCACCTATATACACAGTCTGCCCAGGGCGAGTTTTCCGAAGAGACACCGCCGATGCGAGTCATATGCCGGTGTTTCACCAAATCGAAGGCTTAGTTGTGGACCACGGCATAAGTTTGGCTGATTTAGCTGGAACTTTGAATGAGTTCACTGCCGCCTACTTCGGAGGTTCGATTCGAAGCCGATTACGCCCTTCATACTTCCCCTTCACTGAGCCAAGTGCAGAATTCGACATCACATGCGTCATCTGTGAAGGAGACGGATGCCAAACCTGCCAACGAACCGGTTGGATTGAGCTCGGCGGATGCGGAATGGTTCACCCAAACGTGTTGACAAATTGCGGAATCGACAGTGAAGAATGGACCGGTTTCGCGTTTGGATTCGGTATTGATCGATTGGCGATCATGCGATACGGCATCAAAGATCTACGAGATATGTACACCAACGACATTCGATTCCTTAGGCAGTTCTAGGCGAGGCTCAAGATGAAGATCCTTCTTTCCTGGCTGCGAGAATTTGCGCCTATCGAAGGTGACGTTGACCAACTAACGGATCACCTCAGCGACCTCGGCATGGCTGTTGAGGATGCGCGAGTCCTGGACCCTCTAGATGGGGTCATCGTGGCCAGAGTCGCGGATCTAAGACAACATCCTGAGGCAGACAGAATCCAACTCGTCAATGTCGAAACCACGGATGGTGTGCAACTGCAGGTTTGTTGCGGGGCATTCAACATGGCGGTCGGTGACCTGATTCCTTTCGCCACTATCGGCACCGTGATGCCCGATGGGATGGAGATCTCCCAAAGAACAATGCGTGGCGAGCTATCGAACGGTATGTGTTGCTCTGCGGCGGAGCTTGGCTTGGGATCCGATCAGGATGGGATCATGATTCTCCCCGACGATCTTGAGCTAGGCGCTTCGCTCATGGATCAACTGGGGCTTTCAGGGGATGTGCTTTGGGATCTTGAAATTAACCCCAATCGCCCGGACGCAATGTCGGTGGCGGGCGTGGCCCGTGATCTAGCCGCGAGACTCAATATTCCGTTCTCAATTCCGGAATGGGTAACTTCGCAAGGTGCTGATTCTGAGAATGGTTTAGCAACTATCCAAATCCATGACGGATCGCTGTGCCCAAGGTTTAGCGCACGAGTGATTCGAGGTGTCACCGTGAGCGC
The DNA here is from genome assembly GCA_002388005.1 of Candidatus Neomicrothrix sp. UBA4542. GTDB lineage: Bacteria > Actinomycetota > Acidimicrobiia > Acidimicrobiales > Poriferisodalaceae > UBA2110. Next base: position 3,818 of record DGLO01000139.1, read on the forward strand.
ATCGCCCTTGTGGATGCAGATGAGGCTCATTTTGTCGGGTATGCGTCCAATTAATTCCGTGGTTGACGTGTCGAACTACGTAATGCTTGAGTTGGGAACCCCAAACCATACCTATGACCTTTCCCTCGTCCCCCAAGGACATATCGGTGTTCGTCGTGCCGTGCAGGGAGAAACCATTACCACTCTTGACGGTCAGGAGAGGGAATTGGTACCTGGCGACGGGCTCATCGTTGACTATTCCGATGAACCTATTGGCATTGCGGGCGTTATGGGAGGCGCACGCACAGAGATATCTCCAGCCACTGATGCTGTGCTCCTGGAACTAGCTAGCTGGGAAGCCGAGTCGATCGCCCGAACCTCGCAGCGGCTGGGTCTTCGATCCGAAGCATCGGCTCGATTCGAACGGGGTACCGACTGGGACATCAATGTGCTCGCAGTGGAGCGATTTTGTTACCTGTTGAACGAGATAACCCCTGGCGGTATCGAACTCGTTGGCGACGTGATCGACGTCGAAGGAAACCTTCCACAACGAATTTCGGTGACGGTTCGAACGTCTCGCATAAGCATGCTGTTGGGGCGGGCCTTCAATTCTGACGAGATTCGTGCGCTTCTAGAACCCATAGGGTTCCTGGTGGAAGCAACCGACGACGATGATGTGCAATCGGTAACGATCCCTTCTTTTCGACCTGACACCGAAACGGAAACTGATATAGCAGAGGAGGTAGGTCGTCATTACGGCTATGGAAATCTTGGTAGCAGCATCCCCCGGTCACCCGATGCGGGCCATTTAACTACTCATCAAAAAGTTCGTCGCGTTGTGCGACGGGTAATGGTCGGCGCTGGTTTGGCCGAGGCTATGCCGAACCCATTTTTGGCTCCCGATGAAATTCCTAAAGCGAACTTGCGTGTCGATGATCCGGTGCGATTGTTGAACCCTCTTGCCGTTGAAGAGTCGATTCTCAGACCGTCCCTTCTGCCTGGCCTATTAACGGCTATTTCCTACAATTACTCCCACCGAAACAGAGGAGTAGGGCTGTTCGAAATAGGCGCCGTTTTCGACGTCTCCCCCGACTTGGCCCCTTTGCCCTCAGAACATGAACGCTTAGCAGTTTTGCTTGGCGGCGGTGATGCCTTCGCCTCGATTCGCGTATTGGAAACTCTGGCATCAGCGCTACATCTCTCGCCCGAATTGTTGAATACAGATGATCTCCCAGGTTTGCATCCGACTCGGGGTGCGCTCGTGTCGCTAGGGGGACTAGAGGTCGGGGTAGTCGGAGAAGTCGACCCAGGTGTTCTAGAGCGTTACGAGATTGATGAACGATGCGGGTGGCTTGATCTGCGACTTGATCTAATTTCCCAAGTCTCTGTAGCGGCCGGTGACGCCTCCTATGAGCCGGTATCCGCCTATCCGTCTAGTGACGTGGACCTGGCTTTCGTCGTCGACGACTCTGTGCAGGCTTCAACGATCGAAGACACCCTGCGGCAAGCTGCCGGCGAAGAACTCCATGCCCTGGCGCTATTCGATGTGTTTCGTAGTGATCAGCTAGAAGGCGGATCACGTTCCCTAGCGTTTTCTCTACGTCTCCAGGCGGCCGATCGAACGCTGACAGACGAAGAAGTCGGTGTGGTTCGTCAACGTTGCATCGACGCCGTGGAATCCTCGCATCCAGCTACCCTGCGTTGACACGTGACAGATAGGTCAATACCCAAGCGTGATATCTACTGGACCTAATAGCGGCAATCCGTCTATGTAACGTCGAACATTGGCGCTGACCCTCTCAGCTAGCAACGGAAGTCCCATCTCAGGGGTGTTGCCGATATGGGGAGTGATGATGCAGTTCTGCAGCGACCATAGAGGATGCTCATCGGGGAGAGGTTCGGGGTCGGTGACGTCGAGAGCTGCTCCGCCAATGGCATCAGTTTGTAATGCCTTCACAAGGTCTGATGTGATGATGTGCCCTCCGCGCGCGACGTTGATAATCCAGGCGTGTCGGGGAAGTAAAGCAAGTTCTTTCTCGGCGATGATGCCCGACGTTTCAGGAGTTAAGGCCAGAGCCAGCACAAGTAAATCGGTATTCGGTAGAACATCGTGCAGGTGTTCTGACCCGACTACCTCCTTCGCTCCCGCCATAGGAAGTTCCTGATTTCGAACGACGGTTACCTCGCAACGAAATGGTGAGAGAAGAGGGAGTAGTTCTTCAGTGATTCCTCCTCCTCCGAGAATCGTTACGTTGGCCCCAATCAGGTTTCGACCCTCTGGTTCTGACCAACTTTCTGCTCGGCCGTAAGTGGCTAACCCCCTGAAGCCGGCCAAAGCCAGCATCAGCGCATGTTCTGCCACCGGTGCGGCGTAAACACCTTTGCCGCAAGTCCAAGTGAGATGTGGTCGAGATCGAAACATTTCAAGAAATGCTTCTATGCCTGCGTACGGCAGTTGCACCCATTCAATGTTGGGGTTTGTGTCGAGCATTGGCGGAAGAAGATCGGCCCGAGCCGGTTCAGCCCACACCAATCCTTCGGCGACGTCGGGGCGGACCACCTCTCCACCACCGACTTCTACAGCTTGGACCAGGGACTGACGTCGCCAACATTCTGGTTCGACCGCGACTTTTAACATGATGACGAAGCTAGACGGCCGCGACGTCTGAGTGGAGATCTAGAGGCGTTACCCTCCGGTATAAGTTCCGAAACTCCACACGTTTCCTTCGGGGTCAGTTGCTGAGAAACCGCGTGATCCGTAGTCCTCATCACTCAAACCTCTGATGATCTTCGCGTCGGCTTCAACCGCTCGACGGTAGAGCTCGTCGGGCTGATCGGTGACAACGTAGACACTGATGGGTCCATCGGGGAGTTCCAGATGAGCTGGATTATCCCGTACTCGGTCCCCAAGCATCACGCCACCCCCTCCCGACCACCGAAGTTGAGCATGAAGCACGCCTTCGCCGTCTTCTGTGGGAACCACTAACTGCTCGTGGAAGCCGAAAGTTGTTGTGAGAAAGTCGATGACGATGCGAGTGTTGTCGCAGCGAATTGTCGGCCAGATGGTTGGCGTATCCATGTCAGAGCCTCCCTAGGAGCGACTATCGGCGATTAGACCGCCGTCAGGAAAAATGATTTCGCCGGTGACGAAACTCGCCTCGTCGCTGCACAAGTAGAGGCATGCGTTGGCAATATCTGATGGCTCGCCGAGTCGTCGAAGAGGCGTTTCCTTGATTCGTTCCTCCACCCAGCTTTCGTTGCTGGTTGCAGCGCCGCTCATGGAGGTCTTTATGTAGCCGGGACCAACAGCATTCACTCGAATTCCGTAACGAGCGAGTTCAATTGCGCCGCATTTAGTAAGCATCCAAACTCCAGCTTTGGAGACGCAGTAATCGGAAGCACCCATCAGCGCAGTTTTCCCGGCAACCGAAGCAATATTGACGATTGCTCCGCCGCCTGATTCCGACATTGCTTTGGCTACGGATTGGTTGGTGAGCATGACGCCTGTGAGATTTACATCGATTACCCGTTGCCAACTTGCCAATGATTTGTCGATGAGCATCATGTCGTGTCGATCAAAACGGTCCTCGCTCGCTTGTTCATCTGGCTCGCGACTTACGTAGTCGGCGTGCGATATGCCGGCAGCGGCAACGCAGGCGTCGATGGTTCCGTAGGTATCAACGGCTGCAGCAGCCATCGCCTCTACTTCTTCAGGAACTGAAGTGTCGACTGCGACAGAAATAGAGTCACCACCAGAAGCCATAATCTGATCGGATACAGAACTGGCGCGTTCAAGGTTGAGGTCCGCGACAACTACACGAGCTCCTTCGTCGGCGAAGCGAACGCAACACGCCATTCCGATTCCGGATGCCCCTCCGGTAACGAGCGCTACCTTTCCAGCCATACGTCCTGTCATCAGTTACCTCCCATATTCCTGGGGATAGCGTAGAGATCTGAAACGGGTCGCGCCCACGGCTGTCTCCGACGGAACGTCCATAGAGGTGCGCGTTTCGGAATTGACGGGACTACAAATCGTTACTCGAGAACGCCAGCTATCACCAGTTCAGCTATGTGGTCGGCGTCATAGCCTAATAAGTCGCTGAGAATTTCGAAGCTATGTTCTCCCCAAAGAGGTCCAGCCGTTTGCGGCGTTCCGTCGCTGCGAGACAGACGGAAACCGTACTGTTCAGCCCAACTGGAGCCGTAGATTTCGTGCGGTACTTCCACAAAATGATTGCGGTGTAGCAACTGTGGGTCGGCTGCGACTTCGGGGCTGTTTTGAACCCGATGTGCGGGAACGCCTTCTGTCTGCAGGAGGCTGGCTGCCCTGTCCGCATCTTGCCCAATACACCAAGCGTTGAGTAGCTGGTTCAACTCTTCTTCTCGATCGAGGCGTTCGGTCACACTGAGATCGGCCAGGTCTGGTCTTTCCAAGGTGAGCGCTAGCGCTGCCCACTGCTCATCGTTCTCGCACGCAATAGCGAGCCACTTATCCTCGCTGACGTCCCCGCATAGAAAAACGGAATGGGGGGCTCTCCAGCGATCGGCATTACCCATTCGTGTTTGCGGGAATCCGTTGACTTGTTGATCAAGAATGGCCTCGGTTAGGAAATGTATTCCTCCTTCAGCTTGCGAAAAATCAAGGATCATTCCCTCGCCAGTTCGTTCTCTATGGTCCAGTGCCGCCATCAGAAGAGCGGCTGTGAGACGAGGAGAGGTCGCGTCGGTGTAGGCGAGGAACGGACCAGCGGGAAGCCGATCAGCCCACCCAGTCAGCTCGTAATAGCCGCCCGTGGCAGCACCCATATTTCCAAACCCAGGTATCGGCGACAGCGGTCCGGTTTGCCCAAACAGTGTCGTGGAGCAAACGATTAAGCGAGGGTTGACCTCTAAAAGTTCTGATGGGCTCAAACCGATTCGGTCGAGTACTCCCGCTGAAAAGGCGTTGACCACGATGTCGCATTGTTTTGCGAGGTCCAAAATGACCTGACGTGACTCAGGAGCCTTCAGGTTGATTTGCAAACTCTCCTTGTTTGCGTTGATGGAGTGCCATTGCTGACTGTTTTCTGGTCCCTCAAGATCTTCAGGATCGCGAGTCAGCCCAGAAGTCCTGACCTGGTCCGGTCTTGTTTGTGACTCGACCCGAATGACGCGTGCCCCGTAGTAAGCCAACATCCGAGTGGCGAAAGGACCTGCGTACACCCAGGTGAAGTCGAGAATAGTGACCCCTTCGAATGCTCGTTGAGATGTTGATGTTTGAGCAAGAGAAGAACCGACTGATCGGGTTTCAGAAAGTACCTCGACGGTGTGTTCCCCCAATTTTGGGGCCCTGCTCAGACGTTTTAGGCCAATAGGGGAGCCATGAGCCCAAGGGCCGGGAAACTTCACCTTGTCCTCGAGTCCATCGATATCGACTTCATCCCAAAAGCTTCGCTCGGCATAGTGAGGTGTCTCGAGAACATCGGCTGGGGTGATGACTGGCACCAGAAGCAATTTGTCTCGCTGTGCCATCTCGAACAAGTCGGTCTTGGAGTGAGGAGCAAGGGCCCTAGCTAGACATTCCGCCGATCGCTCAGTAATCGACGCAACCTCCTCCAATTCTCTGTCGATAAGTAGGTCCGTCCAATCAATGCCATACAAGTCATCGTCTAGGTGACCTTCGCTTCGAACCCACTCAAGTAGCCGGTTTGTAAAAGAACCAACCAGCACACCCGGTAAGAATGTGATCGTTACGTGCCCATCAGAGCACTCGTAGACGAAACGGAATTCAAGCATTCCCAACAGTTCAAATCCGCCGCCCGTTCGTCGAGCCGGGGGATTGTCACAAAGGGCAGTCGCCAACCACCCCTGCGCGGTGAGCATCATCGCTTCTTGAGCGGACACATCAATGTGTTGACCGACTCCACTGAGCCTGCGATCTGACAGCGCAATCAGAGCAGCGCACGCGGCCTCTGAACCAGCATTTACCCAAACTTGCGGGGCGGAAATCCTTACCGGGGCGCGATCTTTGTAGCCGTTTAACGACATTGGCCCTGCAGCGGCATTCAAGGTGAGATCTGTGCCAAGCCACTCCGACTTCGGTCCATCCTCACCAAAATTGGTCAGTGACACCGTTACTAACGCAGGGTTCAGAGCTCGAAGCTCAGAAAGATCAACTTCCATTGCGCCACAATCGATCAACACGTCGGCAGTGAGAGCGAGGTCCCTCAGAGTTTCTGGGTCCTCAACTATCACCGAACGTTTACCGCGGTTGTACGCCCAATGCTGAAGTGAACGCTCTGGGTCTGGGCTGTTCCCGGCAAACGGAGGGAGATGACGCGAGCGCTGTCCACCAGGAGGTTCAACCGCGATTACGTCCGCGCCTAACTGTGCAAAGAGCAGACCGGCGAAATGCCCGCGATCGTCAGTTAGGTCGAGTACACGATAAGACGACAGCATCGTTCTCCCAGCCAGTAGATCTCGTCGTAGTGATCGTAGTAGCGACCATCAGCGGAGATCGATAGAACGTGATGAACTATCGGCCTAACCCGAGGATCCAATGACTGAAGACAACGAAAACGCCCAAACTGACCCGGTCGCTGATCTACACGAGCGCCGACGACGTATTCGCGAAGAAATGGGTGGAGCGGACCGAGTTGCACGTATGCGTGCCGACGAAATTCCGACGATTCGCGATCACATTGATGGACTGTTAGACGACGGAACGTTCCGTGAACTAGGTACCCACAGTCGGTCGATGCGGCTAGAGGACCGCCACAACACACCGGGTGATGGGAAGGTCGGAGGAGAAGGAGAAATTGAAGGAAGACCGGTAGCCATCGGCGGCGATGACATCACGGTGAAAAAGGGTTCGAGTGCCATCGTGGGGAGCCGCCGCCTTCACAGACTTTACGAAAGAGCTATTGAACGCGGAATGCCATATGTCTACGTCGGGGAGACCGGTGGCGGTCGAATCCCGGACCTGATTGGAGCCGAAGGAATAGCTGAAGTAGCACCGGACCCAGAACTGGCCCGTAGACGTCGCCAAATACCGATGGCGACGGTGATCGTTGGGCAGAGTTTTGGCGGTTCCTCCTTCCAGTCAGCATTCTCAGACTTTGTCGTCCAGGTCCGAGGATCAGTATTAGCAGTTACTTCACCAAGAGTTTTCGAGATTGCTACCGGTGAAGTCATTGGCTTCGAGGAGCTAGGCGGTGTTGATGTTCATTCACGAATTACGGGACAGATAGATCTCGGCGTAGAGACATTCGAAGAAAGCTACCTGGCCATTCGCCGTTGGCTTTCTTATCTTCCGCCAAACGCCTGGACGTCAGCACCTCGCAACGAATTTCGGGCCGATCTCGAACCAGACGACTCGCTCGCGGCGATGGTCCCCTCGAAACGAACCCGCGGCTATGACATGCGACGCTTTAGCGCAGCTCTCTGCGACCCGGGCTCTTTCATGGAACTGCAGCCGGGATATGCCCGCAATCTCACCGCAGGGCTAGGCAGACTCGACGGATTTTCTGTTGGAATTATTGGCAACAACCCCATGTTTAACGCTGGAGTGTTAGATCCCGGGGCTTGTCGCAAGGCGATTCGATTGATGTGTCTTTGCGACGCGTTCAATCTCCCCGTTGTATTCCTGATGGACGTACCGGGTTTCATGGTGGGAAAAGCGGTCGAACACGACCGGATACTCGCCCTGGCCATCCGTTTCGTCGAGGCATTAGGCAATATGTCGACTCCGACTCTAACCGTGACCCTTCGAAAGGGCTTTGGCTTGGCCTTTCCAGCTATGAACGGATCCGGACTTGGATCGTCGGGCCTTTACTCTTGGCCAGGAGCAGAGATCGGCTTCATGGATCCCGAGGTTGGAGTAAACGTTGCTTACGCCGCCCGTCTTGACGAAATGGATGCAGAAGAAGCGGAGATCGAACGAGCAAGAATGATTTCTGACATTTCGCTTGCGACCTCGCCATATGAGGCTGCCGGCACGTTACGCATCGACGAGGTAATCGATCCGGCAGACACGAGACGAGTCTTGGTGAACGACCTTCGACAACTAGATGGACGACGTGTTCCCCAGCCAGAGGAGCGACCGCTCAGCTATTGGCCGACAGTGTAAAGATGCGAGATTAGGATCGAACGAGTGGATTATCACGTCACCGACCAAGAACGTGACGCGTATCGCAGAGATGGCGCGGTACCCCTGCGCGGGGTCGTGGACGGAGATTGGTTAGAAATCTTAGAAGCGGGAGTCGAACGAGATATCAGCGAACCGGGCCCGTTCTTTCATGGCTACGTCCCAGACAACGGAGTCGGAAAATTTCACGGCAACATTCGCCTGTGGGAAAACGATTCCGAACTGGGGAGGTTTTGCACCAGCGGCCCCCTAGTTTCCGTTGCCGCCCAGTTGTTTGAGTCATCAAAGGTCAACCTCTTTTACGACCAGCTGTTCGTCAAGGAACAAGGGACCGAAAATCGCACTCGCTGGCATAACGACTTACCGTATTGGCCGATAAGGGGCAGTCAAATAATGTCGTTTTGGGTTGCCTTGGATGACGTCACCCTTGATAGTGGTGCGCTTGAATTCTTAAAGGCCTCGCATTTGGCGGACATTTGGTATCAACCGGAGACCTTCGGAAAGACCTCTGGGCATGGCGAATATGAGCGCAACCCGGACTACGTTGACATGCCGGATGTCGAAGCGACGCGCAACGATTATGAAATCCTCACCTGGGATCTAGAACCGGGTGATGTCTACGCGTTTCATGCCATGACTGTTCATGGAGCTGGAGGAAATTTACGGTCCGATGTTCGCCGCCGTGGCTACACGGTTCGGTATTGCGGTGACGACGCGGTTTATGACACTCGCAAGGGAACTCAAGGGCATCTTCAGTCCGATCGACATCGTGATGGCGACTCACTTGACAGTGACCTATACCCCGTCGTGTGGCAGGCTCACTGAGCGGCCACCGTTATTCGAGTACCTCGGCTGCCGCTAGGTCAGCAATTTGCTCGACGGAATACCCCAACCATTCGCTCAGTACTTCAAAGTTGTCTTCTCCTAGGCAGGGTCCGCCACGGGTCAATACTGCCGGGGTCCGGGACATTTTCGTTCGACACGAATGTGTCCACATTGATCCGGCGTGACTCTGAGGGACCTGAATTTGGTGTTGGCGGTGGCCCAATTGAGGGTCAGTGTTGGTGCCGGCTGCATCGTGGACCGGGTACGCGGCGACACCGACATCTTGAAGTTCTTCGGCGCCGGAATTGTTGTCTCGCTCCGAAGTCCATGTGGCTACCGCATCGTCAATTAGAGAGCGCTGTTCGCGGCGTTCCGCTTGGTTGAGATCCTTGCGCTCCCCGAGACCTACTGTGGCCGCCAATGCTGGCCAACTCTCGTCCGAACACGCGACTGCCAGCCACGAATCGTCACCTTTTGAGGGGAACACACCATGAGGGAACATTTGTGGGTCATCGTTCCCTTGCCGCTGGATAGTTCGTCCGTTGACACTTTGATCCAGTATCGCTGGGGCCAGATAGTGCAGCGCACATTCGGTTTGTGACAGGTCGATGTATTCGCCGCGTCCAGTCGTCTTTCGGTTTTCCAAGGCTGCCATCAGCGTCGAGACGACGATACGTGGAGCCAAAAAATCGGTGTAGGGGCCATACGGTCCCGAAGGTGGACGATCGGACCAGCCGGTCAACTCGTAGTAGCCAGCGATCGCGGCAGCCATAAATCCGTATCCAGCGAGGCCTGAATGAGGACCAGTCTGACCCAGAAGCGAACTTGAGAGCATTATCAATCCCGGATTGATCTCGGAAAGGACGTCGTAACCGAAACCCAAGCGCTCCATTGCGCCTGGGGCAAACGATTCAGTGACAATGTCAGCCCACCGAATCAGATCGAGCACAACTTCTTTGGCTTCGGGCTTACTTAAGTCAAGACTGAGGCTGCGCTTTCCTGCGTTGTAGACGCCGTAACCCACGCTGTTGTCGGGGTGGGGGTCTTCGTTGACGAAGGGGTTCACCGTTCGCATGGTGTCGGGCCGGCTCACTGTTTCGACCTTGACTACATCTGCGCCATAATCGCAAAGTATTCGCACAGCGGATGGTGTCGCTATCACCCAGGAAAACTCGACCACCTTGAGCCCTTCAAGAGGTAACGAATCACTCTCGGGTTTAGAGACGTTGAAATTTGTTTCTCGATCAGTGATCACGGCTCCGTTGTGCTGGCCTAGCGTCGGGGGAGAACCTCTCAATTCGATCGGGTTATTCCGGAACTTCACGAGTGCACCGGGGTGCTGTGCTTGGTTGCCACGTGCAGTAGATTCAAAGTCCCAGAACCCGCGAGCATCGAGGTGCTCGTATCCGACGAGGTCGGCAATCGTCATCGATGGTGTGATGAGAAGATTTCGATTTAACGCCGCCTCCCAGAGTTCCGCCTTCGATTTCGTGGCAAGAAACTTGCCGTAAGTGGCGAACGCCTGGGCGACGATGTCGAAGCTCACTTCACCGGCAAATAGTTGAACACCGACGTTGTCCCAATCAATAGCGTGGAGGTTCTCGTCATCTGCCCCTTCGTCGTTGAGCCATTGGGTTAGGCGGCGACAAAACGGGGCGAACGCGGCTCCGGGCAAAATGACGCAGATGGTGTAACCATCGCTGCACGGAAACAACAGTGGGATGTCCATGCCCCCCAGGCTGATGCCTCCAGCGATCCGATCAGCGGCTAAGGCATTTTCCATGGGCGCGACGTTCTGAGGAAAGCCAATTGTCACCGACTCTTGCGCTGACACATCGATGTGTTGACCGGTCCCGCTTCGGTCGCGTTCTTGTAGAGCGATCAAGCTAGCGGCCGCAGCGTCTGCAGATCCGTGGAGAAAGCTATGTGGCAAGCCGACGCGAAGCGGAGCTCGGTCAGCATCACCGCTCGCATGCAAGAAAGAACTGCCGGCGACTGCGGTCAGATCAGTGCCAAGCCAATGCGATCGTGGCCCCTCTGATCCGTATGGCGTAATAGAGGCGTGGATGAGGCCAGGGTTTACTTCTGCTAGGTCCTCGTAAGCGAGATCAAGCGATCCGAGATACCCAGGACGACAATCTTCAAAAAGGATGTCTGCGCTGGCGATCAATTCACAGAATCTGGAATGACCTTCAGACGAGTCGATATCTAGAACCAGAGACTGTTTACCTCTGTTGTATGCCCAATGAGTCAGGCTGCAGTCGGGGTCGGGTTCATCACCAGCAAATGGGCCCATATGACGCGTAGATACGCCCACAGTTGGCTCAACCGCTATTACCTCAGCGCCTAGTCGCGCCAAGATGTGACCGGCGAACTGACTTATCCCATCGCAGAGATCAACTACCCGGATATGTTCCAGCATTGTGCCCTCCCACTGGATTATTTAGATCTTAGATTCAGGGTCTACTCCACGAAGCGAGTTCTCCACGTTTAGCAACGGTAGGCCGACGGAATACACGCTCGCTCCTGCGCGAATAGTCTCATGACATGGGGAAGGTTTTTACTGATCAACAAATAGAGCAATATGAGGCCGATGGATGGGTGTCTCCCCTTGACGTTCTTGGCGAAGAACAGGCTAACGAATGTCGACAACAGCTAGAAGCTTGGGAAGCTCTTAGGGGTGGTTCATTACCCCCTCACGAACGCTCCGGCGGCCACATCTTGTTTCCGTGGATTGATGAACTTATGCGGAACGAGAAAGTGTTGGACGCCGTTGAAGATTTGATTGGACCAGACATTCTTTGCTGGAGTTCGGTGTTCTGGATCAAAGAAGCACACAGTCCAAGCTATGTGGGATGGCATCAAGACCTTCAGTACTGGGGGCTTTCTAATTCTGATGTGGTTTCTATATGGATTGCGCTAAGCGATGCCAGTGAGGCCGCAGGATGCATGAGCGTTATTCCGGGCAGCCATAAGGAAACTCTTGGTCACGACGAGACCTACGCGGAGGACAACCTCTTAAGTAGAGGTCAGGAACTTCAAATAGATGTCACACAACACTTGACTGTGCCCATGCCGTTGACGCTAGGACAGGTGTCATTTCATAATGTTCAGACTGCTCACGGCTCGGGCCCGAATACCACTAATGATCGACGTATCGGGCTTTCTTTTCATTACATGCCCACTTTCACCGAACAAACACTGAGCGAATGGGACAGCGCGGCATTAGTGCGCGGAGAAGACCAATACAACAATTTTGCGCATTGCCCACAACCGGTACATGATTTGGAACCAGCAGCAGTGGACTTTCATAAACGAGCCGCCGACACGATGAGGGAAATCATTTACAAGGGCGCCCGCACCGATAGGCGTACGTTGTAGATGTTCATAGCCTGAGATCTTCATCGCGATGAAGACGTCAGCGTCCCATTGACCCCTTCGATGTTGAGACTCTCAGCTTCCGCGGCCACAAATGTGTCAGGCTTTGCCTATGGGAACTGAACATCTTGAGGTGGAACATCTATTTACTATGGACCTACAGGTCGCAGAACGAGTGCAAGTCGTAAAGGGCGGGCCGCATGGCACTCGAATAATCGGCGAAGTCGCAGGCGGCACCTTCAATGGTGAGCGATTGCGGGGAAGTGTCGTGCCTCCAGGCGGTGACTGGGTCACCGCTCGAAGTGATCGAAGTCTTCAACTTGACGTTCGCCTGACCTTGGTAACTGACGATGACGGTGTCATCTTGATGCAGTACAAGGGCATAGCGGATACGAATCTCGGTGTCGCGCGCTCGGCCCCCCTATTTGAAACTGGCGATGATCGCTACGCGTGGATCAATAACGTTCAGGGAATCGGAGTCGGAAGGCTTCACCCGGAAGGTGGAGTGACCTACGAGGTGTATGCGGTAACTCAAACGCCCTAGCGCGGGGACACCAACCACACGGTTGGCCGAGATAGGAAAGACCGTTTCGGTGGTGCACTGGGAGCACCATCGCCAAGGCGCCATAAGGGCAGGACCGAAACAGTTGCTGCTAGCGAAACGAAGATTGCTCCGACGATCGCGACCGTGTACGAGCCGGTCGCGTCGATGATAGCGCCGGCAGAAATCGGCCCTATTAGGGCGCCTACGCCAGCAGAGGTATATTGAACCCCAAGGACCCCACCTAAGCCTTCGAGACCGAAAATCCCTGCCATGGCAACCGGGCTTAGAGCCACGAATCCGCCGTAGCCCACACCTAACAGCGCAGCGAAGAGAAGTAGCAGTGGATAGTTGGCCCCGGCAAGCAGCCACAGCAGGTAGGCGATGGGTTGAATCCCAAAGCACAGAATGATGAGCGGTAACACTCCGAGCCGTATTCCGAGCACCCCGAGCCCGAGTCGACCAAGAACGCTCCCTAACCCAAGGGAAGTAATGAGAAAAGCGGCTGTGCTAGACGCGATGCCTTGCTCTTTTGCGTATTGCACTAGAAACACGAAAGGAATAAAGAGCGCTACTGACATCAATAATCCAGCTGTGTACAAGCGCCAAAATTCAGATTTTCGTATAGCTCGCCGCGCCGCGGCAACGCTCACCGACACCGAAGCAGGTGGGGTAGGAGGTCTGAAAGACACCATCGCCACGACCCCGTATACGATGATGCTTCCGATCCCCATCAGTTCGAAAGCGCTTCGCCAACCGGCAGTTCGAATTAACCATTCGGCGACTGGAACCAAGATCAAGGTTCCGAGTCCTATTCCAACGGTGTTGATGCCGAGAGCGAGGGTTCGATGTTTCTCAAACCATGCCCCGGTAGCAACGCTGAGGGGAACAAGATAAGAGCCGATACCTAATCCGACTCCGAGTCCGTAGATCACGATTCCGGTCAACAGAGATTCGACTTGGGCGGTAAGCCAGAGTCCTCCCCCCATGAGGAATGCACCCACGGCTACTAATCGCCGAGCTCCGAAACGGTCGGCGAGTGGCCCGGCGAGCATACCCACCGCAAAAAAGAGAAATGTTGTTACTGAAAAGAAGGCAGCGATTCCCGAAAGGCTTGCGTTGAATTCGTCAACCATTTGCTCCAGCGCAGTTGCGAAGGCGTAAAAAACTCCGAATGTCCAAGTGTTAATTGCACAACCTGCGAACGCCACGATCCAGCCGCGGGCACCATCGATCTCGCTTTGGCCGGACATCGACTCACCCTAGGGCAGTATCTGTCACGTCAGCCGACCCGGATGAGGGCGGCGTGAGAGGATGAGGGCATGGAAATAGATAAGGGTCTTGACTACGTGCGCGACAACTCCCGTGCCGTGCTTGCTACGCGACGTCGCGATGGATCTCCACAAATGTCGCCGGTGACTCTTGCGGTAGTGGATGACACGATCGTGATGAGTACGCGCGAGACAGCGGTGAAAATTTGGAACTTAAGACGCCACCCGATTGCCTGGCTCTGTGTTTTCCCCGACAAATGGTTGGGTCGGTGGGTGCAGTTGCAATGTCGAGCCGAGGTGCTAAGCCTCCCCGACGCAATAGTCCATCTCGTCGAGTACTACCGCACCCTAAGCGGGGAACACCCCGACTGGGATGACTACAAGCGGGCAATGCATGAGGACCAGAGGTGCATCGTTCGGTTTCACATAGAGTCCGCTGGTCCCGACATCCAAGGCTAGTAACGATGATGGAAACTGTTGCTAGCGATTATTTGGTCGTGGGCGCGGGTGCGATGGGTATGGCATTTACCGACGTGCTTATGGCAGAAACAGGCGCGACGGTAACTATCGTGGATCGTCACGCTAGACCTGGTGGCCATTGGAACGACTCTTACCCTTTCGTGCGCCTGCATCAACCGTCGTCTTTCTACGGAGTTAATTCGCGAAAGCTTGGAAGCGACGCTAAAGACCTTGTCGGCTGGAATTCAGGTCTCTATGAGTTGGCTTCCGGCACTGAGGTTGTCAGCTACTTCGAGCAAGTGATGAACCAGCAATTCTTGCCGAGCGGCCGCGTGAGTTACTTTCCCATGTCGGAATACCTAGGAAATGGTCTGATTCGAGGCCTCACCTCTGGCAAGGAGACAGTCATCGAATCTCGAAAGACTGTTGATGCCACCTACATGAACGTAACTGTCCCTGCAGTTACTCCACCTAGTTATGAGGTAATGGCCGAGGTTCGATGCATTCCCCCCAACGAACTTCCCAGCGTGACTGATCCACCAGATGGCTATGTCGTGGTTGGTGGAGGAAAAACAGCGATCGATTCGTGCCTTTGGCTACTCAGCAACAACGTCGACCCGGAGGCGATCCGATGGGTGGTGCCCCGCGACCAGTGGATGCTAGATCGCGCCAACATCCAACCAGGACCAGAATTCGCGGAACGAGCGATACTTCGACAAGTCGAAACTATGGAAATAGTTGCGAGCTCAACGTCACTAGATCAAATGTTCAACCAACTACTCGAACGAGGCGTTCTGCTTCAGTTGGATGCGTCTGTCCGTCCGACGATGTATCGATGCTGCACAGTCACCCGACTCGAATTGGAAGAGTTGCGTCGGATAAGAAACATTGTTCGTTCTGGGCATGTTCAACGTATTGGACTTACCCGCATCGACCTCGATGATGAAACCATTTCCACCAGTCCAAATACGGTTCATGTTGACTGCACAGCGGACGGTCTGACGCGGCGCCCTATTCGACCGATCTTTGAAGACGACCGTTTGACTTTGCAAACGGTGCGCACTTGCCAACAGGTCTTTAGTGCGGCCTTCATCGCCCACGTCGAGGCGACCTATGAAGACGACACCATCAAGAATGACGTATGCACGGTTGTGCCTCACCCTGACGACACCCTGGACTGGGTGCGAACCACCATGGAAAATGCTCTGAACTCGATCAAGTGGAATGCCGACCCCGGGTTAAAAACATGGCTTTCTGAAGCGCGTCTCGATGGCTTTAGTCGGTTGCGCGGCGTGGCTGAACGGACACCTGAACAGGACAAACTGTTGGGCCGGATCTTTGAAGCGACGCCGACAGCACTCGAAAAACTGGCAACTTATCTGGAGGAGGGCCGCAAATCCAACTGATGTCAGCTTTCAGAAGATGGCAGTGGGTGGAGCTAACGACCGCGTATTTGGGCTGGCTGAACGCCTACAGGGGTTATTCGTGCTCTGATCTTGGGATCAAACTAAGGGACGATCTTTCGGTGTGATAGGGGACATCAAAGACGTCGAGCCCGTTAATGACGCGTCAACCGCTGAAGCGCAGGAACGCCCCTCAGCTATAGCCCAAACGATCAGGCTTTGGCCCCGACCCATATCACCGCACACCCATACCCGATCGACGTTTGTGGCGAAGTTGTCGTCGCGAGCCACATTTGAGCGTTCATCCAAATCGACGCCTAGCTGTTCGATCAGACCACCTGATTCAGGACCGGTGAAACCCATTGCCAACAACACCATGTCCGCCTCAACTTCAAAGTCTGTGTCGGCGACTTTTTCGAAACGCCCATCAACCATCTGCACTTCGTGGGCCGCTAATGCGCGTAGCTTGCCGTCCGCGTCTCCGAGAAACTTGTCGGTATTGACCGAGTAAACCCGTTCCCCGCCCTCCTCATGAGCCGACGTGATTTTGAAGGTCATTGGGAACGTCGGCCAAGGATTTCCAACAGAGCGTTCGTCGGGGGGACACGGCATGATTTCGAACTGATGAACTGACGCAGCGCCTTGCCGGTGTGCGGTTCCTAGACAATCGGCGCCGGTATCGCCGCCGCCAATAATCACCACCTTTTTACCGGCTGCCGAAAGTGGTGTTTCCGCCACTGTGAAATCGCCTTCCTGAGCGCGATTAGCCCAAGGAAGGTACTCCATTGCCTGATGGATCCCATCGAGTTCTCGGCCTTCGATGGGAAGATCTCTCCATTGGGTTGCTCCACCGGCGAGTACGACGGCATCGAATTGTTGACGAATGTCGTCGGCAGCTATATCTATTCCGACATTTATCCCGGTACGAAATTCGGTACCTTCCTGTTCCATTTGTTGGACGCGACGGTCGATGTGACGTTTTTCCATCTTGAATTCTGGGATGCCGTAGCGAAGCAACCCGCCGATTCGGTCAGCTCGTTCGAAAACAACAACTACGTGGCCCGCGCGGGTCAACTGTTGTGCGGCGGCCAGGCCCGCCGGTCCGCTGCCGATTACCGCGACAGACTTTCCCGAAAGAACAGTTGGAATAACAGGTTCCACCCATCCCATTTCGAAGGCACGGTCGATAATTGCTACCTCGACTTCTTTGATTGCAACGGGGTCTTGGTTGATTCCAAGTACGCACGCACCCTCGCAGGGAGCTGGACAAAGTCGGCCGGTGAACTCGGGGAAATTGTTTGTGGCATGTAAGCGGTCGATTGCGGCTTGCCAATGGTCTCGGTAAACGAGATCATTCCAGTCCGGGATGATATTTCCGAGAGGGCATCCGTCGTTGCAAAACGGAATGCCGCAGTCCATGCATCTACTTGCTTGGATACGCAGACTGTCTCGGCCGAAGTCCTCATACACCTCATGCCAATCGAGGACCCGCACTGGGACGGGTCGCCGAGTCGGTGTCTCTCGGTCATGCTTGAGGAATCCTCGAATATCAGCCATGCCGGATCGGATCCCTCCTTATCGCTACTGCGTGGGCAACGTATTGGCTCACTGTTGATTGTCCAAACATCGCTGTCACCCTTTCGCCGCAGCCATCACGGCTTCCTCGACGTCTTGGCCCTGTTCTTCCGCTGTCGTGATGGCCTCGATAACTCGCTTGTAATCCTTGGGTATGACCTTCTTGAAGTGACGTACTTGTTGATGCCAGCGGTCGAGAATCATTGACGCGACCTCAGACCCCGTCTCGTCGGAGTGTCGACGGATGATGTCGCGAAGAAAATCGAGGTCTTCCTCATCAAGAGAGATCTCTAAGTCGACCATTTCAGTGTTGAGGCTTCGGTGGAATTCATCTTCTGGGTCGTAGATGAACGCGACCCCTCCGGACATTCCTGCTCCGAAGTTTCGACCCGTAGGCCCCAGAACGACAACTCGGCCGCCCGTCATGTATTCGCATCCATGGTCTCCCACTCCCTCGACTATGGCTGTGGCTCCGGAGTTGCGAACACAAAAGCGTTCCCCCACTATGCCTCGGAGTAAGACTTCCCCGCTTGTCGCGCCATAGAGGATCACGTTGCCAGCGATCACGTTTTCTTCGGCGACAAACTTGGTGGCCGAATTTGTCGGTGGTCTGAGTACGATTCGCCCGCCGGATAGGCCTTTACCGAGGTAGTCGTTTGCGTCCCCAGATAGGCGCAGAGTAATCCCACTCGGAACGAAAGCGCCGAAACTTTGACCCGCAGAACCGCTCATGTTGACGGTGATCGTGTCTGTTGGGAGTCCTTGGCCCCCATGCTTTTTCGTCACGTGGTGACCGAGAAGGGTGCCGACAGTGCGGTTGATGTTTGAAATGGGGGACGTTATCTCTACGGGAGTCCCATTCTCGATGGCCTGTTGCGCTTGTTCGATCAATTCCTGGTCAAGGGCTCTATCAAGGCCATGTTCTTGTTGTTTGGAACAGAAACGGTCTTGTTCCCAAGGTGAAGTAGGTATGTGGAGAATTGGGCTGAAGTCAAGACCGTCTGCTTTCCAGTGTTCAACCGCGCGATCTATGTCGAGGCAATCGACACGACCGATGGCCTCTTCCACGGTGCGGAAGCCGAGTTCAGCTAGCGATTCACGGACCTCTTGGGCGACGTATTCAAAAAAGTTAACGACGAACTCAGCTTTACCGGCGTAGCGGGATCGCAACTCCTTATTTTGAGTAGCGACGCCGACGGGGCATGTGTCGAGATGACAGACGCGCATCATCACGCAACCGGAGACGACTAGGGGAGCGGTTGCGAATCCAAACTCCTCGGCTCCTAGCAACATGGCGATGATGACGTCTCGCCCGGTTTTTAGTTGGCCATCGGTTTGTACGACGATTCGGTCTCTTAATCCGTTGATCAGGAGCGTTTGCTGGGTTTCGGCAAGTCCGAGTTCCCAGGGGCCGCCTGCATGTTTGAGTGAAGTGAGCGGGGAGGCTCCCGTTCCGCCGTCGTGTCCTGATATCAGGACAACGTCCGCTTTGGCTTTTGACACTCCGGCAGCCACGGTGCCGACTCCGACCTCCGCGACGAGTTTCACGTGGATGCGCGCTTCAGGGTTTGAGTTCTTGAGGTCGTGAATGAGTTGTTTGAGATCTTCGATCGAATAGATGTCGTGATGCGGAGGTGGAGAGATCAGGCCTACTCCGGGTGTGGAATGGCGTGTCTTGGCTATCCATGGCCAGACTTTCGGGCCGGGCAGTTGTCCACCTTCGCCGGGTTTAGCTCCCTGAGCCATTTTGATTTGGATGTCGTCGGAGTTCACGAGGTATTCCGAAGTAACTCCGAAGCGACCCGAGGCTACTTGTTTGATCGCTGACCGTCTGGAGTCGCCGTTGCTATCTGGGACGAAGCGTTCCGGGTCTTCGCCACCCTCGCCAGTATTGGATTTTCCTCCGATGCGGTTCATGGCTATCGCCAGAGTTTCATGTGCTTCAGCTGAGATCGAGCCGTAGCTCATGGCACCTGTCGAGAATCGCTTCACTATTTCGCTGATGGGTTCGACTTCCTCAAGTGGAACAGGGCCGGTTTCGGCGGGGGTGAGCTTGAAGAGACCGCGGAGTGTCGCTAGCTGTTCGGAATGATCGTCGACGAGTTTCGTGTATTCCTTGAAGACCTTGTATTGGCCTGTTTGGGTGGAATGCTGCAACTTGTAGACGGTTTCGGGGTTGAACAGGTGAAATTCACCCTCGCGTCTCCATTGGTACTCACCGCCAGCCCACAAATCGCGGTGCGCTAGCTCCTCGGGGTTGTCGAGATACGCGAAGCGGTGACGCAGTGCCACCTCTTCGGCGATGACGTTGAGTCCGACTCCGCCGAGCTTGGATGCCGTGCCGGCGAAGTAATCGTCAACTACTTCGTTGGATAGCCCAACACATTCGAAGACTTGCGCTCCGGTGTAGCTGGCGACAGTAGAGATGCCCATTTTGGACATGATTTTGAGGACGCCTTTTGAACAGGCCTTTATGTAGTTACGAACAGCGGCCCTTTCCTCAACTTCGCTGATCACTCCCTGCCCGATCAGATCTTCAATGGATTCGATGGCCAGGTAGGGATTGATTGCGCCGGCGCCGTAGCCGAGTAGTAGGGCCATGTGATGGACCTCTCGAGCGTCACCGCATTCGACGATCAAGCCAACCTTGGTACGAGTGCGTTCTCTTACTAGGTGGTGATGTACCGCCCCTGTCAAGAGAAGTGAAGGAATGGGGGCGTTTTGTTCGTTGCTGTATCGATCCGACAGGACAATGATTTTGGCGCCGTTTGTTATAGCGTCGGAGACCTTGATTCGTATTTCTTCTATAGCCCTTTGCATGCCGTCCCCGCCTTCGGCAATGGGGTAGAGGCCATCGATTGCGAAGGACTTAAATTCAGGGTGGTCTTCGCCTTCGTTCAGGTAGAGGATTTTGGCCAAGTCCTCGTTGGAAAGCACAGGGCGGGGAACGACGATCTGTTTGCAGGAATTTGGGCCGGGCTCAAAAAGATTGCCCTCGGGTCCCAATACCGACGATGTTGATGTCACCAGTTCTTCTCGTATCGCGTCGAGCGGAGGATTCGTGACTTGTGCGAACAGTTGTGAGAAGTAGTCGAATATCAGACGCGATCGCTTCGAGAGCACCGCTATAGGAGTGTCGGTGCCCATCGAGCCGATTGGTTCGGCGCCGGTACGTGCCATGGGAGCGAGGAGAATCTTGAGCTCCTCTTCTGTGTAGCCAAAGGCGCGTTGACGCTTGATCACAGATGAATGTTGAGGTGTCAGGAGATAACGGGTGGGAAGGTCATCTAAATGCAGAAGTCCTTCTTGGAGCCACTCTCCGTATGGTTCTGCATCGGCGAGAGTCTGCTTAATTTCCTCATCACCGACGATTTTTCCTTTGGCGGTGTCGACAAGAAACATGCGACCCGGCTGAAGCCGTCCTTTTTGAATGACGGTGCTTGGGTCGAGGTCGAGAACCCCGACTTCTGACGCCATGACAACTAAACCCTCGTCAGTTACCCAAAATCTGGAAGGCCGTAAACCATTTCTGTCAAGTACGGCCCCAATAACGGTTCCGTCAGTGAAAGCGATCGATGCTGGCCCATCCCAGGGTTCGATGAGAGAAGCGTGAAATTCGTAGAAATCCCGCTTCCACTGTGGGAGGCGTTCGTGGTTCTCCCACGCTTCAGGCACCATCATGAGGACCGCGTGAGGCAGGCTCCGCCCGCCAAGGTGGATGAGCTCGAGTGCCTCGTCGAAGCTAGCGGTATCGGACGCGTCAGGTGTCATTATCGGAAGGGCTCGCTGCAGGGATTCTCCGAACGCGTCGGCGGCGAAGGTCCCTTCCCTGGCCCGCATCCAGTTCCGATTTCCCATCACCGTGTTGATCTCGCCGTTGTGAGCGATGAGCCGGTAAGGATGCGCTAGGGGCCAGGAGGGAAAGGTGTTGGTGCTGAATCGGGAGTGAACTAGAGCTAACGCGCTCGTCAACCTTTCATCTGTGAGATCCGGAAAGAAGACTGGAAGTTGGTCGCACGTCAACATTCCCTTATAGATGAAGGTTCGAGACGAAAGCGAAGGGAAATAGACAGCGGGCTGTACCTCATGTTCGATGCGTTTCCGAAGGACGTAGGTGATGCGCTCAAGCTCCAGGCCGCCAACGGGAGCGTCTTTTGGGCCTGAGAGAAACAGGATTCGGAAAATTGGCATAGCGTCGGTAGCAAATTTCCCTAAGGAGGAACTGACAGTAGGAACTTCTCTCCAGCCGATGGTTCGAAGACCTTCCTCTTGGGCTAAGGATTCGATAGCCGCTGCCGCCGCCTCAGGATTCTCGGGCGGGAGGAACGCCATGCCAGCCGCGTAGCTTCCTGCCTGAGGAAGGTCTAGTTCGGTTACTTGCCGAAAAAAGGAGTCGGGGAGTTGAAGAAGAATTCCGGCGCCATCACCGACGTTTTCTTCTGCGCCCGTGGCGCCTCGGTGATCCAATTTGTAGAGGCAGTCAAGTCCGCGTCTCACCATCTCGTGTGAAGCTCGACCGTGCATGTCGACTACGAACGCCACCCCACAGGCGTCATGCTCATTTTTGGGGTCGTAAAGACCTTGAGCCGCGGGTAGCCCTCGCTGACTAAAGGAGTTTTCTTGCATTTCGGACGTCCGTGAGTTTCAAGCGTTTTGTTGACTGTTCGCGTTGAAGGGACGTCGTTGGCCCAAGCAGAACAGCACCAAGGGTACTCAACCTGCTCTTCATAGGAAACCTCGATTTAGGTGGTCAGCGAATTTCGACCACAGGACGGAGAGGTTTTCCGCGCAACAGCAAGGCCGCGACCAGCAGGCTGCACATGGTCATCCAGACGGTGGGAGATTGACTATCAGTGAGGTCAGCCGCAAACCCCGCTACGACGGGTCCGACTCCTCCTGCTAGCGCAAAGACTGAATGCTGTAATCCCATTAACAAGCCGAGGTCTTCTGGTTCGAAGGTCTCCTGCGCATGGATGGCTTGGAGTGGGGTGGTGGCGCCCAAACTGGTGCCGACCAGCGCCCCGTACACGACCCCGAGTCCGACGTTTCCGCCCAAGATGAACAACGATCCGAAGGCTGCCAGGAGGTAGCTGACTCGCAAAGCAAAGGCCGCCTCCTGTTTGGCAAGGGCTGCAATAACTCCCACCCGACCGAACAGTTGACAAAAACCGCGGAACCCTGCAATGGCGGCAGCGGTGCTCAATACAAGCCCTTGGTCGATCATGATTGGTACTTGGTAGACGAGAAGCGTGCTGAAGGAGAACCCCGCGAACGCGTAGGCCAACAGCATTCTTCGAACATTTGGCCGGTGTATCGCGGCGCGGAGCGCTTTGAACGCGCTGGCTGAGGCCCCACCCGTTTCGTCAGAAGAACCGTTACGTGCAAAATAAGCAGCTTGGAGTGCTCCACAAAGAGCCACGAGCGCGAAAACTCGGATAGCGACCCTCCACCCTGCGGAATCGATTAGCACTGCGCCGGCTGGAAGGTAGATGGGGCTGCAAAAGGCTCCGATCACCGTTAAGACAGTTATGGATTTGCTGGGATCAGCGGGCCCCACGCGTCCTGCTATAGCCGTCGACACGTGGTAGAAGCCTGTCGCGGCCATAATTCCAAGAGCGCTGGAAATAAGAACAGCGAACGTTATACGGGAACTGGTCCAGCTTCCGGCAAACAGAAGCATTGAAGCGACGGCTTGGATAGTGAAGATGAGTTTGCCGCCCCAGCGGTCAAGTAGGCGACCAGCAATCGATGCCCCAAACCCGGTCAACAGTTGAGCTGCACCGAACACGGCACCCAAGAAGGTCAGGGACCAACCCAGTTCGCTGCGAATGGGATCTACGAGTATCCCGTAGGCATAAAACGCTGCGCCGTAGCAGGTGCAGGTCATCACTCCGAGGGAGATGACAGGGCTCCAGCCGCGGGTTAACCCTGTCGTCCTTACCACCCTGACACCTTATGTCTGGGTTACGGAAGAGCGCTCACTCCCCAAACCCACAGATGAATAAATATGCATATAGATGAATAATTATGCATAAAGTGTGATTTGATGTACCCTTGGGAAGATGTCCAGCAACGCACCGCTCCGTGTCGGCATCGTGGGCGCCTCCGGCTTCACAGGTGCTGAATTGATGAGGCTAATAGCAGGTCACCCAGATATGTCGCTCGTCGCCGCCACCGGCGATTCCCAGGCAGGCACGAAGGTTCGGTCGCTATATCCGAGTTTGGCGTCGGACTTTGGTGAGATGGTCTACTCATCCTACGATCCATCTGATTTCGTGGGCGTAGACGCAGTTTTCCTCGGCTTGCCCCACATGGCGAGTCAACCTGTGGTCGCGGACCTGTACAAAAAGGTCGGATGCATCCTTGACCTCGGATCCGACTTTCGACTCAAAGATCCCGCGCTATACCCCCAGTGGTATGGAGCTGACCACACCATGCCGGAACTACTAGATGAATTCGTATACGGGTTGCCCGAGCTGTATCGGAAAGATCTCATAGGAGCCCGCGGAGTCGCAGTACCCGGTTGTTACCCGACGGCGGCGTCGCTCGCTTTGACCCCGTTCGTTCAGGCAGACGCCATTGAGACAACCGGCGTAATCGTGGATGCAGCGTCGGGAGTGAGCGGCGCCGGTAGGGGACTAAACCCGAGTACTACTTTTGCGGCGGTAGACGAAAACTTCAACGCCTACGGTCTGCTAACGCATCGGCACACGCCTGAGATTGAGCAAGCAACCGGATGCGAAATTCTTTTCACCCCCCATCTTGCCCCCATGGTTCGAGGCATTCTCGCGACGTGCTACGCGCGACCCAGCGACGCGTCCTTTTCGACCGACCAGGCGCTAGAACTTCTAACTGAGTTCTACGCTCAAGAAGCATTCGTTGTTGTCGACGAGGCTTCGCCTTCAACTAAAGCGACCTTGGGTGCAAACACAGTGCACATCACCGCTCGCGTTGATAATCGAACCGGATGGCTTCTGACCATCAGCGCGCTCGACAACTTAGTCAAGGGCGCTGCTGGTGGCGCCGTGCAATGCGCCAACATCGCCTTAGGACTTGAGGAGACCGTTGGTTTGTCGACTAGCGGTCTGATGCCCTGAACGGAGAACCTCTATGGACGACAAGAATCCACCGCTTCGACTAGTCGATGCCGACGAAACGCTCGACGACTCAGACGTCGATTCGAGACACTCGCGTTCGGTAGGAGACCATTTACACAACGCTGAGCTTCTCGTTGAGATTTTGCCTTACATTCAACGCTGGCGAGGCAAGGTAATAGTCATCAAATACGGCGGGAACGCTATGGCCGATGGGGCTTTGGCTGAAAGATTCGCAGAAGACGTCGTACTCATGCATCAAGTCGGCATGTTGCCGTTGGTGGTTCATGGCGGTGGTCCTCAGATAGGCGACCTTATGGAACGGTTAGGAAAAGAACCCGAATTCCGAGATGGGTTAAGGGTCACCGACGCCGAGACCCTCGACATAGCCCGAATGGTTCTCGTGGGTAAAGTCAACCGAGACATCGTTGGGTCGATCAACGTTCACGGGCCTTTAGCTGTCGGAGTAAGCGGAGAGGATGGCGGACTCATTACCGCTGCTGCTCGCAACCCCGAACTTGGTTTCGTTGGCGATGTCGCTTCGGTCGACCCGACATTGCTCACCAAGCTGTTCTCCGAAGGTCTTATCCCTGTCATGTCCACCATCGGCGCGGATGCATCAGGTCAGGCTTACAACATCAACGCCGACACGGTTGCGGGTGCAGTTGCTGAGGCGATAGGGGCTGAAAAGGTGGTCTACCTCACAGACGTCGAAGGTCTCTACGAAGATTTCAGCGACAAGGATTCTCTGATACGTCAGATAAGCGCTGATGAGCTCCAGGGGAAAATTGACTCTGGACGAGTCACTGATGGCATGATCCCCAAGATTGAAGCCTGCATCAGCGCCGTGAACAACGGGGTTGCCAGTGCTCATTTACTCGACGGGCGAATCCCTCATGTAGCTCTGCTGGAAATCTTCACTGATGCTGGCATCGGGACAATGATTTCAAGCTGAATTTCGTCAAAAGATCCGCTAACTACTTAGGAATTTCTCCAATGAATAGTTCAACAATTGCAGCCGAGGGCCTAGATACTTACCCGCTCATGCCAACATACGGGCTACCCCCCGTGCAGTTTGTCAGGGGTTCAGGTACCGAGCTTTTTGACCGTGATGGCAAAAGGTACCTTGATTTTCTTTGCGGTTTAGCAGTGACGTCCCTTGGTCATTCACATCCAGCGGTAGCTGAGGCTCTCGCCGAACAAGCACGAACTCTTCTTCACGTCTCGAACTTGTACGAAACCGTGCCAGGTCTGGAAGTCGCAGAGACGATTAACAGACTTCAGGGTGGAGGTGGCCAAGTCTTTTTTTGCAACAGCGGAGCGGAATCGCTTGAAGGAGCAATCAAGCTTGCTCGCAAAAATGGCGGTAGAGGTAAGCATGTAGTCGTCAGCGCGCTGAGATCGTTCCACGGAAGAACTCTGGCCACACTCCATGCAACCGGCCAACCTGAAAAACATGAAACATTCCAGCCTTTGCCCGAGGGTTTCAGACACGTCCCATTTAATGACTTCGGTGCTTTGGAAGCAGCAATCGACCCTTCTTGCGCAGCTGTCCTGCTGGAAGTGGTCCAGGGAGAAGGAGGCGTAAACATCGGGGACGGCGAGTACCTGAGACAGGTTCGTCAGCTGTGCGATGAGCGAGACATGCTGTTGATGTTTGACGAGGTTCAAACGGGGTTCGCTCGCACCGGAGAATGGTTCGCGTGGCAGCACCACTTCGATTCGACTGGCGAGATCCGACCCGATGTGGTCACAATGGCCAAGGCACTAGGAAATGGTGTTCCTATCGGTGCTTTATGGGCCAAGCGAGAAGTGGCCGCGGCATTCGAACCCGGTGATCACGCAACAACCTATGGGGGGCAGCCTTTAGCAACATCAGCTGCTCGGGCAGTCTTACGAGTAATGGAAGCTATAGATGCCCCCAACCTTGCGCGAGCTTCCGGCGATGAGTTGATGGGCAAGTTACTGGAAGTCCCAAATGTTGTTGACACACGAGGTCTTGGGCTACTGATAGCTGCCGAGATTGACACCGAGGCAGTAGGTATGACTGGTCCCGAAATTGCTCTCGGTTGCTTAGAAGCAGGTCTCGTGGTGAACGGGATAAGCCCGACAGCTATTCGCTTCGCGCCGCCTCTAACTGTTTCCTCTGAAGAGATCGATGAAGCGATAGACAAGTTGTCTGCCGTTCTCGGAGCACGGTAATGCGACATTTCCTAGAAGTTGACGATCTCAACATCACCGAACTTCGCCGAGTTCTTGAACTCTCAGCGGAGCCAAATTCGCCGAAAGTGCTTGATGGTAAGGGCGTGGCGCTGATTTTCGAAAAACCATCTGGCAGGACGCGTAACTCGATGGAAATGGCTGTCGTCCAACTTGGCGGACACCCGATATACATCACACCTGAGGAACTCGGCATTGATAGCCGCGAGACAGCGGAAGACGTCGTTCGGGTAATGGCCGGCTATCACACCGTGTTGGCGGCGCGGGTTTTCGACCATAGCCGTCTGGAACGCATGGCTGCTACCGATGCGATGCCTGTCATTAATCTACTTTCCGACGTAGCGCATCCGATGCAAGCGCTAGCGGATCTACTCACAATCGAACAAGAGATTGGTCTTTCCGACGTTGGCCGCGTCGCCTACGTAGGAGATGCGAACAACGTTTGGCGGTCGCTTGCCATTGGCTGCTCGATGCTTAGTATTGCCACAGCGGTTGCTTCTCCACCTGGCCATGGGCCTAACCCAGTGGAAGTCGATCGTGTCTTAGCGTCCGGCGGTTCCTTACTAGTGACGAACGACCCGCAAGAAGCGGTTGAGGGTGCTGACGTGGTGTACACCGATGTCTGGACGTCCATGGGGCAGGAAAGCGAGAAGGAGCAACGGTTAGATGCGTTCGCAAATTTCAGGGTGGACGCGGCGCTGATGTCCGGAGCAAGCGAACGGGGCATCTTTATGCACTGTCTTCCCGCACATCGCGGTGAAGAAGTCTCAGGCGAGGTAATCGAAAGCTCGCGCAGCAAAGTGTTCCCGCAAGCGCACAATCGAATGCACAGTGCCCGAGGCCTACTTTCCTGGCTCGTTGGGAAGGAAATGGAAAGATGACGAGCAAATCCCAGCGACAACACTTAGTTGAACGGCTTCTGGCCGAACGCTCCGTTGGTGATCACGGTGAACTCGTCGAGTTGCTAGCGGCAGAAGGAGTAGAGGCGTCCCAGGCAAGCGTGAGCCGCGACCTTGATGAACTTGGTGCGGTGAAGCTTCGAGCTGGGGGCCGAACCGTGTATGCCATACCCGAAATCGCTACGCAAAGAACTGTTCCCCTCGAGACGCTTCGACGTGTCTGCGGGGATTGGGTTGTGGGAGTGGAAGACTCTGACAATCTTGTGGTTCTCACCACTCCACCCGGTTCCGCTCACGTCGTCGCGAGCGCGATTGACCGTAGCGACAGTAGTGATGTCATCGGCACCGTAGCTGGCGACGACACCATCCTCGTGGTCGCTGCTCGGCACACAAGCGGCGAAGCAGTGGCCAAATATTTCCGTGATCTAGCGGGGCTTTGAAGCCCCTTTAACCCGAATCGAATTCACTAACTTTTGACAGGATTAACTTATGTCGGATGGCAACACTCTTTGGCACGGCCGGTTCGTTGGTGGCCCCAGCGAAGCCCTTCGAGCTCTTAACGACTCACTGTCATTCGATCGACGGATGTTTAGAGAAGACATAGCCGGATCTAGAGCCCACGTTCAAATGCTTCAGGAGGTTGGGCTCATAAATACAGCGGAGCTATCGGAAATCCTTGAAGCGCTTGATGTCGTCGAAAATGAGATGGAAGAGGACAACTTCGACTGGGCTCCTTCTGACGAGGACATTCATACTGCTGTTGAACGCCGCGCTACAGAGCTAACTCAAGCAGCCGCCAAGATGCACACTGGTCGCAGCAGGAACGATCAGGTGGCAAACGACGTTCGGCTCGTAGCAATAAATGAAATCGATTCACTCACCGAAGTGCTGGCGTCACTTATCAAAGCGTTATTTGCCAGAGTGGAAGAGGTCTACGAACAGGAGATTTACCTGCCCGGCTACACCCACATGCAACGCGCTCAACCCGTAAATCTTGCCCACCATCTAGCGGCCTATTGTTGGATGTTCCTGAGAGACGTAGAACGGCTTGGTGACGCTCGACGGCGCTCTGACGTCTCTGTTCTAGGAGCAGGAGCGTTGGCGGGAACATCACTCCCTATCGATCCTCAGATAGTCGCCGACGAACTGGGATTCTCGAAGCTGTTCATGAATTCTCTTGACGCGGTTTCGGATCGGGACTTCGTCGCCGATTTGCTGTATTCGTTGAGCGTACTTGGAGTGCACATCTCCAAAATCGGAGAGGAACTGTGCTTATGGGCCTCCAGCGAATTCAACTTCGTTGAGCTCGACGACGCGTTCGCAACAGGTTCATCGATGATGCCGCAGAAGAAAAACCCCGACGTCGCTGAGCTAGCTCGAGGGAAAGCGGGTCGACTCATCGGGAACTTAACCGGGTTTTTGACTACCCAAAAAGGCCTCCCACTTACCTACAACAAAGACCTGCAAGAAGATAAAGAGCCGTTGTTCGATAGTTGCGACACTGTTCGACTAACGCTTGTGGCATTAACAGGCATGATCACCACTCTCAGCTTTAACGTCGAATCAATGCAATCCAGCGCCGACTCTCCCTACGCCGCTGCCACTGATCTCGCTGACTTTCTGGTCGAGAGAGGCGTAGCATTTCGAGAGGCCCATGCCACGGTCGCAGGCCTGGTGCGTCAGTCTCTGGCTGAAGGAAGCGAACTCGCCGACCTTGTGACAGGGCATAGCGAACTCGGTCCCCAAGCAGCGGAGCTTCTTCAGCCGGGAGGTGGTCGAAACCGAAGAAACAGCCACGGTGGGGGTGGGGAAGCCGCTGTTGCTGCTCAAATCGAAAAATTGCGCGACCTGGTCGGGGCTCTACCGTGAATCTCAATGCGGGCCGTTGGTGCGCCGCCGACGATCGGGACTTGGTCTCCGACGAACGACTGTCGACCGCAGTAACCATTGTTGAAAACTTCAATCCCAACGAGAATGCCCAAAGGCAATCGCAGCAGACGGTCCTTGACTTCGCTGCAAGACATCAAGACGCTTTGCAGCGCTCATGTGTAGCTGGCCACTTCACCGGTTCGAGCTGGGTTGTGAATCACAGCGGAACTCAAGGACTTGTGTTGTTGCACTCAAAGGTCGATAGATGGCTTCAACCCGGAGGCCATGCAGACGGAAACGGCTGCCTCGGCTCGGTAGCCCTGCGGGAAGCGACAGAGGAAACCGGAATAGCTGGTCTGGAAATTTGGTCAGATCCCATCGACATCGACGTTCACCTCTTTGTGAATCGATCCGCCTCAGAACCGTCACATCTACATTTAGATGTTCGCTATCTCGTCAAGGCACCGCCAGAAGCGATAGTTCGCGGCAATGAAGAATCCCAAGCACTGAAATGGGTAAAGGAAGAGGAGCTGACCGATTCCGAACTTTCCCTTGACGAAAGCACTCAAAGGCTCGCTCGGTGCGGTTTCGCGCTTGCTGATCAGGTCCTGGGGTGACGCTCCTGTAGGTTCAGGATGATGCGCTTTTTCGTCACCCAGCTGGAAAACCTGTTGCTGCTAGCGATCGGGTTCGCGCTGGGCTGGTACCTAGTCACCGCCTTGCCGCGTCAAATCACTGTCGGGTCTTTCCCCAACTGGCTTGTAGCGGTCGCTCTGGCAACCGTGTTGTTAGCGATAGGTGGAAGGTTTGTCTTCGACGGCACCTTTCAGGGCTTGGGAATTGGCCTCATGTTGTCCAGCTCAGGCGCAGCGACACTCTTGATTTATGAGGTAATTCGCTGAAATTTGCCAGTAGGTTCTGACCGTGCGCTCTGGTCCCTTTATATGGATTTCGGTCGCTATCGCGGCCGTTGTCGTTATATACGGGGTCATCTCAGTGCTCGCCGTTCCCAAGACCAAGTGGACCCAACTAAAACGACACCGAAGCAATTGGATCCTGCTGATGATGGTCTTCGGACCCCTCGCTGTACTGCTTTTCTTTGGCACCGTAAGACAGCATCTTCTTCACCCTGAACGGTACAAAATCGTCGAAGGTGTTGCCGAGGTAGACCGCTAACAGGCAAAAGTTCGCCACTCTTGACCCGATGGCTTGGCACACTGTCGTTGTGGACATTCTTTCCGACCTCGAGGCCCGCGGGCTCATCCATGACACAACTGACCGCGAAGCCTTGGCCGCGAGGCTCGCCGAAGGACCGATCGTCCTCTACTGCGGCTTCGACCCGACCGCCGAAAGTCTCCATGTCGGGAATCTCATCGGGTTGTTGACTCTGCGGCGATTTCAATTAGCTGGTCACCGTCCCATCAGTCTCGCAGGCGGCGCTACCGGCATGGTTGGGGACCCCAGCGGCAGAAACGCCGAGAGGAACCTCCTAGACGACGAAGGTCTCGCCCAAAACTTGCAAGGAATACTGCCGCAACTTCGTCAATTCTTAGAGTTCGAAGGCGACGTTCCGGCGAAACTGCTTGACAACCGGGCCTGGACTGTAGGCCTAGGAGTGCTGGACTTTTTGAGAGACGTAGGCAAGCACGTAACCGTAAATCAGATGGTTGCCAAAGAGTCTGTTCGCAACCGGATGAGTGAAGGGGATGGGATTTCCTACACGGAATTTAGTTACATGCTGTTGCAGGGTTACGACTACTTATGGCTCGCCGAAAACGAGGATTGCGATCTGCAGGTCGGAGGTTCGGATCAGTGGGGCAACATTGTCCTGGGCGTCGACCTGATACGAAGAAGACTAGGCAAATCGGCGCACGCATTAACCTGGCCGTTACTCACTAAACCTGACGGATCCAAGTACGGCAAAACGGCAGGCGGGGAGACCATTTGGCTGAGCCCCGAAAAGATGAGTCCCTATCGCTTCTATCAAGCCTGGATTGGGGTAGATGACTCTGAGGTGCGCAAACTACTTCTCCAACTCACATTCCTTTCTCTCGAAGAAATAGAAGAAATCGTTACCAACCACCAGCGAGAACCCCATCTTCGGCTTGGTCAGCGGCGGTTAGCAGCAGAGTTGACGGCCACAGTTCATGGTGAAGCCGCTGCGGTCACTGCCGTGGAGGCTTCGGAAGTGTTGTTTGAACCAGGGCTAGATCTCGACTCAGTGTCGGAGTCAGCGTTGGAATTTGTGAGCCGAGAAATCCCCTCCTCCAGACATTCACCGTTGAAGGATGGAATCGTAGATTTACTTGTGGAAACACAGCTCTGTAGGAGTCGCAAAGAAGCGAAAAGCGCGA
This sequence comes from Candidatus Neomicrothrix sp. UBA4542, assembly GCA_002388005.1. Lineage (GTDB taxonomy): Bacteria > Actinomycetota > Acidimicrobiia > Acidimicrobiales > Poriferisodalaceae > UBA2110. Next base: position 35,810 of record DGLO01000139.1, read on the forward strand.
TTTCCGAGGGTGGCGTTTATGTCAACGGAAATCGAGTGAACGACGCCGACTATTTACCGACGACCGAAGACCTTCTTCATGGCAAATATGTGCTTTTGAGGCGTGGAAAGAAACTCTGGCACCTATTGGTGGTCGGATAGCCCCCTCGAGGTAGCAAATATCCCTAAAATTCAACGTTAAAGGTTGCTTCGGTACCCTTGGCGCCTGTAGGGTAGCCCTTCGCCTCTTAACGCAGTTCAAACAGCGTTGAGGGGCTTCGACACCTCCGGTTTTGCCCCGTTACAGGGGTAGGAGCGTGTGTCGTAATGCTGCCGCTTTTAGCGGTCGCAGCGCTCCTTGACAACAGAACAGAGGACGATAAACGCCAGTGCGGGCGATCGGCTGTTGCTATGCAACCGCTGATCGAACCACACAATCGTGTCAGGTCACTCATGATCGTGACACAAACATTCGCAGTGTCGTTGACTGGTTTACCAGACGACGAGACTGCATCAATTCCAGCCAGCTGCCGCGCTAAAGGGGTATTTCCACCCCGTTGAAGTGCGGTAGGGGCTCTTCGATCGCGTCGGGTAGGCCTCGGCCAGCCTGATGAGATCTTGACGGAGAGTTTGATCCTGGCTCAGGACGAAC
>DGLO01000139.1:36738-36978 GCA_002388005.1 Candidatus Neomicrothrix sp. UBA4542
GAGTTTGATCCTGGCTCAGGACGAACGCTGGCGGCGTGCTTAATACATGCAAGTCGAACGATCCCGGGACTTCGGTTCCAATGGGAAAGTGGCGAACGGGTGCGTAACACGTGAGAAACCTGTCCCGGAGATGGGAATAGCCCAGGGAAACCTGGATTAATACCCAATACCCTGAGAGCGTCGCATGGCGCATTCAGGAAAGGTTCCGGCGCTTTGGGAGGGTCTCGCGGCCTATCAGCT
>DGLO01000069.1:0-1354 GCA_002388005.1 Candidatus Neomicrothrix sp. UBA4542
TCAGCCTCCAACATCACTGATCTCGAACACCATCACGAGTTCTCTAATGGATTCATGGCCGCGAGAACACCGGTGATCGCATTTCGGAAAACAGTGTCGTGTGTCGGTGCCCACGCCGGAGCAAGATAAATCTCTTCGAAGGTGCTCTCGGGTGGAACGAATTTCCCCGGAAACTCTCGTTGGGCAACTTGGCTACCAACATGGAAATTCAGTGCGGCGGCATCGGCATGACCGTCAACGACACGTCTTAGAGCCTGCGGGTAGTTGTCGACTTCCACAACTGAGCATGTCGGGTACGCAGCTTGAGTCGCGGCAACCAATGGTCCAGCTGACGGTGTGACGATCCGGGTTAGCTCAGTCGTTTGTCTCTCGATGGTGAACAGCGCTCCACCGGTTCGGATGATCGGATCTCCAAAAACGACTTTGCTTTGGCGTTCGGTGGTTACGCCAAGACAGGCCAACATATCCACTTCGCCGTTGCAAAGCGCCGAAATTTGTTCAGCTAGAGAAAGCGCCACCCAGTCCGCCTCTGTACCGAGTTTTTCGAAACCAGCCATCAAGATGGCGACTGCCAATCCTTGTGGACCAGCAGGACCAGACCCTACAAACGGTGGGAAGTCCTCTTGGTAACCAACTCGTACGCGAAGCTCTTGATTATGCATGAGGCATCAGTCCCCGACGAGGTTCGTTCCGCAGTGGTCGAAAGGAGAGGACGGTCCCACGCTTTCGAAGGTTACGACCCCGTGAGCAGTGCTCTGATCATTGTCGATATGCAGAACCATTTTGTCGCAGAAGGCGGTTTGAGTGAGGTGCCGGTCGCGCGCGGGATCGTGACCAACATCAATGCCCTAGTTGAAACATTTCGAGCCGCTGCCGGCACGATTGTGTGGATTCGCTCAACTATGTCGATGGAAGGGCGCGGCGCTTGGCCCATGTTTTTTGAGAACTTCATCGCCCCTGAGAAAGCTCGAGATGCACGCGCTGGGTTGATGGCCGGAACTTGGGGTCACGAGTTTTTCGCGGAACTCGACGTAGGCAGCGACGAACTGGTCATAGATAAGGATCGGTTCAGTGCCTTTTCGCCCGGAGCGTCGAACCTGGATGACACCCTCAAAGCACGCGGCATCGACACCGTTTTCGTTACGGGCACCATGACAAACGTGTGCTGTGACTCCACCGCTCGAGATGCGATGATGCTCGACTATCGAGCCGTAATGGTCGAAGACGCGAACGCCGCTCGGAGCGATGAGGCTCACGTGGGAGCGCTCAGCACCTTCCTGTCAGTGTTCGGCGATGTGCTCACAACCCGCGAAGCCATCGGCGTCTTACAGGTCAAGTAACTCCGACTTTCGCC
>DGLO01000069.1:1729-9171 GCA_002388005.1 Candidatus Neomicrothrix sp. UBA4542
GAACGGACGGAACTAATCCTCAGCTTTTGGGGCCGAATCCTCCGCCTCCGGGGGTTTCGATTTCGAAACAGTCGTTGGTATCGACCTCTACCCGGGTGCTGCCCGGCAGTTCGACACGGCTGCCATCTGCTTTCAACCATCGATTGATACCAACAAGACCGTTGTCTCCGCCGTCCACTCCAAACGGGGCGACTTTCCGTCGCGATGACAGAACGTTGACGGTCATTGGTTCTAAGAATCGAAGGCGTCGAACTACTCCGTCTCCTCCTCGATGGGCGCCTTCGCCACCAGAGTTTGCGCGCACCAGAAAATGTTCAACCCTCACAGGGTGACGCCATTCAAGAATTTCGGGGTCAGTTAATCGGGTGTTGGTCATGTGGGTGTGGACTGCACTTGCGCCGTCAGCATTTGGTGTTGCTCCCGCACCACCGCAAATGGTTTCGTAGTACTGGTGTTCGTCGTTGCCCCAAATGAAGTTGTTCATCGTTCCTTGGGATCCCGCTACCACCCCTAAGGCACCAAAAAGTGTGTCGACGAGGAGTTGGCTTGTTTCCACGTTGCCTGCGATAACAGCGGCCGGTGGATGAGGGCTAATCATCGAAGGGTCGGGGATTCGTATGTCGAGCGGAACTAGGCATCCGGCGTTGAGGGGGATGGCGTCGTCAACCATGCACCGAAACACGTACAGCACCGCTGACCGACATACGGCCTTGGGTGCATTGAAGTTTCCTGGATGTTGCCCACTGGTCCCAGCAAAATCAATGACAGCGGTACGTTCTTCGATGTTGACTCGGATGTTTACTGCGATCTGGCTTCCATCATCCATCTTTCCAACGAAGTCACAATCGGTGAGCGCGGCGATTACTCGCCGGACTGATTCTTCCGCGTTCTCCATCACGTGACCCATATAGGCATGCACCACATCGAGCCCGTAATGATTGATCACTCGTTGGAGTTCGGTTGCGCCTCGTTCACAGGCCGCCACCTGGGCCTTGAGGTCGGCGACATTTTGAGTTGGGTTTCTTGCCGGCCACGGTCCTGAGGTCAGTAGGTCGTTGATTTCTTGTTCTAAGAATCGGCCGCCTTTGACGAGTAGCACGTTGTCGAGGACAAGGCCCTCTTCTTCGATGGTGGTTGAGTCAGCTGGCGCTGAACCGGGCACTACTCCACCGATGTCGGAGTGGTGACCGCGTGCGGCTACATAAAAAATTCTGTTACCCGTGGCGTCATCGAAGACGGGTTTCACCACAGTGATGTCTGGTAAGTGGGTGCCTCCGTTGTAGGGAGCGTTAAGCACGTATGCATCGCCGGGATCCATATCGGGATTGTGAAAGATGACTGATTTGATGGCTTCGCTCATCGATCCGAGGTGGATTGGAAGGTGGGGGGCGTTGGCGATGAGTTCTCCAGAAGGGTCAAAGACCGCGCAACTGAAGTCGAGGCGTTCTTTGATGTTGACGGACACTGCTGTGTTTTCAAGGACGACGCCCATTTGTTCGGCAATGTTCATGAAGAGGTTGTTGAAGATCTCTAGTTGGACCGGGTTGACGTCGGTTCCGATTGCCGGACGCAGCGCTCGCGCTGCGACTCGTTCGATGATGAGGTCCCCATTTTCGGTGATGTGGCCTTGCCAATCGGGTTCGATGACGGTGGTTGCGTTCGGTTCCACCAGAACTGCCGGCCCAGGGATTGGCGTACCAGGTGTGAGGTGTTTCCTTTCGATGAAGGGTGTGTCGGCTTGAACCCCGGCCATGTTTGTGGGGAACACCCCTAAGAGCGGGTCTTTGGGTTCTGAGATTGCTTCGGCTACCGCTACTTGATCTGCCAAGCCGACGGATTCAAGTTGCATTGATTCGATGATGACTGGGGTGTCTGGGGAGACGAACCCGAACCGAGTTTGGTGATGTGTCTCGAATGCTGTCGCTACCTGGTCGAAAGTTCCAGCTGGCACGAGTAGCGCGGTATCGGACCCTTGGTAGCGCAGCGATAGGCGGCGGATGAGTTGTTGAGCGTCAGAGTTAACGCCTTCAGTGGCGAGGTGGTCGCCTCCTGCGCGTTCGAGATCTTTCCATCGAGGTTCAAGTCGATGCAGGGTTTCGCTGTTTAGGGTTTCCTCGACGGCTTCGTCGCGCACATGGCGAATGTCTGCCAGGCCGATACCTAATGCTGAGAGAACACCGGCTTGAGGGTGGACATATATCTTTTCGATACCTAGGCGGTCGGCAACGAGGCAGGCGTGCTGTCCTCCTGCTCCGCCGAAGCACACCAGTGTGTAGTCGGTTACGTCGTGGCCGCGTTCGATGCTGATTTTCTTGATGGCGTTGGCCATGTTGTCCACAGCGATGTCAAGAAAGCCCTGCGCCACAGTGTTTTCGGTGTGGTGTGTACCGGTGGCCTCGGTGATTTCGTCCGCGAGTGACCTGAATGCCGTAAGAGTGATCTGCGCATCGAGCGGTTCGTCTCCTTGTGGTCCGAACACCGCTGGAAAGAACTCGGGTCGTAGTTTGCCGAGCACGACGTTGCAGTCCGTGATGGCCAGGGGTCCTCCATTGCCATAACAGGTTGGACCGGGATCCGCTCCCGCGGAATCTGGGCCGACGCGCAGGCGACTGCCGTCGAAGTGAAGAATTGATCCGCCTCCCGCCGCGACGGTGTGGATGTCCATCATGGGTGACCGAACGCGTACACCAGCGACTTCGGTTTCGTAGGCACGTTCGAATTCTCCGGCGTAGTGGCTGACGTCGGTGGAGGTGCCTCCCATATCGAACCCGATGAGTTTGTCGAAACCGGCCTGTTGAGCAGTTCGGGCCATTCCGACAACACCACCAGCTGGACCCGACAAGAGAGCGTCCTTGCCGTGAAATGTGTACGCGTCGGTAAGTCCGCCGTTCGATTGCATGAACATGAGACGTGGGCTTGGGTCGTCTTTGCGTAGGTGTTGGTCTACCTGAGCGACGTATCGCCTCAAGATGGGTGACAGGTAGGCGTCGACAACGGTGGTGTCGCCCCGAGGCACAATTTTCATTAACGCGCTGACTTCGTGGCTGACTGACACCTGAGCGAATCCCAGTTCCCGGGCGATGGCCGCGACAGTTCTTTCATGGGTTGTGTGGCGGTAGCCGTGGAGAAGAACGACAGCTACGGAGGTGATCCCCTGGTCGCGGGCTTGTTGGAGACCTCTACGCGTCGTTTCTTCATCTAGTGGGATCAGAACCTCACCCTCTGCGTTTACTCGTTCGTTGACTTCGAGCACGTCGACGTACAGCATCTGCGGGACCACAATGTCGAGGGCGAAAAGGTCGGGTCGCGTTTGGTACCCGATTCGAAGAACGTCAGCGAATCCTTCCGTGGTGACCAGCAGCGTCGGTTCGCCTTGACGTTCTAGGAGGGCGTTAGTGGCGACGGTGGTACCCATCTTCACCGACTCAATTTTGTGCAGCGGCAGGAGTTCCTCGGGGGAGAGTCCGAGAAGATCTCTGATGCCTTGGACAGCGGCGTCGGAATAGCGGCGCGGGTTGTCAGACAGAAGCTTGTGGGTTGCTACCGTCCCATCGGGTAGCCGTCCGACGACGTCGGTGAAGGTGCCGCCCCGGTCAATCCAAAAGTTCCAGCCATCGTTCATAAAACCCGGGTATCCCTACTGACCGTATCCACTGAACGCCTTCAGATTATTGATCTCGGACGGTGAACGCACAAGGCCACGACCGGCACCACAACACTATGGTGGGCACGAGGGAGAGGGCGCTGCAGGGGTGGCGTGGTGAGTGTGGGCTGACATGTTCGAGATACTCAACATTGATTTACCTTCCCAGCGTGTGCGAGTGCAGCATGGGGGGGAAGGTCCGCCGCTTCTTCTTCTTCATTCCGAAGCGAACACTTCTGCCTGGTCAGAGTTTCATGAACAACTTGCTACCGACTTCGAGGTTTTCGCGCCGATCCATCCTGGTTTCGGTGGTGAAGAGACACCGAATTGGCTGGTTGATGTGAGTGATCTGGCATTTCACTACAAGGATTTGATGAGCAGTTTGGGTCTCGACCGTCCGTTAGTTGTCGGAACCAGCATTGGGGCTTGGATTGCGACTGACCTGGCGATCCATTTTTCGTCCTTGCTGAAGGGGTTGGTGTTGTTTGGGCCGATTGGGTTGCGGCCTAATGAACCTCTCCCTGACCTGTTCATCATGCAGTTGCCTGAGGCGTTTACATATTTGGCTGACAGCCTTGACGGCAGCCTGGTGGACCCAATGACTGGGAATGCTGAGCTTGCCACCGCTGTGTGGACTGATCTAGCAACGCAAGCGCGGTTGATGTGGAAACGAGGGTACGATCCTCGACTCCGAATGCGAGCCCACCATGTGGATTGTCCGATGATGGTGGCGGCAGGTGGCCAGGACCGGCTGACCCCGTTGAGTTACGTCGAACAGTACGCGGAATTATTTGGTGCCTCGTTGACGATCGTGGATGATGCGGGCCATCTCGTTCCCCTCGATCAACCCGCGGCGGCTGCCGCATTAGTGAATTCTTTTTATTTGACTCTGGAGAACTGAGATGGAGTTATACGCGTTCCATTTAATGCCCTATCCGAATATTGACCCCAAAGTTCGCGAGAAATATTCGTCGGCTTGGGTGGTGTATCCCAACAGCGAGTATGACCCGGTGTTAGGCCAGCAGCTCTATGGGGAGTATTTGGATCAGCTCGCGTTTGCGGACACCATCGGGTTCGACGCTGTGGTGGTGAATGAACACCACCAAAATGCTTACGGTCTCATGCCGTCGCCAAACATCATGGCGGCAGCGCTCATTGACCGAACTCAAAACGCGAAAATTGCGATATTGGGTAACGGAATCGCGCTCCGAGACAACCCTCTGAGAGTGGCTGAAGAGGTGGCGATGCTTGATGTGATGTCGGGTGGCAGAGTGCTGTCGGGCTTCGTTAGAGGAATCGGTGCGGAGTACCACTCCATGGGTTTGGACCCCACGCGCAGCCGAAGCAGATTTTTTGAAGCTCATGATCTCATCGTGAAGGCCTGGACGGAACCTGGACCGTTCTCTTGGGACGGTGAGAACTATCAGTTCCGTTATGTCAACGTGTGGCCCCGGCCTCTTCAGCAACCACACCCGCCTATCATTGTTCCCTCGCAGGGATCGGCTGAGACGTTGAAATGGGGAGCCGAGCATCGATACCCGCTGGTGTGCACGTTTGTGCCAATGGAACGTCTCAAACAGTTCTATGACAGGTACCGCCAGTACGCGAGCGAAGATTTCGGTTACGAAGCCGGGCCGGAACAGTTTGGGTTCACGTCAATTGTGTACGTGCACCCCGATGGTGAGGAAGCCGCCGCCGCGGAAATTGAACCCCACATCAGATACTTCAAAGAGCGAGCTTTTACACTGCCCCTACCGACGTTCTTTCCCCCGGGGTACACCGCCCCTGAGTCCTACAAAACCCGGATTGAAATCGCCAGGGAATTAGCCGCCAGCGGGGGTCCGACCCTCACCGCTGGAGAGCCCCTGATCGGTTCCCCTGAACAAATAGGGGAACGACTTGAAAAGAACCTTGCTGCTTGCGGCGCGGGGACCTTAATGGCTCAGTTCCAGGTCGGAGATATGCCTCATGACAAGGTGATGCGTTCGATGGAACTGTTCGGGAGTGAAGTCATGCCGTATCTCTCGAGAAACAAGGTTGTTTCCTAAAGCTGGTCAGCCTCTAACGATTAGACCAATACCTGCCACAACAATTCCGATGCCCAGTATTTGCCACCAGCGCAGTGAATCGTTGTCGAACGTTGCCGCCAGCAACGCCGTTGGTATGGGGAACAAGGAAGCGGCGATCGCGACAGCAGTCACTGAACCGCGCTGGAAACCAGCGGTGTAACACAGCACGCCTATTGATCCAAGCACTCCCGCTGCGGCCGAGAAACGTAACGCGTAACCGCGTACAAATCGCGGGAGTCCTCGGATGGTGCAGTACAGCACCAAGATGATGCAGGCAGTGCTGCGTTGAGCAACGACAGGCCAAAGCCCTCCTGCGGTGCTGGTCTGTGCCATGAACAACATCCCGATGCCGAACGAAAGCCCGGACGAGAAACCCAAAATGACACCGGTTTTGACACGGTCCCCCAGGGCCGGGTCGAAGGTGGTGATCGCTAAACCGATAAGGGCTACTGCTACCCCGACGAGCACTCCGGCACTGGGCGCTGTTCCGGTGATGAGTTCCCAGAACATGGGGACAGCGCCGAGCATGACCGCCACGATCGGTGACACGACCGCGACCGATGACACTGCAAGACCTTGGTAGAGAAGTCCTAGGGCGCAGGCGCTCGCAACACCCGATATACAACCCAGCAAATAGTCAGATCCGAGCAGTCTCCCCGGGCCAAGGCTGGCAACGATGACCGCGGCAATAGACGCGAATATCAGACCGGTGGCCGCGGTGGTCGCGGCGTGGTTTCGGCGTGCGACGTATCGGGCAAAAAAATCAGAGCAACCAATCACTAACGACCCAAGTAGCCCGAGGGCGATCGGCATAGCGACCTCCCGTTGGTACACCGAAACCGACACGCTACTGCTGTTGGCTACCCTCACCACAGTGGAAAATGATCTACATATCGGCACGATTCGGGTGTCAGGCATCGAAGTGGAGGTCGCGGGCGCTTCCGGCGACCTCTATTTTCAGCAATGCCTCAACCAAGGTGATCTGTTGGAACCGTCTGTTCGGATAGCCGATCTTGTGCTTCGGGATGACCCAGTCATCCTCGACATTGGAGCGTCCATCGGTGGGGTCACCGCTGCACTTGCCAAAAGATTCCCTGCCGGACAGGTAGTCGCCTTCGAGGCTGCGCCATCAGTCCATCGGTCGTTACGAGAAACGGTTCGTCGGGCGACCGGAGCCCCGATCACTGTTGTGGAAAAAGCGGTGGGGGCTGAGCCAGGAATGCTCCGGTTTCATGAAGATGGAAACGGGAGTGGTTGGGGGTTCTTGAGTGAGGAACTAGGGGTGGTCTCGGTTCCGGTAGTGACGGTTGACGACATAGTCGCAGAGTTGCGTCTTGATCGTGTCGACTTCATAAAGATCGATGTTGAGGGTGGCGAGTTAGGGGTGCTTCGCGGTGCCGAGGGCACTCTGTTGCGGGACCAGCCGTTGTTGTTGTTTGAAGTGAACGTGTTTTGTCTCTGGCGTTACGGGCGCACGTTGCCTCAGGACCTGTTCTCCTGGGTGCGGGAACGTTACGCCCATACTGCTGCTATTGATCATGAGGGGACGGTCACCGCGATTGATGGTGACGCGACGGTCAATCATGTGTTGCATTTGTTGGGTGCGGGTCCTGGGGTTATCGATGTTGTCGCAAGTAACGATCCGATCGATGTGACAACTGACCACTTCAAGATGGGTGAGATGTAGCTCAGTCGTGGTTTGAGAAAATATCGGCTGATTCGCGGATGGC
>DGLO01000069.1:9553-10305 GCA_002388005.1 Candidatus Neomicrothrix sp. UBA4542
GCTGCGCCTTCATCTACAAGATCCAGGCCGACGTCACCGCAGAACAGTTCGATCCCGGTGATGTTGGTGGCGACATCGAGGAAACTTCGTACTGGGATGGTGTCGGCGGGAAGGTTGAATGCCGGTGCGGCTTCAGCGGGTCGGCGGCTGGCTTCAATGAACGCTCTCGCGACGTCTGGTGCGTATTGAAACCCGAGTGTGCCGCCGTAGTCAACGGTGTAGCTCTGACCGCGTGCTGCGTGTTCTACTGCGACGGTGGGTTGGGAGGTCATCCCTTGATCTCTGCCGGGACCGTGGACGGTGTGTGGGCGCAACGCAACCGATGACAGACCGTGGTCGCGCCAGTAGATGCGGGCGAGATCTTCGCAGGCGGTTTTGTACACCCCGTAGAGGGTGCGTGGCAGACGGGGCGCATCAACCGGAACGACCGCTGTCGGATAGTCATTGTTGGTGCCGTACACGGCGATGCTGCTCGCTTGAACTAGGTGGGGAACATCGTGAGTGAGTGCCGCTTCGAACACATTGACGGTTCCTTTCACGTTGACTTCTGCTCCGCGGGGTGGATCATCTCGACAAAACGGCACCTGGAGCGCTGCTAGATGAATGATCCGATCGGCGCCCGCGACGACCTCGGCGACAGCTGTTGCGTTGGTGATGTCTCCTTGACACCATTCGATGTCGGGTAGTTGTCCTGCGTTGATGAGGCGGTGGCGGTGTTCATCGGTTCCAAGGTCAAACGAGATGACGTCGCA
>DGLO01000144.1:0-5999 GCA_002388005.1 Candidatus Neomicrothrix sp. UBA4542
CTCGAATGCTTGTTCTGCTGTTTGCTTCAGGCCGATTGCCTCAAAGCTGTATTCCACCCCTCCCGACGTCATGTCTCGAACTGCGGTCACGACATCATCAACTTCGGATGCGTTAACGGTGTCGGTGGCTCCCATCAAACGAGCGGTGTCCAGTTTTTCGGCGCTCATATCGACCGCGATGATCCTCCCGGCCCCCGCGACGCGGGCTCCTTGAACCGCTGAGAGTCCAATGCCTCCGCATCCAATGACGCAAACGGTTGCCCCGACGGGGACCTTGGCGGTGCGAACAGCGGCTCCGAAACCCGTTGTGACGCCACACCCAATGAGGCATGCCTTTTCCAGAGGTACGTCAGGCGTAACTTTCACTAGGCCGTTCTGATGGATCAACATTTCTTCGGCAAAACCACCAAGTCGAGCCATTTGGTCCACCGGAGTCCCGTCACCTCTCTGAAGTCGGGACGGCGCGTCTTTGTCGCGAGATGTCGCGCGCCCGTTAGTGCACCGGTGGGGATTACCCGACAAACATTGCTTGCACTGTCCACAAAAAATAGAAAGGCACGCCACAACAGGGTCACCCGGCTTGACGTAGGTCACGTCAGCCCCCACCGCCTGAACGATCCCAGCTGATTCGTGACCCATGACCGACGGCACTCGGGTCCTAAATAGCCCCTCCATGAAGTGCAAATCCGAATGGCAAAGGCCTGCTCCTACAGTTTGAATCAAGACCTCCTGAGATCCAGGCTTATCGATCGCAAGGTCTTCGATGACTAAGTCACCTGGCTGTTCGCATAACACTGCAGCTTTCATGTGCTCCCCTTGGCTTGGGCGTGGCTGCAAAGAGAATATGCATTTCCAATGAGCCGCGCCGGACGCGTAGCTCCTAGCATCGTATTGGTGAGTGATTATTCGTCTCCCACTCGGGTGGGGCTCTTGATACTTGATTCAATCGACGAACCCCATCGGTCGATTGCAGGCGACTACGAGCAACTTTTTCGCGACGTCTTCGAAGAGGTCGGGGCAGAGATAGTCCCCTTCGATGTCAGACACGATGCGTTACCCGCACACGATGAATGCACTGGGTGGGTCATTCCCGGGTCCCGACAGTCCGTCCTTGACGACGACTCATGGATTTCCGAACTTCGCTCGTGGATCAGCGCCGCCCTTGGGAATGGCATCCCGTTAGCCGGAGTGTGTTTTGGACACCAACTCATAGCCGCCGAAATGGGGGCCAAGGTCGGTCGGGCTTCCGGCGGATGGAATATTGGAGTGATTGACTATGAGGTCACTGGTAACCCTCCGTGGCTTGAAATGCCGGACAGCTACAGCTTGCTTGCGAGCCACCAAGACCAAGTTCTTACCCTGCCTCGTGACGCAGAGCTCCTAGCGACCGCACCGACCTGTCCCGTCGGTGCTTACACGGTAGGAACCAAAGTGATGTGCATTCAGGGTCATATCGAGTTCGTTCCTGAACTGGCTGCGTCGTTGTATAGGTCTCGGACTGAACGCATTGGAAGCTCTGCGGTCGAGGCGGCTCTCGGATCCCTTGACCGTCCTTTAGATAGGGTCGAAGTCGCTCGTTGGCTCCTACAAACGATTGAGCAGCCTTCCGTCGCGTAAAATGCCTGAAGGAGTGAACATGGCAAACGATCTCGGACATCTTCCTAAACTCGAAAACCTCGACCAAGAAAACAGCGAGCGACTCGAGACCTGGTACGCGAAGGCCTACCAAGACGACAACTTGTTTCGCACGCTAGCGACCGACGAGTTAACCCTCGACATGTTTCTTGATTGGGTCGCCGTGATGTACGGCGGCTCGTCGGGCCTGGACCGACACATGGTTGAGCTGTGTCGCATACGCATGGCCAACATCAACGAGTGCTTTCACTGAAGCATGGTGAAAAGCGCATCGTTGGTGCGCACCGGCCTTACCGATGAAATCATTAAACAGTTGGACGACTACCAGTCCTCTAGCCTCCCTGCTGCATGGAAAGCCGCTCTGGCATTTGCTGATCATCTAGCTGGAAAGCCCAAGGGACCCATTCCGGAGCACTTACACCAAGAACTCGGTGAACATTTTAACCAGGCTGAAATTCTTCGACTCGGCGCGCTTCTAGCAGTGGGTAGCGGCTGGCAACGCATGATTGAGGCGTTCGGCATCCGGCCAGATCATTTTGTACCTGGGCAAGATGGTCCCTGGTCCAACGCCGCCGATCCGCGTGATTAGCTGGGTGCAGGATTTTCGGCGAGGCGAGCAATATTGACATCTGACCTTGACCCATGGGCCTCTCGTCAGACTGAAACGCCGGGGCTCGGTTTCCTCGACTTACAGCCAGCGGATCCTCCTAGTTCCTGGCTCTTGAAGGTCACCCCCGAGATCACAGGAGCCACGGGCACTTTGCACGGTGGCTGTGGTCTAGCCGCGGTAGCTGTCGCATTGGAAACAGTTTGCCAACGACCCGTTTCCAATATCAGCGGCCAATATCTTGCCCGGGCAGCCGTCGGGTCGACCGTGAGTATTGAGATCGAACAACTCGCTGTTGGCAACCGAATCACACAAGCGACAGCCACCTGTTTCTGTGATGGTGCCCAAGTTTTACGGGCGTCTGCTGCGCTAGGAGGCCGAGACCTCGGAGTCGACACGAGTTGGCTCCATGCACCAGGGGTACCGGCTCCCGCAGATTGCCCGCCCCGAAACCCGACGTCTGAAACCGGGTACTCGTTCACTGATAACGCTGATATTCGTCTCGCGGGCCAGGAACCGGGTCAGCGGACTGTTCACTACTGGGCTCGACTTCCGGAACGTCTCGCCTCGACTGCCCCCGGATTGATTGCTCTCGCAGATTTGTTGCCCAGCGGCATGCGAGTAAGCCTCGATAGCGGATTTCGCGGATCCAGCCTCGATCACACGGTGCGCATTGCGTCTCTAGTGAGTAGCGAATGGGTGCTTCTAAGTATCGAGTCTGCGTCCATTCGAAACAGCATCGGGCACGGGAGAATCGACTTGTACGCGCAGACAGGTGAACTTCTGGCAACAGGAAGTCAATCGTTCGCTTTGACAGAACTCACCGGGAGTCTCGACCGGTAAACCAACAGCTGCTTAGACTTGAGGGCTTATGACCGTCTACGCCATTCTGCAAGCCGACATAACCGATCTGGACCGCTACGAGTCCTACAAGCCCTTAGCTGCGGCGTCGGTCGCCGAACACGGCGGTAGCTACCTCGTTCGGGGAGGAAATGTTGTTTCCCTTGAGGGTTCACCCCCTCGAGCCCGGACAGTGATCTTGGAATTCGATTCAATGGACGCCGCCAAACGCTGGTATGAAAGCGCGAGCTACTCCGAGGCTCGACCTATCCGTCAAGCCGCTAGTGAGGGTTCCCTGTATCTCGTGGAAGCCTGAGAAACTCTGCCTCCAAAAGATCAACCACGCCCGACAAGAGGCATCCCATTAGCCATTATGGTCAGAGTCAAGACGTTGCTATCCCCAGGCAATTCGGCCATCAGCACCACCGCCTTGGCGACTTCGTCGACGTCCATGGTGGGCTCGGCCTTCACGCTACCGTCCGCTTGAAGGACCCCCGTGACCATCGGCTCTGTCAGTGGGGTGTGGGCGTTACCAATATCGATTTGCCCAACGGTGATGCCGTGCGGACGACCTTCGAGCGCCAAAGCCTTCGTCAATCCCGTAATTGCGTGCTTCGTTGCCGTATACGGCGATGAAAACGGTCGAGGGGTCTGCGCAGACACCGATCCGTTATTGATGATCCGACCTCCAGAGGGCACCTGCGCCTTCATTTGAGCGAACGCAGCGCGTGCACATAGCCAAGAGCCCGTTAAATTCGTGTCAACAACAGATCGCCATTCATCCACTGGAAGTTCATCGATAGGGACGGGGGCGGCACCAATACCTGCATTGTTAAAAAGCAGATCGACACGACCGAATTCTTCCACCGCCAGGGAAAACAGATCGGACACTTCCCCTGGGTCGCTGACGTCAGCCTGTTTGGTGATGACCGAGGCCTCTATATCAGCAACGACCTCATCAAGTTTTTCGGATCTTCGACCACAGATCAGAACCAACCATCCCTTCGATGCCAACGCGGATGCAACCGCCGCGCCTACACCCGTTCCCCCTCCGGTGATGACCGCGACCCGCTGGTCTTCGTTTTCGGGCACGCTAAGAACCTCCGCTTTGACGTTTCTGTATTTTGGCCCACTCGTCGCGCAGTCCCACCGTGCGATGGAAGAGACGTTCATTCTCTGCGTCGACAGCGAAATAACCCAGCCGCTCGAATTGAACGACATCGCCGGCAACTTGTTCTCCTAGGATCGGTTCGACCTTGCAACCCGTGACGATTTCACGAGAACTCGGATTCAGATCATCGAGTGGCTCACCGGTTCTTTCTCCGGGAACATCTGCTGAGAACAGCCGTTCGTATAAGGCGACTGTCGCGTCTAATGCGTGATTCGCCTCGACCCAATGGATCGTAGCTTTCACTTTGCGCCCGTCCGCTGCCGCTCCTCCGGCGGTCGCAGGATCATAGGTGCAGTGAACCTCCGTGGTCTTGCCGTCTCCATCTTCAATCGCACCGGTGCAGGTCACCAAATAGCCGCCTCGTAACCGCACTTCGCGTCCGGGGGAAAGTCGGAAATACTTGGGGGGCGGCTCCTGACGAAAATCATCTTGTTCAATCCACAGTTCTCCGCTGAATGGCACCTGTCGTGTCCCGTCCGCATCATTTTCTGGGTTATTCATTAGCGTTCGATACTCGGTCACCGGCCGCCCTTCCTCATCTGTCGGCCAATTGGTGATGATCAGTTTCAGTGGCCGCACAACAGCCATTCGACGTTGCGCCTTTGCATTCAGTTCCGCTCGGACAAATGATTCCAGTAGTTCTATGGCATGGCGAGAGTTGGTCCGCGAAACGCCAATAAAGGAGCAGAAATCCCGGAGTGCTGCGGCAGGGTAGCCCCGGCGGCGGAGAGCCCTGAGGGTTGGCAGCCGCGGATCGTCCCAACCATCGACGTCGCCTCGGTCGATCAGTTGCTTCAATTTACGCTTTGAGGTCAACGTGTGACTCAACTCCAGGCGCGCGAACTCTGTCTGATAGGGCGCCGGCTGCTCAAGAGGCAGATGGCCCAAAAACCACTCGTACAGGGCTCGATTGTCAGAAAACTCAAGCGTGCACAACGAGTGCGTTACGCCTTCGATAGCGTCGCCTTGTCCGTGGGCCCAGTCATATGTCGGATAAATGGGCCACTCCTCTCCGGTTCGGTGATGTTTTGCCGTTCGAATTCGATACATCACTGGATCGCGGAGCTGCATATTTTCACTCTGCATGTCGATACGAGCCCGCAAGACACGGCTTCCCGGAGGGAACTCGCCGTCGCGCATTCGGTGAAATAGGTCCAAATTTTCAGCCATGGTGCGGTCTCTGAAGGGACTATTGAGCCCCGGCTTTCCGAATCCCCCTCTTTGGTCAGCAATTTCGTCGCTGCCTTGGTCGTCTACATACGCGAGACCAACTCGCACTAGATGCTGCGCCCACTCATATAGACGTTCGAAGTAATCGGAACTATGCCGAACTTCGTCAGGAACGAAACCCAGCCACTGGAGATCTTCGAGAATCGCGTCAACGTAACTTTCATCCTCCGTTTCGGGATTGGTGTCGTCGAAACGAAGGATGCATATTCCATCGTGTTCGTGGGCTATCCCGAAATCCAGACAAATTGCCTTGGCGTGACCGATGTGCAAGTAGCCGTTGGGTTCTGGGGGAAACCTCGTTTGTACCCGGCCCCCAAAGCGGTCGGTTTGGGCGTCCGATTCAACCAGGGCCCGAATGAAATCGGTTCCCGTTGCTAGGTCAGCTTTCTGAGTTTCAGATGGCGAATCTTGAATATTTTCCGACACAACTGCCTCGTCGTCCGAGAATCAAACCTACAGCGCTGGAGAGCTCTAAGCGGAACCCATTTGCCCTAAATGCTTTGGGGGCCAAGAACC
>DGLO01000144.1:6403-42182 GCA_002388005.1 Candidatus Neomicrothrix sp. UBA4542
AGGTCCGCGACAACTAACTCTGCATTGTGGTCAGTCACAAGCTCGACATCGCGTCGGACCGACCGGCCCAACTCAGTGTGAAGTCCTTCTGCGTTGATCCATCCACGAGATCTCAAGTTTTCGGCTTCTCGTTGCCATTCTTGCGGGGTCCAGCCGCGAATGGCCTGAATGACTGTCGGCGTACCGCGACCATCAGCCGCCATCATTAAGTGACACCCGAGCCCTGAGATGTCTGCCTGTCGTAGCGCGTCATTGTGGCCGTCAAACCGATACTCGCGAAGAAGGGTGGCTGCGTGCCAGAGTGAAAGAAGAACTGGTTCGGGCCACGGCTCTGTTCTCCAGGCTTCGAATAACGGGCGGTCGCTCGTCTCCAGTCCCGGCAGAGTTTCCCGTAAAGCCTCCGCGGCATAAGCGGCTTTTCCATCGGGTGCGTCACCTTCAAATATTCGATGAAGGGCCTGTTCCATAATGTGGATCTGTTGCTGTCGCACATTGCTGGGAGACATCACCTCCCAACAGTTCGGGACGGCTTTCTCGACCATACGAGGAGCGAAATTATAGAAAGCAACAGTCACGTCCCGGGCTGATGCAGCGCCCATTGGAGCTGCCCGATAGGCAAAGTACGCATGCCACCAGCCACTGAATCCAAACTCGGTGAATCGCTTCACTTCCTCTGCGTAGTAGGCGCAGGAATGCAGTGGTTCCGCCGCTTTAGCTAATCGACGGGTAAGGGCTGTCAGGTTCACGGTCATTCGGTGCTTGGTTCTTTGGGTAGACCCAGAACCCGTTCGCCGAGGATGTTTCGCTGAATTTCGTCCGTCCCTCCAGCTATTGATTGGGCGGGAGTCGACACGAAGACCTCGGCGATGACTCCGTTCCCTGGACCCTCGGCGCCGTTCAGCATGCTGTAGGCGCCAGCGACGGAGGTGTGGGCGTGATGGCTTGCCCGGGCAGTGACACTCATGTTGAGTTTCGCCACGGACCCCTCCGGGCCAGGCGGCCGGCCCGCGACTCGAGCAGCTCTTGCTCTTTGGTTACTCCAATTTGATGTTCGCTGCAGTTCTTCAATCTTGGCGACGTGTTGTCGGACAAGGGGGTCATCTCCGAGTCCGCGCCGTTGAGCTTCCGACCGAACCAGCTTGGGTCTCCCCGCGCGCTGGGGGTACCAGCGGTAGGTCGAAAAGTATTCATCAGCCTCGGTTTTCGCGCGCTCAACAAGACGCCCACCGCTCGCAGCGAAACGAGGTCGAGGTGTTCCGACAGCACTGCGTTCATGAGCCAGCGTGGTTAACGCGACACGCCATCCCTGGCCGACGTCAGCAATTAGGTTTTCATGCCCAACGCGAGCCCCGTCGAGGAATACTTCGTTGAAGGAGGCGTGTTGGTTCATCTGACGTAGAGGTCGGACTTCCACACCGTCTTGTTGCATCGGTATGGCGAAATATGAGATCCCTTGGTGTTTAGACAGTTCCGGATTAGTTCGCGCTAGAAGGATCCCGTAATCGGCCTTGTGAGCGCCTGAATTCCAAACCTTTTGTCCGTGGACGAGCCACTCGTCCCCATCTCTCACGGCCCGGGTGTTGAGCCCAGCGAGATCCGAACCGGCGCCCGGCTCGCTGAACAACTGGCACCATTTGTGCTCCCCGGTGAGGATAGGTCGGAGAAAACGCTGCTTCTGCTCGTCGCTTCCCCATTCCAACAAGGTGGGTGCCACCAGGTACATGCTGACGCCGGCAGCTACCCCGACCGCGCCGACCTCAGAGAAAACCTTTCTGGCGGCGGAATCCGCAGCCAGAGGAAGACCGCGTCCGTGCCACTCCCGGGGCCACGATGGACAGCCCCATCCGCTATCCGCTAATAGCCCTCGCCATTCGACCAAATCCGCATTCGGGTCCCAATGCGTTTCAAGCCAAGTGCGGACTTCGCTCTCGATAGCCGCTATCGAGTCCATGTCACCAACCATTTACATGAACGAATTTACTCTCTGGTTTTCGTCTCCCTGGTCGAAAATCAGTCCCCTGCGTATACGCAACCGGACTCAACGCGACTTGCTGAACTTCGTCATATGGAATGCCCAACACGTCTGCCACATCACGTTCTCGTTGAAGGTGAACAGTTGTCCAGCACGTTCCCAAGCCGCGTTCCCTGGCCGCGAGCATAAAACTCCATGCGGCCTGGATCACCGAACCCCATTTGACTGCTTGAGTCATAGCGTCCGCACCGTCAAGTCGCCCACTGATACAGGGAACAAAGACCGCGGGCACTTCAGGAAACACTTCGGCTAGGTGGCGGGCAGACCCCATCATGCTCAACCACGATGACTGGTCACCAGCATCGCCCTGGCGCGATGCTGAGGATGACAGGTAGTCATCAGTAATCATTGACATCCACACCTGCTGATAAATCAACCCCACCTCACGGCATTGGTCGCGATCATTGGACACCACAAAGTGCCAGTCCTGCCGAAGTGAACCGGTAGGCGCCTGAAGGGCCAAATCGAGACAGTCTCGAAGGACTTGCTCTCCGACCGCCTTTTCGAGGTCAAGACGTCGCCTAACCGAACGCGTGGTACTCAGTACTTCGTCGACTCCCAGCTCAAGTTTCATTGGACCACCCTCCCAGGCATACGCCGCTAAACCGGGAACTCCACTGTTGCAGTTCCTATAACACCAGTCCGACCATCTTCGGCGAGGATGGTCAAATCGAGTTCAATGCGGCGCTCTGACTCGTCAGTGTCAGTCACTGCGCCGGTCATAGTGATTTGCGAATCAACGAGGAGTGAACCCCGGAACACCGTGTCAATGCTCTTTATGGTGCAACCCGGAGCCCATCGATGAATCATTGAGGCCAAAAGTCCTTGACTCATGATTCCGGGCACGATTGCTCCCGGAAACCCTTCCGCTCGAGCGGCGTCGTGATCGATAAATCGCTCAAAGGAATGTTTTGCTGCGCCACAAAACTTTTTGACGTTCGCCATCGATACGTCAGGGTGAACTACCGCGAGTTCGTCCCCAAGTTCTATGTCCTCAAATGAAAGAGCATCTGACATACGGTTACGCCTTTTTGATCATCTTCCAGTCAACGGTGGACACCAAATCGTCCTGCTCGTTTCGAAATTCCATTCGTTGAACGATGAAAATCATGGTTCCGCTTCTACCTGTCTTGTCGAAGACGTCGGCGATCGTGGTCGTCGCATTGAGAGTGTCACCAGATCGGATCGGCAAATGAACCTCAACACTTTTCCCGCCATCAATTCCAAACCCGCTCCCTATCTGCGGGAACCCTTCCGGAAGCACTCGACCGGACATGCAATGCGTTGTGTAACCGGGGTGCGCTTGAAAGTCGGGATGGGCGGGATCGATGAACCGCGCGTCGTCCTCACCACATGCTTCCGCCCACTCGATCATGTCTTCCGTTTTCATTTCAAACGTGGCCCAGTCGAATTCCACCCCAACCCAGTCATCTCGGATGGTTGCAAGGTCTAGGTCAGAAGAGCCGCTTCCCATAGCTCCCTTTCATTCCGCCAGGTCGTCAACGGTCGATGTTAGAAGGCGCCGTTCTCAGGGCGAAAGTAACACTTGCGGACACAAGTCGCCGCACTGGGTAATGATTGTCGGTATGTCAATCGATGACAATGTTTCCTATCGGTCACGAATCCGAAACGCGTGGGCAGGTCGAATCAGCGGGTGCATGTTGGGTAAACCCATTGAACACATGTCCATGCGGAAAGGCCGAGAAGTTCTCCGTACCTATCTTGCCGATGCAGGAGCACTACCTCTTCGAGACTACGTGCCGTTAGTGCAAGGATTCGAGGCTGACATCGAACACCACGCGGCGTGCCGGGATCAGATCCAACGCGCCATCCCAGATGATGACATCAACTACACATTGATCTCTCTCTTGATACTGGAGGAGTACGGCAGGGGGTTCGCTACAGCAGACGTTGGACGGGTCTGGCTTCGATATTTACCAGGGGCAATGGTATTTACCGCAGAGCGCGAAGCGTACGCGCGGCTGCTGGCCGATGCCGGAATGCGGTTCCCCTTTGGTGCACCCCCAGCGTTTGACATTGAGGAATGCAGTGACAACCCATATAACGATTGGATAGGTGCTCAAATTAGAGCAGACCTCTACGGTTGGGTGAACCCCGGTGAACCTGCTGAGGCGGCCGCTCTAGCACAGACTGATGCAGCACTGACTCACCGTGGCGAAGGCATACACGGAGCTGTAGTGATAGCGGTCGCCGGATCCCTGATCGCGGCTGGTACAACACTTCCGGAGGCAATGGAGGAGGCGGCAACCTATATCCCGAGCGGATCCGACTGTGCTGCAGCCGTCTCTTTGGGTTTGGCTTGTGCGGGCGACGCTGACCCGTCTCGACTACACGCCGAATTCGATGGAATGTCCCCGGTTCATACGGTTAATAATCTTTCACTTGTTACGTGGGGCTTGGCCCGACATCCTCATGACTTCAGCGCCGCAATTGGCGATACGGTGAGCGCTGGATGGGACACGGACTGTAACGGGGCGACGGTCGGCGGCTTGTGGGGATTGACAGGTCGCAACATCCCCGATGAATGGGTCGATAACTGGAACGGGGTCGTAGAAACCAGTCTTTCCGGATATGCCGTTGTTACTCTCGAGGAACTCGTAGACCGGACCCTGACGGTGGCTAATTGATTTCAGTTTCGGGTCGAAGCGAAATCGGCTGAAAATTTCCAATGGTTAACGCGTCGACGAGGTCATCGACGGATGTGATGACCTCGTTAGGGAATTCCGTCGCACAAAGGCCGATACGACTGACAACGTGACTGTCGCTGCCACCAAAACCCCTATAGCCAAGGTCTTCGGCCCTTTGCAGTGACCACTCGTCCTCTCCAGGAATCGATCCACCGTTAAGAACTTCGACGGTATGTACACCGTCGACGATTCCTTGCTCCTCATAATGGGAAAACAGGCCGACTCGTTTGCGTCCGGGATGACATGGTGCAGCGAAGGCACCGCACCGCTCTGCTTCGCTCAACACCGCGTCGATGGGCAGTCGAATATCAGAAAAGTCCAAAGCCGCCAGAAGGTCGTCGTTCACTCCAAATACAAGTACGTGTCCAAAATCGGTCTCAACTTCGCTCGCTTTAAGGATCAGTAAGTCGTACTCGTCTTCGAGATGTCGATAGTCGGAACTCGCATCAAACTGGCGGTGTTCGGTAAGGACAAAGCCATCAAGGGGCAGTTCTTTCTTGCGGATCCACTTGCAGTAGTTCTCAACCTTCGCCCGTCCATCATCTGATTTGACTGAATGAGTATGGAGATCCAGAAGCATCGGAGCTACGTCGCTGAAGGGCGGAATACGGGAATTGCGAAGACTTCGCGGTCGTCACGTTCTTGGTTAACAAAACCAGCGACCACTGGCATACCGATAGTGACTACGTCTGGGTCGCAATCAACGATGACCGTGAGGAGGCGCGGACCTTCCTCGAGGGTGACATACGCCATGACGTAGGGGCAGGCTTCCGCGAATCCCTTGGCCTGGTTCTGTTCAGTGACGGTATAGCTGTAAACCTCACCTCGGCCGCTTGCCGGGAAGTGTTCAAGATCAGCGCTTTTGAGACAGTGAGCACAAACCCCTCGGGGTCGATGCTGCACAAGAGAGCAGTTTCCGCATTTCTGTAATACGAGCGCCCCACGTCCCGCCCCTTCCCAGTAGCCCCGCGTTTCCCAAGAGGCGTGAGGGCTCGGATGATCGATCTCTGTCATCTGTCTACCCCCAGGATCAGAGTTGCCCCACTGTGCTTGTCTCCGATGGTGCCGCCGGTGCCGTGTGCTAAGGCAACCCGAGCATCCTTGACCTGACGCTCCCCGCACTCACCTCGTAACTGTTTTACCGCTTCGATCACCAAGAAAATGCCTCGCATACCCGGGTGGTTGGACGAAAGACCCCCACCGTCCGGATTTACGGGCAACAGACCTCCAATTGCGATCCCCCCATCGCCTACGAAGTCGCCGCCGTCCCCTGGTTCGCAGAATCCCAGATTTTCCAATGTCGCGAGGACCGTGATGGTGAAGGAGTCGTAAATCATCGCTAAGTCGATGTCAGCGTGCTTGATCCCGGCCATTTTCATTGCCGTTGAGCCCGACTGTTTGGCAGCGATCGTCAGGAGATCGCTGCCTCCCACGCCCTGATGTTGCACGGCTTCACCGCATCCCAGCAGCGAAACCGGTTGCGATCGGAGGTCTTTGGCTCGCTCAAGCGACGTCACTATGACCGCGCCGCCACCATCACTAATGATGCAGCAATCCAGGAGATGCAGCGGTCTCGAAATCATTCGGCTTTCGAGTACGTCGTCGACAGTGATCGGCGCCCGCATCTTGGCCAATGGATTCAACCCGGCGTGGTGACGCATCGTGACCGCTATTTGCGCGAGTTGTTCACTGGTCGTGCCGTACGTCTTCATATGTAGATTCGCGTACATCGCATAACTTCCGACAGTGGTCATGCCATATGGCGCCGTGAAAGCGAGGCCCGGATCTTTGGAAGCTCCAGTACCTCCAGTACCTATCGCCATGGAATTTGAGGCTGCAGTTGACCCGTAAAGGACGAGAGCGGTGGAACACAATCCTGCATGAATGGCCGAGGCTGCGTGATTCACGTGAGCAACGAAAGAGGAACCGCCAATGTTGGTGCCGTCAAGGTAATCGGGCCGCAGATCCAAGTATTCGGCCAAGTCAACGATTCCCATCATCCCCATGGTCATTGACGCCCCGAATAACCCGTCGACGTCTTGACGTGTCAGGCCAGCATCGTCTAATGCGCCCTTAGCGCACTCCGCCATTATCTGGAACTCCGATTTATTTGGAGAAAAACGACTGGGATGTTCATAAACCCCGGCGATGGCGATACCGGTCGGAAATTGGGAGCTAGTCATGCCGTTGTCCTAAACCCTGAACGTATTCATCAATTGCGGCGCTCAGCTTCGTTGGATTTTCAATCACCGCGTGACGTGACGCTCCTTCAAGATGGGTCGCAGTTCCGTTCGGTAATGCGTCGGCAAATTCTTGTGCGCTGTCCTGATATTCCGCTTCAGTGTGTTCACCAATGACGACCAGCACCGGGGTGGCCACTTTGGAAATATCAGCGTCGCTGTTCCACTTCTGTTGAGCGCGCCTTGCCCCCACCGTCGCTCTGGGGTCGGTCTTCACCCATTCGGTGAAAGCGGTTCGAAAAACGCCCTCGTCGGTATTGGGGGAGTACCCGGTTGAATCAAATTGGCGTCTCGCTTTACCCGCAGCGATTAACGCTAACTGCTCTATTTCTTCCGTCAGGTCCACGGATTTTCCACTGGAGCCAACACACACAATCCCGGCGACGTTGACCTTCGCTCGATTAGCGACCTCGATAGCGACAGCTGCCCCCATGCCTTCACCTACCAAGATGAGCTCTCCAGGTTCCCAATTCTTGACCAGGGTTTCGGCGTGCACCGCCATCGCCTCGATGGAGGTGAGGCTGTCAAGCTCGCCGCTGCGACCATGACCTGGCTGATCGAAACTGACGGGCGAATGGTTCGATTCCAAACAGTCCATCAATTCTCGGAAACAGTTCCCGTTACCTCCAGCATCATGAAAGAGCAATACAGTCGAACCGTTAGCTAGCAGAGGAGGGGCACCCGGAAGCGTGGTTTCACCGCGATGATGCACCAGGGTGGCAACTCCATCTACATCAAAGTATTTGTCAGGCACGAGGCGAACGGTAACTCACGGAAACGGCGAACGTCGTGCTAATGAAGAACGAATAGTCAAACTGCAGCGACGCGTGGTTCCTTCCCAGTCACGACTTCTCGAAACGGGACTCCCTTGTCGGCCTCGGGCTCCTTGGGTAGTCCCAAGATTCGTTCCCCGATGATGTTGCGCTGTATCTGATCCGTGCCGCCGCCGATTGAGGTGAAGAACGCGTTGAGCATCGCGTAAGTGGCATCTCCCGCTTCTGCAGATGATCCCGCTGCGAGCATGCTTTCGGGACCAAGAATTTGTGCTTGCAAACTGCCCGCGAAATGAAGCATTCGCGACATTGCAAGTTTGCCGAGCGAAACAATTGGGGTAGTAGTTCCTTGTTCGATTGCTGCTTTAGCGCGTCTGTTGTTCCATTCATTGAGGGTGCGCCAGGCATATAAGCGCATGAGATCCTGTCGAATGGTCAACTCTTCGGAGCGGCCGCGCTCACGGGCAAGTTCAAGTAACACCAAATCAGGGATAGGTGCAGGCGCTTCACTTGTCGCATCGCGAACCGGTCCGTGACCTGAATTATTTCGGCTTCGTTGCTGGCTGGCACCCATGGCTGCGCGTTCATAGGCCAACGCCGAGGTAAGCACCCACCAGCCGCCGTTGAGTTCTCCGAGCATGTTCGCCGCCGGAACTCGAGCGTCCGTCATGAATACTTCATTAAAGCGGGCGTCGCCAGTGGCTTGGCGTAGCGGCCGCACTTCAACCCCTGGTTGTTTCATTGGGAAAAAGAAAAATGAGATGCCGCGGTGTTTAGGTTGATCTAAGTCGGTTCTCGTGATCAGAAGCGCGTAGTCCGCGTGCCGGCCTCCGGAGGTCCAAACCTTTTGTCCGTTGATAATCCATTCTTCGCCGTCACGAACCGCCGAAGTGCGAATCGCGGCCAAGTCCGACCCCGCGCCTGGCTCGCTATAGAGAAGACACATCGATATGTCTCCTAACAGCAAGTCGCGAAGGATCTCGGCTTTAAGGTCGTCGCTAGCGTGTGACACGATTGTTGCGGCCCACAAATTAACAACATCTTGGCCCCAACCTTGGGGCCCGTCACCTCCAAATACTGGGTCTGCCTGTTCAGCATCACCAGAACCGGCATCAGCTTGACGCGCAGCCCGGAAAACTGTGTCGGTCGCTCGGGCGGCTTCGGGGTCAAGGCCGCGACCGAACCATTTCTTAGGCCAACTGGGCGCCGCCCAGCCAGAATCAACAAGCTTCTCCAACCACACCCGCTTATCGGCAGTGACCGGATTATCTTTGATCCACTCTTGGGCGTCATTTACAGCTTCAGCAGCTGTGGTGTTCATCCTTCAGCGCTTGCTTTAATACCAGCGAGAGTTGCTTCGATGGCCCCTTGGACTGTCGCCTTTCGCCCAGCAAGCTGCTCTTCGGTCATCTTTCGAAGGGTAGGTGGGAGCTCCATAACATCCCAAACTTCGGTCACTCGCGTTCCCGCTTCCTGTGCTTCTAAACGGTAGGTCCATCTCACGTAGGGACCACCATCGGGGTCGGCGACGAATTCGAAACAGGTACCAGGGTCGGCAACAGTGATCTCGACCGGAACCTCCCATTCGAAGGTGTTGATTCGGTTTTTCCCAAGGAAGCGAGAGCCGACGATGCCAGGTGCTCCGCTGATCCACTCGCCGCCGACGTTCTCTGTGCTCCACTCACCCATACGACCAAGGTCGCTGATAAGTTCGTAAATATCGGAGGCATCCGCGTCAATGTCCTGAGAAATTTCTAAATGCATGTCGTGAACTGTCATGTGGCAAAGCTACCCGGCTTGCGAGGATCGTGTCGCAAATTGAAATCCCGAATACTTCGGTTGATCGATGGCCACTTGATTGACCACGGTTTCACGCAAGTACTCGTGAAGGTCAACCCGATCGATCTCCATCGAACCGTCGCGCAGAGCGCTCACCAACTTCCAGCGAAGCTCATGAAGAGTGCCCGTCACCTCAAGCAACGTTTCTAAGCGAACATGTTCCCTCTCCTGAAGGAGGGGCCCTATCGCCATCTCGCGCTGAACAATGTCCAGGCTGTTGCCCGCCACTCGGGCCAAGAAGTTAGTCCGTCCCGACGTTTCATTCATCACCTCGCCATGCAAAAAATCTCGGACGCTCACCAGTAGCTCATCAATGCGCGGCATGTCCGCTGGACCACTGAGTCGTTGAGGCTCAACAAGTTCTACCGGCCCAGGTATCAAGAGATTGACACAATCGACTTGACACTCAGATGAACGGCGGCCGATTGCAGGCCTCTCAACAGTCGCGTCTGGACCTACTCGATATTGATCGGCCATTCCTAGGCACCCAATCGCCCACCAAAACGATCCGAATACCTCCCAGTATTGAACGCGAGCCCGATCTACGGTTTCGCCACTTTCAGCTTCGTATCCGGCGATGAGGTCGTCCAGTTCGCCGAATCCTCCAACAGCCAGATCGCGCCGACCAAATCGCCACGAATTTGTGCAAATCCACCCAAGATCTCTCATGGGATCACCAATATGCGCCGTCTCCCAATCGAGCACCGCGCTCAAACCCAGTCGCGAATCGACCATCAAGTTGCCGTTACGAAAATCATTATGAACAAGGCGATAGTTATCTAAATCAGGAAGGTTCTCCGCCAACCAACGTCCCGTGAAATCAATCATTGGTTGCGCTGTATCCCATTCCTTATACCTGTCCCAGGTTTGATCCAAACATGCGGCGGGGTCCAAGACAGGGAGATGGTTCTTCAATCCGGAGTCCTGGAGGTCTATCGCATGAATCTTGGCGAGTTCACGTCCACACTGTTCTGCAAGTCCGTCCCGAATATCGTCCAGTTTTGGCGAACGAACTATTCGCGCTCCCAACGTTTCGCCGTCCATCCATTCCATAATGAAACCAACACCCACCCGATCCTGCTCTTCTAAGACATAGTGGACTTCGGGTTCTGGCACTCCGCTCGCCCGGGCTGTGCGCATCAAGAGCGCCTCGGTCGCAAGCCCGATTGCGCTCACTGAGTCACGATCGACACCGCCGGCACCTCTGCGCATGCAATAGGTTGCTTCGCCTTGAGTGGTCTCGACGACCAGCTGGTAGGTCTCCATGCTCGCCCCGCCGGAAAGGCGTTCCACCCTGAGCAGATCGACACAACCGCTAATTTCTCTAACAAGTACCTCCCGTAACGCGCCGAAGAAGTCTGGCTGCGTCACGCTGGCTCAGATGTCTTGTTGCTGGGAACCAAAGATTGTTGGTGCCCCGCCTCTAGACCAATCAGGCGCCCCTACAACTTCGCGTCCTTGCACGACGATTCGTTGGCTTGATTGGCCGCCGATCACAGTCCCGCTTAACGCGCCGGTTACCCCGTTCGCACCAATATGGGCAACAGGATAGGAATCAACTCGTGAATACGTTTGTAGGAGAAGCGGCCGCGGCCGCGTTGAGTTGTTGGGGGCGGATCCGTGCACGGTGCAGCAGTTATGGACCGTCACCGACCCCGCTGAACCGCTGAGCCAAACCACCTTCGACAAATCAAGGCTCTCCGCATCGGAGTCGCTCAGAGCACCGTTCCAGAGGCCGCCCGACTCATATTGGTCATAAAGACGGCCGACATGACTCCCAGGCAACACACCCATTGGGCCCATTTCATCGTCCACATCGGCCAAATAGACGCCAATCGTTAACGGACTGAAGTCAGTATGGGGCCAAAACTGAATGTCTTGGTGCCACTTGACTTCCTCACCGCCGTCGGACCATTTGAAATTGAGTTTTGAATGGTGGTACCTAACAGGACCTCCAAGCAAGTCACATGCCAGCTTTGCGACCGGGCCTTCCAGACTGAACCGTCGGAAGGTTTCATGTTGATCGACAGGGGAGTTCAGCCTTCGGATTCGTGGTGCGTCGGCCGTGTGACCAGGTTCCAAGTCAAGAATTTTTCCCGAAGCTGACAGTTCGCGGCTTAACTCCACGAATTCGGCCGACGCCTTTGACAAAGCATCGAGCGTGGCCAAATCAACAAACGCCTCAAGATGCAAGTATCCGCCACGTTCGTAGCTTTCCCGCTGCGCGGAAGTGATGGTCTGATCACCTACATCGACGTCAACCATGTCCCGATGCTACCTCTCGGCTCGAAGTTGCGCCCCAAAGGAACGATGTGGTCATAGGGTGGCACCATGTCCCATCCCATAGTGATCGCCGGGGGTACGGTCGTCGATCAGTTATCTGAACGACAGGTGGATCTGCTCGTCGTAGATGGGAGCATCGCTAGCAGCGGCGAACCCGGCTCCTTTGACGGAAAGGGGGAACGGATCGACGCGTCCGATGCATTCGTGATGCCCGGTCTAGTGGATATTCAAGTTCACTTCCGAACACCAGGTGGCGAGGAAAGCGAAGACATCAGCTCCGGAGCAGCTGGAGCGGCACTCGGAGGAGTCACCGCTTGCGTAATGATGCCAAACACTGTGCCTACGATCGACAATGTGGGAATGGTGTCAGAGGTGCTTTCCTTATCCCGCGGAGCGCCCTGCGACATTCGTACCTCCGCCGCGATCACCGTTGCACAGGCCGGAGAGCAACTGGTGGACTTTCAAGCTCTCCACAGCGCGGGTGTGCGCGTCTTTACTGACGACGGCCGCGTGGTCGATGACGCAAACCTCATGGAAGCAGCCCTGCGAGAGTCCGTGACTTTGCCGGGGGTAGTCATCAGTCAACATGCCGAACACTCCGAGATGGTGTCGGGAGGCGTGATGAATGCTGGAATCGTTGCAGAACGGTTGGGTCTTCCAGGCCGGCCCCGAGAAGCCGAGGCGATAATCGTAGAACGCGATATAGCGCTCGCAGCCAAAACCGGAGGCCGTTATCACGTGCTCCACATGTCCACTTCACTGGCAACCGAGCAGGTCAGAAGGGCGAAGCGTGCTGGACTGCGAGTCACCGCCGAAGTAACCCCACAGCACCTCGTTCTGACTGAAGAAGACGTTGAGCGGCTCGGCTCTTCCGGCAAAATGAACCCGCCCTTGCGTCTAGCCGAGGATGTCGCCGCGCTGCGCTCCGGGCTGCTTGACGGGACCGTTGATGCCGTCGCAACAGACCACGCACCCCATCATCCAGAATTAAAGAACGTCGGATTACTAGACGCGCCGCCTGGAATGCTTGGCGTCGAAACAATGGCGTCGGTCGTTTGGACCGAACTCGTTAATTCGGGCTTAATGTCCAGGCAGCAGTTTGTGGCCGTCGCCTCTTCGGAACCAGCTCGAATCGCCAACATCCCCGAGCATGGATTACCTCTCACTCCCGGGAACCCAGCGAACGTGGTGGTCTTCGATGGGAACCAAGAATGGACCGTCCACGGTTCGGGTTTGCAGAGCAAGAGCAACAACACGCCATGGGAAGGTCAGCGCTTCGTGGGTCGCGTCAGGCATACCGTGTGTCACGGAACTCTCGTAGTTCACCACGGCGAATTGATGGAGTAGAGACAAGCCAGTTTCGCCAAACCGACCAAACGTTTGCCCAACGAGGACACTCCATCTATCGTCGGCGGCTCCGGAGCATCATTAGGGGGCCACACGTTCTTGGCTCATAAAGGACCAGAAAATGCCATTCACTTTCGCCAACGTGGACAGCCGAGCGTCGCTCGTCAGTAACAGCGACTTCTACGATCTGAACCGAATCACTCAAGATGCAATTAGCGCCGACCCGATGGAGGCTTTAGCTGACATCGATGCCCTCCAGCAGGTCAGCGCCTCCTTAGCCGACTACCAAGCCGACGGATCCATCTCCGATGCCAAACTCGGAGCCCCAGCGCCTCGGCCCCGAAATTCGTTTGGAGTGGGTCTTAACTATAAAGATCACGCCGAGGAGTCAAATATGGAACTACCTGAGTCGCCCGTGGTGTTCTCTAAGTTTCCATCATGCATCGCCGGGCCATTTGACGATGTGGAACTGCGTGCTACCCGCGGCGACTACGAAGCTGAGCTAGTGGTCGTGATAGGGCGAATTACTCGCGATGTCTCGAAAGACGACGCCTGGTCGCATGTCGCTGGTCTGACCGCTGGCCAAGACATATCTGATCGAAAGCTGCAACTGGGAGCCCGCCCGCCCCAGTTCGGCCTCGGCAAGTCCCGAGATACTTACGGACCGACAGGGCCGCTCCTGGTTTCTGCGGACTCATTTGCAAATCCCGACGATTTGCACCTGACCTGCGAAATCAACGGCGACCCTCGCCAAGACGCGAAAACAAGCGATCTGATTTTCGATGTTCCCTATCTGGTGAGTTACCTTTCCGAGGTGATGACACTCGTACCCGGTGATCTCATCTTTACCGGGACGCCGTCGGGAGTTGGGATGCCGGATAGGCGTTTCCTAGTTCCGGGTGATGTGATCACCACCACGATCGATGGCATCGGTGCCATGATCAATATTTGCCGATGAGGGTTTCCGCTTAAACCGCACGAGCTTCAGAAGAAAAATTTGAAACCGCTCACTCAACCGCTTTGGGTAATCCAACAGACCTCACCAAGCGCCTCTTTGCCTCAAGCCTTCTAGCTCGTCCCAGTCGTAGCCGGCCTCAACCAAAACAATTTCAGTCTCTTGGCCGAGCTCGGGGACATCGGTACCAAAGCGCGTGGGAGTATCCGACATCTGGATCGGGCAGCCAACAAATTTGGTGTTGCCCCAATCAGGATGATCGAATTCGGCGATGTAGCCGTTTGCGTAGGACTGCGGATCCGCTGCGACCTGATCGTGAGAGCGAACGGGTGCGAAACGTTGCGCTTCTGCCTCCAGCCGGACCGCCCATTCATCGGTGGTTCGCTGAGCGAAGATGGGCAGAAATTCTTCGCGCATCTCGGCGGCTATTTCTTTCGTTGTGAAGTACGTATTGAAACGCGGGTGATCGACCCAGTCGGGTCTTTCGATAGCCCGGCACATTCCCTCCCACAGGTGTTCGGGACAACCCGCCATAGCGATCGCCCCATCAGACGTAGGGAACACGCCGTATAGCGCGTGTACCAGGGGATGGCCGCCGTTGGATTTACCTGCCAGTTCACCAGTGAGGAAATAGTGGGTGTACTCGGTTGCCTGCATCCAGATTTGTCCACCGAGCAAACTGACGTCAACGCGTTGCCCTCGGCCCGTCTTTTCGCGGGCGAACAGTGCAGCCAAAATCCCAGTCTGTAGATTTTGAGATCCGCAATGGTCAGCTAAGAGCGAAGCAACAGTGGTGACCGCTTCTCCGTCGTTACCTATTCCCGCAACTACGCCGCCGTAGGCTTCGCCGGCGATGTCTGCACCTTCGCGAAGAGCATCCGGGCCCGTCGGACCCAGAAAACTTCCGGCAGCCCAAATTATTCGCGGGTTCACCGCGGCTAAATCCTCATACCCAAGCCCCCATTCGTCAAGAGTGCCTGGTTGAAAATTCGACAAAACTACGTCCGAGGTCTCCACAAGTCTCAAAAAGGCTTCCTGCCCGCCATCGCTGCGCAAATCCAAAGCGACCGAACGCTTCCCTCGATTGTTTGCGATGAAGAACGAGGAGGTCCCTACTTCGGGGATTATGCCCACGTGACGGCCCATATCTCCGATTTCGGGAAGTTCAACCTTAATTACCTCAGCTCCCAGATCGTGCAACATCGCGGCCGCTTGTGGGCCTTGAACCAACGTGGACAAATCCAGGACTCGTATACCGTCGAGTGCTCCACCCATTTCAACCTCTTATCCAATTGGACTTCTATCTGGCTTAGCGTCCATGCTTCGCCAGTTTGTGTCACCGTAGTCAACGAGGGACCCACATGAAACAAGATGCCTTCGAAACCGAATCAGAAACTTTACTCCTCGTGAATCCTGCAGCGAATCGAGGGCGCGCTGGTCGAGTCGGTGAACGCGTACGGGTGTTATTAAAGGACTACGGCATTCCCACCAGGTCTGTGTTATCCGAAAGTGTCGATGGCGCTCGCGAGATACTCAAAGAGGCTGTCGGCCGCCACTCGCGCGTGATCGCTGTTGGAGGTGATGGCCTAGTGCATCACACCATCCAAGAAATTGCGGGGACTTCGATCGTTCTGGGCATCGTGCCCGCGGGAACGGGAAACGATTTCGCCACCGCAATCCAGCTTCCGACGGCAATCGACGAAGCTACCGATGTCGCCCTCGGTGATCCCACCTCTGTAGACGTATTGAAAATGCTTGACTCTTTGCAACAAGTTCGCTTTGGTGCCACGATCGCTACCGCAGGATTTTCCGCAGCAGTCAACATTCGAGCTGAGCGACTTCGATGGCCCCGGGGATCGAGCAAATACACCGTGGCGACTCTTATGGAATTGTCGCGCTTACCTCGATATCGAGTCGAAATGACGATCGACGGACGAGAGGTTGAACGAACATGTTTGTTGATCGCGATTGCAAACACGCCTTTTTTTGGGGGAGGAATGAAAATTGCCCCCGAAGCAAGCGCTTCCTCCGGTTCAATGGAAGTCGTCCTCATCCATGACACTTCTGCCTTCACTCTGTTGCGTGTTTTACCCAAAACTTTCTCCGGGTCCCACGTATCACATCCCGCCGTCGAAATACTTCGCGGGCGAGAGATCCAACTGGAAATGAGTCCTCTACACGCGGCTGATTCTTGTGAATTGCGCGCCGACGGAGAATCTGCCGGTTCGCTACCTCAAACCATTACTGTGGTGCCCGGAGGATTGCAGATTGCCAGCGCGACAATTGCAGATAACTCGAATTAGCCTGCGAGATCTAAGCCACCGATGAACAGGACCGTTACTTCTTCGGCGAACCAGATCGACACCCGTGTATTCAGCACTTCAATGGTGATCTCGGGCGTCCGTTGCGCCCTGGCGTATGTCATCTTGCCGTTCCTGGCTCCGTTGGTGGGCATTAGTTCAGGAGTCGGCCCATGGATCGGATTACCGCTTGGGCTCGTCGCTGTAGGCGCCAACGTTCTCAGCATTCGGCGATTTTGGCGCTCCGACCACCGATGGAAATGGCCGATGACTCTGATCAACGCCGCTGTTATTGGACTCCTCGTTGTTCTTATCATCATCGATGTTGCAGATGTCGTTCCATAACCTGCTCGTCTTCATTCCGCTGCGTGACCACCAGGCAGATCGCAATTGTGGAATAGTTCGCAGTGAGGGCCCGCGGACAGAGTTAGCCAATCAAACCGATGGGAGAACACGTGCACATTGTTTTCGCTGACGAGATCGGCACCCCATTTCTTCAGATGCTCAAAGACCGCGGGCATCACTGTGAGGTAGCACACAACTGCTCCGCTGAGAACCTGGACCAATTTATCCAGGACGCCAACGTACTCGTGGTCCGCAGCACGCGGGTGACGAGATCAGCCATCAACGCAGCCCCGCAACTCGGACTCATCATTCGAGCCGGAGCTGGCACCGACACCATCGACAGTCAGGCAGCGAGCGAACAGGGTATTTACGTCTGCAACGTTCCTGGACGCAATGCAGCCGCAGTCGCAGAATTAACGCTCGGTTTGCTGCTGGCAGTGGACCGGCAAATCCCAGCTGCCACCGCAGACTTACGCGAAGGCCGATGGGCTAAGGCCACCTACTCAAACGCAGACGGCCTCAAGGGTCGCACCCTTGCGATTCTCGGGCTCGGCGAAATTGGTTTGGAAGTAGCTCAACGGGCCTCTGCCTTCGGCCTTCATCTGCGGGCGTTACGGCGTAGCGAACGAAGTTCTGCCACATTGTCACGCATCAGTGAGCTTGGAATTGACCTCTACGATTCTCTACAAGAGCTTCTTCACGATGTCGACATTGCCTCGTTACATCTTCCTCTTACGGATCGAACTAGCAAATTCGTGGATCGCCACTTTCTCGGGTATCTCCCTGAGGGTGCAATCCTGCTGAATACGGCACGAGGTGATCTCGTCGATGAGGAAGCTCTTTTCGAATCGATGAACAGCAAAGACATACGGGTCGGACTCGATGTATATGAAGATGAGCCGTCGGCAACATCCGCTGACTGGAGCATTGCGATCGCAGGGCATCCAAATTTTGTCGGCACGCACCATATCGGAGCTTCAACTCATCAAGCTCAAGCTGCCATTGCAGGCGGAGTTGTGGATGTGATTGATGCTTACACCGAAGGCAACCTCCTCAATTGCGTCAATCTCGTAGATCGCCCGCTCGGGGCGTGCGCTATTTCTGTGAGACACCGCGATGAGGTCGGCGCGTTGGCAGCTATTCTCGCCTGTCTCCGGGGCGCTGGTATCAACGTTCAGCAGATGCAAAACGAAATTTTTGCTGGCGCCTCACCGACCGCTGCAGTGGCAACTATCAGGACTTCCATGGCACCGTCAGCGCAAATACTCCACGACCTGAGACAGGTAGATGCAGTTTTGCGCGTCGATATCGTCGATAGAGCCTGATCGAATCTGGCGGAATCAGATCTTTAAGGTCGCAACTGCATTGTCACGCCAAGCGACAGTGGCTTCAATTTGATTGAAGGTGAAGATATGCAATCCAGTCACATTCAACTCTTCCAGCGATCCGGCTAAGGGAGATAAAAGCTTGTTGGAGTTGTACCCGCCGGGAAGCAAAATTCTTCCTATTGCCCCCGAATTTTTCTGCAAATAGCGAAGCGACGCACCCACACCGAGCCTGGCGCCAACTGATAAGAGCTTCGCCCGCTGTACGGCTCCCGGGATCCCTAGATGGATCGGTAACTTGAGGCCTTCGCGTCGCTCGCGCTTCAGCCACTCTCGGATGGCATCGGAATCGAAACACATTTGAGTTGCTGCGTGGCCTTGCATACCGGCTTCCTCTAGCAGCTGCTGCTTTTTGCGCAAACTGCTACTGAGAACTGGTGATTCGATAAACGAATGTCCATCGGGATACGCGGTAACGCCAATGTGATCAAGTTGATGGTCGAGTTCCAAAATCGCTTGGAGGACTTCCACCGAATCTTCGTATGGCCCAAAAGGCGCCGGGGCATCACCCCCTACAAGAAAAAGTTCGCTCAAACCTAGGTCTGCCAGTTCCTGTACCAGTCGCTTCAACTGTTGATGGCTCTCAACCATTCTCGCAGCCAGATGGGGGACAGGTCGCAGTCCGCGACTGAGTAAATCGCTAGTCAAACGCCAAGTGTCTTCAAGCGACTTATTTGGTGAAGCCGTAACAGAAACCGAAGCACCGAGGGGGAGATGGGCTAATTGGGACGAGAGATTATTCAGGGGAATGACCTCGAACCGCGCTGCCGACAGCAAACGTCGGCGGAGGGGTGCTGCTGTCGACCGGTCCATCCGACCCGCGTTAGAGAAAAGGGTCATCGGCTGCGTACCTAACTCAGCCCCACGATGTTTCCATCGGCGTCGATGTCAATATTTTTGGCCGCAGGGTTCCTGCCCAGGCCGGGCATGGTTCGCATATCCCCACAAATTGGATACACGAAGCCCGCGCCGACCGACGCTCGGACCTCCCGGACCGGAAGGGTCCATCCAGTCGGCGCGCCAACCAATTTAGGATCCGAGGAGATCGACAAATGGGTCTTAGCGATACAAACGGGTAGGTGTCCGAAACCATTTCTTTCATAGCTGTCGAGCTGTTTGTTGGCCTGCACGCTGAACGACACGTCATCTGCCCCGTATACGGTCGTGGCTACGGTCCGAATCTTGTCCCGAAGTTCCATATCGTCGGGATACAGGGTCGAGAAATGGCTGTCCTCTTCAGCTGCGTCCGAGACTGCCTCAGCTAGTTCGGTCGCGCCGCGCCCACCATCAGCGAAATGGGTGCAACGCGCGGAGCGGGCCCCATACTCGGTGGCGATGTCCGCTATGGCTTCCAGGTCCATCTCGTGGTCGCCCGGGAAGGTATTGATTGCCACCACCGGAGTGACGCCATGAACCCTCATGTTCTCGAGTTGCTTGCGCAAGTTGTCGCCACCGGCATGAACTTCATCGGGATTCTCCATCAGCAGCGCTTCAGGTAGCGCTTTACCCGCAACAATTCGGTGATTTCCTGAATGCGCTTTCAACCCTCGGACGGTGGCGACCAAAACCGCTGCATCTGGAACTAATCCCGAATAGCGGCACTTAATGTTGAAGAAACGCTCCGCTCCCATGTCAGCGCCAAAACCCGCTTCCGTAAGCAAGAAATCGCCAGTCCGGATTCCGATCTGATCTGCGACGATCGACGAATTCCCGGTCGCTATATTTCCAAAAGGGCCGGTATGGACTAAGGCCGGTGTTCCCTCCAATGTCTGCATCAAATTCGGCTTTATTGCCTCACGGAGAATGACCGTCATCGACCCTGCAACTCCGAGTTCTTCGGCGGTCACCGGATCACCCGACTTGGTGTAGCCGACCACGATTCGACCCATCCTGGCGCGCAGATCCTGCAATGACGTCGCGAGCGCGAGAGCCGCCATGACCTCCGACGCTGCAGTGATGTCAAAACCGCTTTCTCTTGGTATCCCATCCAAACGTCCGCCCAGCCCAAGAGTTACGTTGCGGAGAGCTCGATCATTTATGTCCACGACTCGTCGCCAGGTGATGTTGTGTATATCGATTCCTAAGTCGTTGCCGTGAAAAAGGTGGGCATCCAACACCGCAGCACACATGTTGTGAGCCGCGGTCACAGCGTGCATGTCGCCAGTTAGATGCAGGTTAAACAGCTCCATCGGCACCACTTGGCTGTAGCCACCGCCGGCCGCGCCGCCTTTGATTCCGAATGTCGGACCCATCGATGGTTGACGAATGGCGATTGTGGCGCTTCGGCCAATGTGTTGGAAGGCCTGGCCTAGTCCGACGGTCGTCGTCGTCTTCCCCTCACCAAGGGGTGTCGGGGTGATCGCCGACACGACAACGTATTTTGCGAGGTCACGCCCTTCCATCTGCGGAATAGCGTCGAGTTGGATTTTCGCTGCTCCCTGGCCGTAGAGCTCCAGGCAGTCGACCGGGATTCCGGCCTCCGAAGCAATTTCCGGGAGCGGACGGAGCGAAGCCTCGTTCGCTATCTCAAGATCGCTGGGAATTGTCATGAGACCTCTCGTGGCTCTCAGTGCGGGCCGTTGCGGATTCGGGTGGCGGGGTGAGATATAGACAGCGCGAATAGGGAGATATATCGTTTCACTCTACGGAACAGTTCCATCATACAGAATCTCCTAAAGGGA
The DNA here is from genome assembly GCA_002388005.1 of Candidatus Neomicrothrix sp. UBA4542. GTDB lineage: Bacteria > Actinomycetota > Acidimicrobiia > Acidimicrobiales > Poriferisodalaceae > UBA2110. Next base: position 27,292 of record DGLO01000144.1, read on the forward strand.
AGTGGCAGGGTCATTTGATGGCAACAACAGTCGTATTAGGCACTATGTTCTCCTTCCGGCGCTTTCTATGCCTGGCGAAGATCAAGAGGCCCAACACGACGAATGAAGAGGACCAAAGTGAGTGATTTTCCAACAAAGGCTAGCTGTGTCGTTATCGGCGCCGGCATCGTCGGGAACTGCGTAGTCGGACACTTGAGTGACATGGGTTGGAAAGAGATCGTCCTCCTGGACAAAGGCCCACTCCCTAACCCGGGAGGGTCAACCGGCCACGCATCGAATTTCATTTTTCCGGCGGACCACTCCAAAGAGATCGTGGACCTCACGTTGGAGAGCCAGAAGCAATACGAAGAACTTGGACTCCAAACCACCTGCGGCGGAATTGAAGTGGCTCGGACTGAGGAGCGGATGGAGGAATTTAAGCGCCGAATGACGTCCGCTACTTGCTGGGGAATTCCATCTGAACTGCTCACCCCTGCAGAAGTAAAGGAACGCGTTCCCTTTGTCTCCGAAGACGTGATCTTGGGTGGTTTCTATACCCCAAGTGTCAGCGCCGTCGATTCCTTGGAGACAGGCACTCAGATGCGGAAAAGAGCTCAAGACGCCGGGAATTTACAGGTGTTTGCCAATACTGAAGTCACCGATATCGAGACAGCACCCGGCCCCAAAAAGCCAACTATTCGAGCAGTAGTTACCGACAAAGGTCGCATCGAATGTGACTCAGTCGTCATCGCTTGTGGCGTCTGGAGCCCACGGCTCGCTGAAATGGCAGGTGCAACCATTCCCCTCACTCCCGCCGTCCACCAAATGGCTGACGTGGGTCCTTTCGACGTCTTGGTCGAAACGCAACAAGAGCTTGCATATCCCATCGTTCGCGACATGGACACTTTCTGCTACGAGCGGCAATCTGCTGGATCAATGGAAGTCGGATCCTACGCTCATCGTCCAATTCTTCATCGGGTCGATGACATCCCCTCCAACGAGGAAGCCGCGCTGAGTCCGACCGAAATGCCGTTCACAGCCGACGACTTTGACCAACAGATGGAGGAAGCGATCGAGTTAATGGAATTCTTGGGGGATGGGGAAATCAAATACGCCATCAACGGCTTGCTTTCTCTCACTCCTGACGCAAACCCGGTGATTGGACCCACAGTTGAGGTCGAAAATCTGTGGTCCGCTGCTGCTGTTTGGGTCAAAGAAGGCCCTGGGGTCGGCCTCCTCGTCGCCGAATGGATGACCCATGGCTATCCGCACCTGACTGACCCACACGGCGCAGATATCACTCGCTTCTACCCGCAGCAACGCAACGTAACCCATATAGAGGCCCGCGCAGAGGAGCACTTCAACAAGACCTACGGGATTGTGCACCCGAGAGAACAGTGGGCGAGCCGAAGAGACATCACCACAGGGCCCGTTAAGGCCCGGACGGACGCCTTAGCGGCGTTCTACTTTGAGGCTGGCGGTTGGGAGCGGCCGCACTGGTACGAATCCAATCTCGACCTAGTCGCCACTTACGAAATCAGCGAGCGTCAACACGAATGGGATGCTCGTTGGTGGACCCCAATATCTGATGCAGAACATCTCCACCTGCGCGACAACGTGGGCATCGTCGATCTCTCAGCATTCCAAATTTTTGAGGTGTCAGGTTCAGGGGTGCTCGACTACATCGAACACATGGTCGTAAATAAGTGTGATGTCAAGGTTGGCGGATCCATATACACGCCCGTATTGAACAGCTCAGGTGGTTTTAGATCAGATTTGACAATCCTTCGGCTCGACGACGACCGATTCCGGGTCATCACCGGCGCATTTGATGGTGGTCGCGACGAATATTGGTTCCGACACAACCTTCCAGAGGATGCTTCTGTTCAATTCGAAAACAGGACAAACGCTGTATGCACATTAGGAGTGTGGGGTCCAAATGCAATTCCCCTCCTGTCAGAACTCACCGAATCGGACCTGACTCAAGATGCATTCCCCTACGGCACTTGCCAAAAGATATTGATCGCTGGCATCCCGACAGAAATGTTTCGTGTTTCTTATGTGGGAGATGCCGGGTTCGAGATTTACACCCCAATGCAACACGGTCTTGCTTTATGGGACGCAATTTCCGATGCAGGCGAAAACTTCAATCTGCGCCCTGTTGGCGCAGCCGTGTACGGCACCAGTGGTCGAATCGAAAAGGGTTATCGCCTGATGGGGGCCGAACTGGAAAACGAATACACCCCTGTCGAAGCGGGGTTAGCAAGGCCGAAGGTCAAGGCTGCGAATTTTATTGGTAAAGATGCGTACCTGGCAGCCCGCGAGGAGGACCCTTGCGCTCAGCTGTGTGTCCTGACTGTGGAAGACCACACCTGCGCCGACGGTTACCCTCGATTCCCGATGGGCGCCGGTAATGAACCTGTTCTTTCGGCCAGCGGCGACCGCATCGTCGACGCGAAAGGCAGAGTAAGCAGAGTAACCACAGCCGGCAACGCCCCATCGGTCGGTAAATATTTGTTAATGGCTTATCTGCCGATCGACTTGTGTGAGGTTGGTACCGAACTCAAAGTCATGTACCAAAATGAAACCTACCCTGTGACAGTCGCCGCAACAGGAACTAATTTGGCTCTCTTCGATCCCGATAATGCTCGGATGAAGGCTTAGAGTTCGACCGTACTAGCACCATCAGTGAGGAGCATGCATGCGGATTCTGGTCTGCGTGAAAAGAGTCCCTGCACCAGGTTCACGTATCAACGTCAGATCTGATGAGCTAAACGTGGATACAGCGCATCTCGGCTTTACAACAAGCCCTCACGAGGAGTGCGCCCTCGAAGAGGCCGCACAAATTATTGAGGAGCACGGCGGCACCGTTACGGTTTTAACAGCTGGACCGACCGAAGCTGAGGAACAACTACGTTACGCGGCCAGCGTTGGCGGCACCGAATTCGTACTCATACCCAATGACAGCGGTCACGACTGGGATCCCGAACACACCGCGGACGCGATCATTCAGGCAATCAGCGGCCTAGAGGCGGCCGGCGGCGAATTCGACCTAATTATGTTCGGAAACGAATCCGCAGACGCCGGTGGCTACCAGGTCGGAGTGCGAGTCGCTGTCGCTCTCGACCGACCTGTGGTTAACGGCATTAAAGGCATCGACATTGCCGAAGCTGGTTTCACCGTGCGACGGGAAGTCGACGCTGGCTATGAGGTTTACCAGTTCCCGGGACCTGCAGTCTTGGGCATCCGAGAAGGCATCAACCTGCCGCGCTACCCGACTATGAAGGGCCGACTGGCATCGAAAAAAGCTGAGATCACCATTATTGCCAGTGAAGCAAACCCAGGCAGGCAGACAAAGGTCCGCCTGCATCAGCCCGAGGAACGAATTACCGAAACCAAAATTCTTGGTGACAGTGCGGACGCCGCTGGCCCAATCGTCGACCTGCTCGACGAGTTGGGAGTTTTGTGATGGGTGAAATTCTGGTCCTCGTGGAGCACGACCGCGGGGAAGCGGAGCCCTCGGCCGCTGAAGCTCTAACTGCTGCCAGGGAACTCGCCGCAGCCCACTCCATGAGTCCGATTGCTGTCCTAGTTGGGCAAGAAGCGGCCGACCTTCAGGGAGTTTGCGCGGAGTACGGAATACCAATCGCGTTCTGCTTAACGTCGCCCCTTTTGTCAGATTACGGTCCCGAAGCATGGGGTCAGGCGATCACCGAACTAGCTAAGGAACGTTCTCCCTCCATAATTCTCGCTGTCGGGACAGATCGGGGGAACGAAGTTCTCGCTCACATTGCCGCGAGAATGGGACTTCCATTTACCGCTAACAGCCTTCAAATTCAACGCGGTGATCTGTGGGAAGTAACACGCATGCAATGGGGTGGGTCCTTACTCGAAGACATCACCATTGATACCGAAACCTTGATCGTGTCGTATGGTCAACACGCTGTTGAGCCGGGCATAGCTCCGCTAACGACACCAACTGAACTCATCACCCAGGAAGTGGACCTCGACAGTAATCTTGAGCGCACCATAATTCGAGATCGAGTAACCCTCACTGACGGAGTGACCCTCTCGACTGCATCTGTGGTGGTGTCGGGCGGTCGCGGCGTTGGTTCGGCCGAAGGATTCGCTCCGCTGGAGGAGTTGGCGGAGCTTCTCGGCGGTCGCGTCGGGTGCTCTCGGGCCGTCACTAATAATGGTTGGAGAAGCCACGCGGATCAGGTCGGGCAGACCGGTACCCGGATCGCACCTGAGATCTATATCGCTTGTGGAATCTCCGGTGCGATACAGCACTGGGTTGGGGCGATGGCGTCAAAGAATATTCTCGCGATCAATACTGATTCCGAAGCCAACATCGTCACCAAAGCGGGATACGCGGTCATTGCCGACCTTCATGAGGTAATTCCCGCCGTCGTAGATGAAGTTCGCCGACGCAGAAACTGACGCCGTCAAGGTCGATGTTCAGCTTTATGGCTAAGTAAGTTGGAGACTCATTCGCTCGCAAGCCGAACCTAGTGTCATACCCAGATCATGAGTTCGCTCCGGGTCTGGAAAACGGTATGCGGGGCCATGAACATGAAGAGCCGCAATCACTTCACCCCGGGAGTTGAAAACCGGAGCAGCTACAGAGTTGAGGCCCTCTGCAAACTCTTGATACCCCCAGCAATATCCGACCCGCCGCACCTGTCCGAGTCGTTGCCGAATTTGGGAAGGACTCACTTGACTGTGTTGGGTCGTCATTGCCAAGGGTCCCTCCAGGTAGGCATCAAGCTCATCAGACGTCATGTGCGCTAAGAAAACAAGGCCCGAGGGAACAAGGTGTAAAGGAGCGTGTTCGCCGGTCCAATTTCTGACCTGTACCTCGCCATCAAACATGACGTGATCCGCGTAGTAGACCTCTCGGCCGTCGCGTATCCCAATGCCCGCTGTCTCGCCGATTGAATCGACCAGGTCTAACAAGTGTGATCGAGCGACGGCAATTAGGTTGCGGTCGCCGCTAACTTCACCGGCGAGATCAAGAAGACCCTCATCAAGCGAATACCGTCCTCCAGGTCTTTCCTGTCGAACGGCGCCTTCCTCATCCAGCGCTGCTAACAGCCGCGCGACCGTGCTTTTTGGCAAACCGACTCGTTGCGAGACTTCGGTCACCCCCATCGACCCCGAAGAGAGTGCTCTCAAAATGGCGAACGCTCGATGCACCGATTGAACTACCGCCATCAAGACCTCCGAGACGAGTGTGCCACATCGTGGAACGTTTATGTCAAGTGGGGTGTTGACGACCCGCTCTTGCCGTTTAGCTCGGCACTGATCTCATCACTTCCGAGCGAGAGCATCACCGAATAAATATTTTCGAATTTTGAACGCAACCCGCACCAAAGCACCTCTCTTGGCACCCGTACACTGAGGGGTGCCCAACGCTTCGCAGCGACCAGGACTAGGGAGTCTCCATGGCCTCATCGGCAGACCACTCCACGCCCATGGCGCGGATCACGCAACCTCTGGTTCGCGATAAGGGAGAGCTTCGCGCCGCGTCATGGGATGAAGCTCTTGAACGCGCCGCCCAGGGATTTACTTCAACCATCAAAGACCGCGGAAGTGCGGCTTTCGGGCTCTTCAGCTGCTCAAAAAGCACCAACGAGATGAACTACGCTGCCCAGAAATTTATTCGAACTGTCATTGGTTCCAACAACATCGACTCCTGCAACCGAACTTGACACGCTCCTAGCGTCGTCGGTCTGGCGACAGTCTTTGGAGCTGGCGGTGGAACCTCGTCATACGCGGAGGTAGAAGAAACAGATTTTGTACTTCTTTGGGGTTCAAACGCACGAGATGCCCACCCGATCTACTTCCATCACGTCCTCAAGGGGCTATCGAACGGCGCGAAAATGTATGCCGTCGATCCCCGGCGAACTGCTTCGGCGAAGTTTGCAGATCTGTGGTTGGGGTTGGACGTGGGAACAGACATCGCGTTGGCCAACGCTATGTCGCGAGAGATCATTTCCTCGGACCTTCACGACAAAGAATTCATAGACCGCGCAACGGTGGGGTTCGAAGCCTTCGCCGCCCACGTTGATTACTACACCCTGGAGCGAGCAGCCGAAATGACTGGGCTTCAGGCCGATGCCATTCGCGAGTTGGCCCACGAATACGCAACGGCCTCCACAGCCCAAATTCTGTGGACTCTTGGCATCACCGAACACCACAACGGCGTCGAAAACGTACTGTCACTCTGCAATCTTGCACTCTTGACCGGACATGTCGGAAGGTGGGGCTCAGGACTCGTTCCGCTTCGCGGTCAAAACAACGTTCAGGGCGGCGGCGATATGGGGGCTTTGCCAAACAAACTCCCTGGCTTTCAGGACCTGTCGGACACAACAATTCGATCCAAATTTGAAGCTGTATACGGTCGCGAAATCAATCCAACACCTGGGCTGCATTTGACGTTGATGTTTGAAGCGATGGAGCGAGGTGACCTCACCGCCTTGTACGTGATCGGCGAAAACCCCGCCGATTCAGAGGCTGATGTGGAACACGCTAGAAAGTTGCTCAATGAACTCGAGATTCTCGTGGTGCAGGACATATTTCTGACGCGCACGGCACAGCTAGCAGACGTCGTTTTTCCCGCGACCGTAGGCTGGGCGGAATCCCACGGAACTGTCACTTCTAGCGAACGACGAGTGCAGAGGGTCCGACCAGCAGTCGATCCACCTGAATCCTGCCGCCATGACTACGAAATTATCGGCGACCTTGCTTCACGGATGGGCGCTGACTGGAACACGACCACGCCCGAAGAGCTCTGGAACGAACTTCGATCGCTGTCGCCGATGCACGCGGGCATGAGTTACGAACGCCTTGAGAATGAGCGCGGCTTACAGTGGCCATGTCCGTCTCTCGATCACCCAGGCACTGTTTATCTGCACTCCTGGCTCTGGGAAGATGATCTTGATGGCCGGGACCCCGCTCCGTTCTCCATCACCAATCACGAAGGACCCAAAGAGCAGCTGACGGACGAGTTTCCGCTGCGGCTGACTACCGGCAGAACACTCGACTCATTCAACACAGGTGTTCAGTCGAGTGGATACGAATCCCCAATTCGTTCCGGATCTCATCTCGAAATCAGCGCCGTCGACGCCGTCGATCTTGGCCTTGTTAACGGAGAACGAGTCGTCGTGTCCTCGCCCAGAGGCAGCGTCCAAATGAACATCAAAATTGAATCAGACCAAGCCGCTGGTCTGGCCTTTTCCACATTCCATTTCCCGGAGCTAGTCGACCTCAATGTCCTCACTAATGACGAGTGGGACAAGCGAAGCGGCACAGCGGAATTTAAGGCCGCGTCGATCCGAATCGACAAACTCCCGCTTGGAACCTCTCATGGCTGATCTGCAGTTCAGCGATGCACGCGCTGATGACGAGGAAATAGGAGCGATCGACTCTCTTGTGGGCGAGCCCGCTGTTATGCGGCAAGGAGAACGGCTGGTACGTGGCGGACTCAGCCGCCGACGCGCGAGCCGTCACCTCCTCCTCCCCGGACTCCACCTGCTCCAAAACTCTAAAGGGTGGATCAGCCCTGGTGGTCTCAATTACTTGGCGGAAGTGCTGCAGGTTCCACCGGCCGAGGCCTACGGTGTTGCGTCGTTTTATGATTTGTTCGAAACCGAGGAACCATCCCAACCTGGCCCCAGACACCGCGTTTGCGTTGACCCAAGCTGTGCCGTAGCAGGCTCTGCCGAGTTGATCCTTGAGCTACGCGAGGCTGGGTGCCAAGTCCACGAAAGTCCATGTCTTGGTCAATGCGACCGAGCCCCCGCTATGTTCATTCAGGAACTCGGCAAACCCGACAACGTTCCAGCCGACGCCGATGGCTTGGTTCATCGACAACAAGGAAGCCCCGCCCTCCGATTACTTAAACGGTTTGGCGTAACGGACCCCAGCGACCTTGACTCCTATCGTTCCCACGGCGGCTATAACGCGTTGAATCTCGCTCTCGACATGGGGCCGGAAGCAGTCTTAGACCAGCTGACGGCATCGGGTCTATCTGGACGGGGCGGGGCAGGTTTTCCGACTGGCAGAAAATGGCGCTCCGTCGCGGCCGCTACCTCCGAATCCAAACACATCGTCGCCAATGCAGATGAAAGCGAACCGGGAACCTTCAAGGACCGTCTGATACTCGAAAATGACCCGTTTGCGGTTATCGAAGCGATGACCATCGCTGGGGTCACCACGGGATCACGCCACGGATGGGTGTACATCCGAGGTGAATATCCACTCGCTACAGAAAGACTTACCCGGGCCATAGAAAGTGCTCGTGCTTCCGGATTACTGGGGACCAATATCGCAGGCTCCAACCATTCATTCGATATTGAAATCCGCCGCGGAGCTGGGGCCTATATCTGTGGTGAAGAGACCGCCTTATTTAATTCCATCGAAGGTCGACGTGGAGAACCACGTAACAAACCACCGTTTCCGACAACGAGCGGCCTATTTGGAGAGCCGACAGTCATTAACAACCCAGAAACATTAATCAACGTCCTGGAAATATTAGATAGGGGAGTGGATGAGTACCGTGCTCTAGGAACCGATCTTTCCCCCGGCACCAAGTTGTTTTGCGTGTCCGGTCACGTGGGTTCACCTGGCCTGTACGAGACGCCATTTGGGACACCTCTCGGTCAGCTGTTAGAGATGGCGGGGGGAGTCACCGGGTCCCTCCAATCAATTCTTATGGGCGGCGCGGCCGGTCGGTTCGTGGGGCCAGAAATGCTGGATCTCCCACTGACGCTGGAGGATGCAGCAGCCCGCGACACAACGCTCGGTTCTGGGGCCATCACCGTTTTCTCAACCGAGGTCGACATGGGAAATATCGTGCGTCGATTAGCGAAATTTTTTCGTGATGAGTCTTGTGGCCAATGTGTGCCTTGCCGCATAGGGACAACGCGGCAACATGAAGTGCTTCTACAGATCACAGACAAGGGCCCTGATGCCGCGCAAAGACAACTACTTGACGATATCTCCGCAGTAATGAGCGACGCTTCTATTTGCGGTCTCGGCCACACGGCGGCGTCCGCCGTTCAGTCAGCTCTTGACCTAGGACTTCTCCAGGCGGACATGTCATGACTCAACAAGATGTTTCAGAAGTGTCGGTACATATCAATGACACAGCAGTAACCGTCGAGCAGGGAACCACTCTTCTTCAAGCAGCCCGACTCGCTGGCGTAGAAATTCCAACTCTGTGTTGGGCAGAGAACCTGACCCCGGTGAATGCGTGCAGGCTTTGTGTGGTTGAACAAGAAGGCACACGAGCCCTGATCCCATCGTGCTCGCGTCTGTGTGAAGACGGCATCCGAGTCGAGACCGATTCAGATCGGGTTCGACACAGCCGGAGAATGATCTTGGAATTTCTGGCTTCCACTAACGACTTGTCACAAAGTGCGGAGCTTCAAGAGTGGGCCGAGTCGTACCAAATCGATCTCGACCGCTACATCTCTCCAGAAAAGAACAACGACGAAGTAAAGATCGAAGACGATCTTTTCGTACGCGCATACGATCGATGCGTTCTTTGCTACAAGTGCGTTGAAGCTTGCGGAGACGACGCCCAACATTCGTTCGCCATCGCCATTGCTGGGCGCGGCTTCGATGCTCGGGTCTCCACCGAATACGAAGTTGAACTACCCGAATCTGCATGTGTCTATTGCGGAAATTGCGTTGGGGTCTGCCCCACTAATGCCCTTCAATTTAAGGTTGAATTTGACCTCCGCGAATCGGACGAGTGGCGACCCGAGGACCAAAGCACTACCGAAACCATCTGTTCTTACTGCGGCGTCGGCTGCAGTCTTGAACTTCATACGCAAAACAACCAGATATTTAAGGTCACTTCACCGTCCGATCATTCGGTCACCTCAGGCCATTTATGCATAAAGGGGCGATTTGGTTGGCAATACGTCCACGCCCCTAAGTACGAACCCTCCAAAAAGTCCTGACTCCCTGTCGAGAAATAGCCACTAATCATCTCCGAGACCGACGAGCCGCTTCTAAAACCGGCATACTGCTGACCCCTCCCAGGCCTCTGGCCTGCCCTCACACGACTGAGATAGTTTTGACCAAGCCTTCCATCGCCGGTAACGCATGGTCGCTGTTCTTGGGGATAGCTCTACTGCAAGCAGGAGTTGGTCTTCAACGTCCACTCCTAGGCTTAAGAGCTCAAGAGGCTGGCTTCAGCACTCTTAGCGCCGCCCTGGTAATGACGTCGTATTACGCAGGTTTCATCGTCGGAACGCGAGTCGTGGGACACGCTCTGGCCAAGGTTGGCCACATTCGGACTTTCGCTGGATTGGCATCGACTGCTTCCTGTGTTGTGCTGCTGCAGGGTTTCTGGATAAATCCCATTAGCTGGGGGTTGTGCCGTGTTGTTTTCGGAATTTGCTGCGCAGCCTTGTACGTCATTGGTGAATCTTGGCTCAATGACCTCGCCACCAACGAAAACCGGGGCCGGCTTCTGAGCGTCTACATGGTGGTTGCAATCGCTGCCACTTTGGGGGGTCAGTATTCAGTAGGGCTTGCCAGCACCGGAGGTTTCACCCTCTTTGCCCTTGCGTCAATCATGGTGTCCATAGCTCTCGTACCGATCGCATTGTCAAGCAGAACCACGCCACCGGCAGTCGTACCAGAACCCTTGAGTTTCCGAGCTTTGTATTCGATTGTTCCAACTGGACTCGTTATCTGCCTGTTCTCGGGTATGACCTTGGGCATCATCGTCGGTCTCGGCCCAATCTACGGTGCTGCCAAAGGATGGAGTTCTCTTCAAATCGCAAACTTTGTGGGAGCACCGCTGGCCGGGTCTGTACTCTTTCAAATTCCGATCGGTCGAATGTCTGACCGAATGCCTCGGCGGGGTGTGCTCACTGCAGCGTCAGCAGGGGCGGCGGCCCTGTGCTTTTCAATGCTTGCATTCAACGGCAAAGATGTAGCGTCGATCGTTTGCCTCACATTGATGGGTGGCCTCGCGTTTCCGATCTACTCGGTCGCTATCGCGTACACGAATGATTGGCTCGAACAAAGCCAACGGGCGGGAGCGGCAGCCCTACTTGTACGAGTGAACGGTATCGGGGCATTCCTTGGGCCCTTGCTGGCGGCTCCTGCACTGAGTGTTTCACTCGATATATTTTTCTGGATGACGGGTGCGATATTTAGCGCGGCAACCGCATATTTGGTCTATCGGGTGTTCTTCCATGAGGCACCTTCTGTCGACGAGCAACAGCCTTTCCAACCTTTCCCTTTGCGCGCTTCACGGATGGTTGTTGCGTTGCTCTATCGCCGTCCGCGCCAAGCGCCTGGACAGTAGCCAAAACCGACGACAGCACTTACTGATAGAAGTCGGGTGACTCGGGTGTCAACGGTTCGTTTCCAAGAATCAAGTCGGCTGCCTTCTCGGCGATCATCATCGTCGGGGCGTAGATGTTGCCGTTAGTTATGAATGGCATTACTGATGCGTCCACAACTTGCAACCCATCGATGGAGTGAACGCTCATCGTTTGGGGGTGCACAACCGAGTTTTCTCCAATTCCCATTTGAGCTGTTCCGCAAGGATGTAAAGCAGTTTCGGCATCGCGTCGAACCCAACTAAGAATTTCGTCAGCGGTTCTCACACCAGGGCCAGGGGAGATTTCGCCGCCGTTAATTCCATCGAATGCAGGTTGTCTAAGAACTTCACGGGCCGTCCTGACCGCTTCGACCCATTCTTTTCGATCATTGGGTGTGCTGAGGTAGTTGAAGCGAATTTGGGGCTTAGCGAATGGGTCATCTGACTGAATCATGACTTCCCCCCGTGTGTCTGCATACATCGGGCCGACATGGACCTGGTAGCCATGTGCAGTTGGCGCCGCCGCTCCGTCATATCGAACTGCTAATGGTAAGAAATGCATCATCAAATTCGGGTAATCCACGTCACTGCTGCTGCGAACAAATCCACCGGCTTCAAAATGGTTGGTAGTGGCAGGACCGCGTCGAAACAACCATTGCAATCCAATCAGTGGACGACGCCAAACGGAAAGATTGGGCTGCTGAGTGATGTTCTGCAACGACGCATGTTGGATATAGACCTCCAGATGATCTTGAAGGTTTTCTCCTACCCCTGGCAGGTCCACCACAACTGGAATTCCGAACTTCTCCAATAATCGCTTCGGTCCGATGCCGCTCAGTTGCAGCAACTGGGGGGTATTGAGAGCACCCGCGCAGCAAATAACATTTCGGGCGTTGTATCGAATCGAAGCGTGATGGTTGCCGAACATGGAACGTTGAACGCTTTCCACTCCAGTAACTCTCCGTTGTTCAAGTAAGACTCGGGTTACGTGCGTGCGGGTACGAACGGTCAAATTCGGACGATTGATTACTGGGTGCAGATAGGCCCGTGCAGCGCTAAGCCGACGTCCCTTATGGATATTGCGATCAAATGCGGCGAATCCCTCTTGCCGATATCCGTTTACGTCCTCAGTCAAGGAGTAGCCCGCTTGTTGGCATGCAAGGAAGAACGCCTCGAAAAGAGGGCCTTTCGCTGGTCCACGTTCGAGCTTGAGTGGGCCACTGTCGCCACGCCAGTGGTCTCCACCGGCAAGACACGATTCGAGTCGTTTGAAATAGGGGAGAGTGTGACTGTAATCCCACGCCTGCATGCCGGGTTGTTCAGCCCAACGCTCCATATCCAACGGATTGCCTCGCTGGAAAATCATGCCGTTGATGCTTGAACTGCCTCCAAGCACCTTGCCTCGAGCGTGATACACCCGACGGTCGTTCATGGAGGCTTCGGGTTCCGTTTCATATTTCCAGTCGTAAAATCGCGAACCCAGCGGGAATGCAAATCCGGCAGGCATGTGGATGAACGGATCCCAGATGTAATCCGGCCGTCCTGCTTCTAGTACCAGCACCTGATTAGAGGGATCGGCAGTCAAGCGATTAGCGAGGGCGCACCCGGCCGAACCACCCCCGACGATCACGAAGTCGTAGATGATTCCCTCGTCGCTCTGCAAAGCTTTCGTCGTCTCTCTATCCAGGAGTCACTAACCGTTGGGCAGCGTACCCTCGCGTTGATGTCCGCCCCGATAGATCATCAATGATTGGCGCCCTCTTTGGAGTTTTTGCTGCTCTCTTGATTGGGGTGGGGGACTTATTCGGTCGTAGCGTGTCAAACCGCTCTTCACCTATTACTAGCGCGACGGCGATGCAATGTGTAGCCGCCATTACATTGATTATCTCACTTCTATTTTGGAACCGACCACCGGACGGCGGCGATCTGTTCTTAGGCGCTCTCTCGGGTTTCGGGGCCGCCACAGGGCTTTGCTGTTACTACATGGGTCTGAAGACAACGTCGTCTGCGGTGGTGGCGCCTATAGCGGCGGTCGTCGCCACCGTGGTCCCAGTCTTTTGGGCGTTAGCTACTGACGTTGAGATCTCATATTTCAGCGGATTTGGAGTCGGAATTGCATTGGTCGGTTTGGTGTTGGTGACAGCCGACGGGCGACTCGGAGTAAATGTTAGAGCGGGTGCCATCTGGGGTCTGGCCTCTGGTCTCGGTTACGGTTTCGGCTTCGGAGTTCTACTCAAGGTCACCATGGTTGGCGGAACATGGGTGCTCGTTAGCCAGCGACTGCTTGCCTTCGCAATCATGATTCTTGTCGCCACCGCAGTTGGAGCAAGGATGACGCCTCCGAGAGGAACGCGACTAACGGCAATAGCAGCAGGCGTAAGCGGGGGCGCGACAAGTGTCGCTTTCTTGGTTGGACTGCAATTTGATCCGTTGCCCACAGTTGTGGCCATGTCTCTGTTTCCGGTGTTCAGCATTCTCGTCGGCTGGCTCGTTTTCAAAGATCAGGTCAGCATCAGACAAGTTTGGGGTATAGCGCTAGCAGTGATAGGCACGGGGGTTGTGGTTGGCGGTTGATCAGCCAATCGCGTCCGGTTCCTCACTTTTGCGACGTTCGACGTAGTCGATCATTGCTAGGTCGACTGCTTCATCAAGTGGAGGTGGTTCGTAATCTGCCAATATTTGCTTCCACATCACGTTGGCACGCTGAGCGGCGCTCATCTCACCTTCCTCCAACCATTGCTCATAACTGTTGTTATCGGCGATATTTGAGCGGTAAAACGCCGCCTCGAAATTCTCCAAGGTGTGTGCGTTACCTAGAAAATGTTGTCCGTGCGGATTGCTGCGGAACGCGTCCATAGCCTGCCCATTTTCCGTCAGATCTACGCCATCCGCATATACCTGCATCATGCCCAACTGATCGGCGTCCATCACGAGTTTTTCGTAGCTAAGCGCCAACCCACCTTCGATCCAACCCGCGGCATGGAGAACGAAATTTACGCCAGCTTGCATCGTTGGCAACAGAGTGGCCAGCGATTCATACGCTGCTTGGGCATCCGGAGCCTTGGACGCAGTCAGCTGGCCACCGGATCGGAACGGGACACCGACTCGCCGAGCAAGGGCAGCCATTACATAGATCGCAAGTCCGGCTTCTGGAGTTCCGAAGGTAGGGGCGCCTGTAGCCATCGACATTGACGAAGCAAACGTCCCAAAGACAACGGGAGCCCCTGGCCGCACTAGTTGGCAAAATGCCATGCCCGAAAGCGCTTCGGCTAAAGCTTGAGCTGCTAGTCCCGCGATAGTGACGGGTGACATGGCGCCAGCCAAAATGAAAGGCGAAATGATGCACGCTTGGTTACTTTCCGCGTACACCTTTGCCGCCCCAAGCATCGTCGCGTCCCAACGCAAGGGAGAAGATGCGTTAATCAGGCTGGTCATAACCGTTCGGCCGTTCAAATCCCCGTCGAAGGCGAGGCGACATAATTCGATTGAGTCGGCAGCTCGTTCAGCTGCTGTGACTGACCCCATTAAAGGTTTGTCGCTGAACTTTAAATGTGAATAG
>DGLO01000126.1:0-3556 GCA_002388005.1 Candidatus Neomicrothrix sp. UBA4542
CGTGTCGAGGCCGATGAACAAGGTCGACTCGCCGACCAGTCGCTGCACGCCCACACGGGACGTCTGGTACCGAAAATGTATGAAGTGTCGGATGGGGTTTGGTGCCTAGTGGGTAACGGCCTGTCGAATCAGACATTCGTTCGCGGTCCCGAGGGCATCATCGCGATCGATACCGGGGAGTCTGTTGAAGAGATGCGAGGTGCTGTAGATCAACTCCGTCGCGTCTCGGCGGAACCGGTTGTTGCAGTCGTCTACACACACTTTCATTATGTGAACGGCACAACTGCGCTCACCGCTCATGAACCCATTAAGGCTATTTGGGGTCATGAGCGGATAACCGAAAATCTTGACCGTTCGGCCACCGAGATTGCGCCGGCCTACAGCCGGGGACTGGTGGAGCAATTCGGGATGCAGTTGCCTGACGAGGGACCCGACGGACTCGTCAATGTGGGCTTGGGTCTCGCTTACCGCATGGCCCATCACGCACCGTCGACGCCGGGCTATGTACCCGCCGACCGTACCTTTGCAGCACCAGTCACCGTAAAGGTCGCAGGCCTTGAAATGTCAGTGACCCCGGCACCCTCCGACGCTGATGACTCCGTCACTCTTTGGTTTCCTGCGCTCAATGTGGCGGTTCACAATCTGGTGTGGCCTGCACTCTTCAACATATTCGCCATCCGGGGAGAGGAGTACCGCGATCCTCGGATTTTACTCAAGGGACTTGACCATCTCCGATCTCTCAACGCTGAACACCTTCTCGCGACCCACGGTCCACCACTGTCTGGGACCCAGGAGATATCCCGAAGGGTGACCGCCTATCGAGACTCGATCCAATTTCTATGGGATCAAACCGTGCGCTGGACAAATCGCGGAGCAACAGGTTCAGAACTCGCGCATCGGGTTCAGTTACCAGCGATGTATGAACAGGACTGGTTGACACGCCAGCATTACGGCCTCGCGGAACACCACGTCCGCCAAATCCGGGCGGGACTCTTCGGGTTTTTCGATGGCGACCCGGTGGCTCTGCTTCCCCTTGATACCGCCGATGAAGCGGAACGGATGGTTGCTGCAATAGGGGGAGCCGAACAAGTGAGGGAACTTTGCGTTGAAGCACTCAACGGTACACACAACGATCTCCGTTGGGCTCTCTCGCTAGCGGGTCGTCTAGCGCACCGCGCTGAAGCAGATGACGAAGACCGGCGACTGCTTGCAGAGGTGCTTCGGACCGCGGCCCGACGCACAACGTCAGCCAATGTTCGTAATTGGTGCCTCACACGCGCGCTCGATCTTGACGGAAGTATCGACGTCTCCAGGCTGAGAACTCACCGATTCAGCCGCCGTCAGGTCGCTCGGTGGTCTGTTGAGACGGCAGTATCGGTCCTCCGAGTCCTCGTTGACCCAGACCGTCTCACCGGTGTCGACTTTCATCTTGGGGTAGTGCTAGATGGCGAACGGACGGGTCTCCATTTTCGTAATCACATTGCCTGCCCGACCGGTGGCGGCGATGCTGAAGCCACTGTTATCGGGAGCAGGTCATCGTGGAACGAGATCCTCACCGGTTCGAACGACATACGTTCTGCCGTGGATTCGGGGAGTTTGTCGATCGAGGGTGATGCGACACAGGTATTGCGGACTCTGGCGGCGATCAATCATCCGGGGTTCGAATGAGTGAAGGTTTGCCAAGGCCATCAGAGCCCTTCGCTGGGCGAATTGGGCGACTGTTGGGCGACAGCGAACCTCAACGACTCGATCTGCCTGCTGGACCGACCGATGCCCCAAACGTCTTGCTCGTCATGCTGGACGACGTCGGGTTCGGGTCGTTTGCTTCTTTCGGCGGTCCAGTTCAGGCTCGGGCCTTCGAAGGTGTCGCTGACCGGGGGCTGTTGTACAACCAGTTCCACACCACAGCCTTGTGTTCCCCAACGAGGGCTGCCCTGCTCACCGGACGCCAACATCACGCCGTTCACATGGGGGGAATCACCGAGATCGCTAACTCATTCCCGGGATATGACTCGGTAATACCAGCTGAAGCTGCGACCGTCGCTCAAATACTCCAAATGTCGGGTTACGCGACGTCGTGCTTCGGCAAGTGGCATTTGACACCAGCATGGGAGCAAGGTCCCGCGGGTCCCTTCAACCGCTGGCCAACGGGGATGGGGTTCGACCGCTTCTACGGAATCATCGGCGCCGAAGCGTCACAGTGGGAACCAGCCGTCTACGATCAAACCACACCAATTTCGCCACACGTCGGCAAACCCAGCTACCACCTCACCGAGGACTTAGCGGACCAAGCCGTCGCGTGGATCGAACGTCATCGGGTGTCTGCGCCCAACCGTCCATGGTTCTGTTACTTCTCCACTCCAGCGGTGCACGCCCCGCATCACGCGCCTCGGGACTGGATCGAACAGTTCAGGGGGAAATTTGACGGTGGTTGGGACGATCTCCGCAACCGAATCCACGAAGAACAACTCCGCTTGGGCGTTATCCCCGAGGACACTGCCCTTACTCCCAGACCTGATGAGATCCCCGCGTGGGCGGACTATCCGGAGCGGTACCGCCCGGTGGCCGCTCGACTCATGGAATGTTTCGCTGGTTTCCTCTCCCATACCGATCACCACATCGGCCGAGTGATTGACGCGGCAAGGCAGGAGGGACGAGAAACCCTAGTCATATACCTCTCCGGCGACAACGGTGCCTCTGCCGAGGGCACCATCCATGGTGCTTGGAGTGCTCCATCATTCCAGAACGGAGTGCACGAGGATCCTGAATGGTTACTCGACCACATGGACGACTTCGGCAGCGCCAAGTGTGAGAATCATTTCAACGTCGGTTGGGCGTGGGCTCTCGATTCGCCGTTCCAATGGATGAAACAAGTCGCCTCACACTTTGGAGGAACAAGAAACGGACTCGCCGTCGAATGGCCAGGCAAGATCACCGACCAGGGTGGACTGCGATCTCAGTTCCATCACGTGATCGATATCGCTCCGACAATTCTCGAAGCCGCCGGGATTACTGCTCCTGAGACCGTGAACGGGATTAAACAAATCCCTTTGCATGGAACTCCTATGGGTTACTCATTCGCAGCGGACGGATCCAGCAGTCGTGTCACTCAGTACTTCGAAATCCTCGGAAACCGCGCAATTTACAACGACGGATGGATCGCATCGTGCTTCCACGGTCGCGTGCCGTGGATCAGGATGCAGGCGTTCGACTTCGACGGTCCGCAGGAACGGTGGGAGCTATATGACGTCAAGAACGACTTCTCCCAGTCTGTCGACCTCTCAGATAAACATCCCGAACTGCTCGAAGAGTTAGTGAACCTGTTCGACGTCGAGGCCCGCAAATTCGGCGTATACCCGTTACGCGACGCCGGCTCGCCACGACGCGGTCAACTGGCAGTACCTCACGCGCTCAGCGGGCTGAACAGCATGACCTACAGCACCACCCACGTGAGATTGCCTGAAAGCACAGTGGTACGACTGAAGAATTGTTCATGGCGAATTTCCGCCGAGATAGCACTAACAGTCGGGGACCGAGGCGTGATCGCCTGCCAGGG
>DGLO01000126.1:3951-4312 GCA_002388005.1 Candidatus Neomicrothrix sp. UBA4542
GGTCACGAAATAACGACATTGTCTGGCCCGACACTCGAACCTGGGCTCCATTTAGTTGAGGCGCTGTTTGACTACGACGGCGGTTTCGGTCGAGGTGGGGAGTTGGTGTTGGTCTTAGACGAACGCGCTGTTGCGCACGCACGTCTCGATCGCACCGTACCGATCGTGTTTTCGATGAGTGGTGAAACCTTCGATGTCGGTACCGACACTGGATCGCCAGTAGGGCCGTACCCTCACGATTTCGAATGTTCGGCCAATATCGTGGGCGTTACGCTCTCCCGCCTCGACGAACCCGGCGAAGCGATACAGGCGGCAGAACTCGAAGGCCTTTTCCGTGCGGGACTCAGTAGCCAATAAGTCA
>DGLO01000126.1:4710-11361 GCA_002388005.1 Candidatus Neomicrothrix sp. UBA4542
CGAGTAGTTACGCGGGTTGGTTCAGTTCGATCATGTTGCCAGACGGGTCAAAAAAGAAGGTTTGCCGAGCACTGGTCCCCGGGAGTCCCCGCGGGTCTTTCACTTCGACCCCCATTTCTCGTAGCTCTGCAACCGTCGTATCAATGTCCTCAACTTGAAAGGCCCAATGTTGGCCTTTGGGAGGTTGCCATCCCTCTACTTCGATGAGATGAACCTCCCCCCCTCCAGTGGTGCGAAGCCAACGCCCGTTAAACGGGAAGTCTGGACGGTCGAGGGTCGTCATTCCCAACACGTCGGTATAAAAGGGCGCAGTGGCCTCAACGTCAGAACAATTGATCGATACGTGGTGCACTGGTCCCAGTTCCATTGTTCCATCCTAGAGCGACCGGGCTGCAAGCTCTCGCGATCGCGGCAAGAGTGACTCCATGCCGTTCGAGACACAGAAGATTTCGAAGGCCGCGGTCGGACCGACCCATCTCAACTGATCAACGTTTTCTGCGATCGGCGCATCGTCGCGGACCGTTGCGATCTGTTTGAAAAGCAGCGCTAGATCGCGTTGTTTCGCCAAAGTCAACGCCAATCGATGGCCACTTCGTACCGCGACGTCCCATTGTTCGAAATCATCGGGAATCATCTCGATCGACCGGTAGCGGCTCAGGACCGTCGCAGCAGATTTAGCGCCCCATCCACTTAGACCAGGGAAGCCATCGGCGGCGTCGCCTACTAAAGCCAGGTAATCGGGAATTGATTCGGGAGTTACACCGTACTTTTCGACAACTGCTGCTTCATCGAAAATCAGATCCTTGCGTCGATCCCATTGAACGACTTTGCCTCCAACACATTGGGCTAGATCTTTATCCGGAGTGCATATCAGCACCCTGTCGACTCTGTCATCTTGACTAGCCATTGCGGCGCCCGCAGCAAGAGCATCATCAGCTTCGAATTCAACCATCGGCCACACTTCAACCCCGAGCGCTAATAGGGCTTCTTCAAGGGGTTCGAATTGTTGGGTTATTTCAGGATCGGTGTCGGAGCCATCCTTGTATCCCGGCCACAGATCGTTACGAAAAGATGGGATGACATGATCGGTAGCAACCGCCAGGTGAGTAACGCCCCGTTCCAACAGACCAATGACATTCCCAAGAACCCCGCGAAGAGCGCCGACTTCCTGTCCATCGGCAGTTCGGCGGGATGGGACCGCAAAAAAGTGTCGGAATAACTCGTACGTTCCGTCGATTAGGTGAACTTCAATTGGCATTTGAGTCATCTCATTGGACTTGCATCGACCTTACCGGTCTACTGTTGGCCTCAACATCGAGCACTAGACCGAGGGAACACATCATGAAGGTGCCTTTTACGATCTCCGATTTTCTGTATCGAGCCGAGAACGTCTATTCGGACCGAATAGCCCTTGTCGACGAACCTGATACCCCCGGCGGCGGGTTAGGTGAACTGACCTGGGGCCAGTTCGGAGTAAAGGTACGCGAGCAAGCCGCAAAGCTGGACGACTTGGGTATAGGAGTAGGCGAACGGGTGGCCATGGTGTCGCAAAATAGCGGCCGCCTCATGACTTCTTTTTGGGGTGTTTCAGGGTACGGCCGTGTATTTGTGCCGATCAACTTCCGGCTCAGCCACGACGAGATCGCCTACATCGTTGACCACTGCGGGGCCTCAATGTTGCTCGTAGATCCTTCGCTTGAGGACACCTGCAAGGACATCGAGGTTGACCGCTTTGTTGTAATGGGCACCGACAGCGACGATCAGATGTACTTAGCCGGAGGGGAGCCTCAAGTTTGGACTCCAGATGAGGACGCCACAGCGACGATTAACTACACGTCCGGAACGACCGCCCGACCTAAGGGTGTGCAGCAAACTCATAGGGCATTGTGGGTGAATGCAACCACTTTCGGTTGGCACGCCGGAGTAAGCGACAGAGACAACTATCTTCACACGCTCCCAATGTTCCATTGCAATGGCTGGGGTATGCCTTACGCCGTGACGGGAATGGGCGGCAAGCACGTAGTGCTTCGTGAAGTGCGGGGCGATGAAATTCTTCGCCGCATCGAAGAACACGACATCACCTACATGTGTGGGGCCCCAGCGGTGGTGGCGGCAGTGTTGGAAGCAGCTCAAGACTGGGAAGGCGAGATTCCGGGAAAAGGCCGAGTGCGAATAGTCGTTGCGGGTGCGCCACCCCCTACCCAGACCATCGCTCGTACCGAAGAGGAACTGGGTTGGGAATTCATCCAAATTTACGGTCTTACCGAAACCTCACCTCTCCTGACAATGAATCGGTGCCGTTCAGAATGGGATGACTTTGACTCCGAAGAGAAGGCTCGGAAGTTGAGCCGTGCGGGTGCTCCCGCGGTAGGAGTAAAGATCGAGGTCGACCAGCAAGGCGAAATCTTGGCTCGCTCAAATGTGGTGCTTGAGGGGTATTGGGAACAACCCGAAGCGACTGCAGAAGCCATCGTTGACGGCTGGTTCCACACGGGCGACGGCGGAACCATGGATGACGAGCATCACGTCACGATTTCGGACCGGAAAAAGGACGTGATTATTTCTGGCGGCGAAAACGTCTCCTCCATCGAAGTTGAAGACGTGATCTTCAGCCATTCCGCCATATCCGAAGTCGCAGTGATCGGAGTGCCTCATGAAAAGTGGGGAGAGACGGTCAAGGCTCTAGTGGTATTGGGTGAAGATCAATCTGTCACCGAACAGGAGCTGATCGATTATTGCCGAGAGAAAATGGCGCACTACAAGTGTCCGACTTCAGTCGAAATCCGTGAGGAACTAGCGCGAACCGCTACCGGAAAGCTTCAAAAGTTCAAGCTTCGTGCGCCCTATTGGGAGGGTATGGAGAAGCAAATCAACTAGAGGCTGCCGACAGATAGTAGGAGTAATGACTCTTGGAGTAATTACTCCTAGAATGTGGGAATGCGTGTTGAGCAGTTAGCTGGAGATGCAGAACTGAGCGTTGACACCATCCGCTATTACCAAAAAATTGGTGTATTGCATCCGCCCACGCGGCAAGGACGGGTCGCCGTCTATGACAAGTCTCACGCTTCTCGCCTCGCCGAGGTTCGGCAACTCTCTCACGACGGATTCAGTTTGGCCCAAATCCAACGCCTCACCGAATCCGCCTCACACCCTCTCTTGGATTCTCTCAACAGCGCCAGTGAATCACTCACCTTCGCCGAACTCGTGGAAACCTCCGGAGTCGACGCGGACATTGTCGACCTGGCAATCGATGCAGGCCTCATTCGTCCCACTAGAACAGGTGGCGACACCTTCGGAATCGAAACGCTCTCGATGCTCAAGGCAGGAGTCGGGCTACTTGAAGCCGGAGTACCTTTCGACCAGCTCGTTCAACTCGCTGTACGTCATGCCGATCATGTCGAGGGCATCGCTAAAGACGCTGTGGCGCTGTTAGCCGATCAACTCGCCGGCAAGGAAGACCTGTCGCAAGCGCAAACCGTTGAGAACATCATCCCCGTCGTAACTGAACTAGTGGCTCAACATTTTCGACAAACGTTGATCGAACAGGCAACTCGCCACCTCCTCACCCAGGACATTGATACGTGAACACCTTGGCCGCAACGAAAACCTTGACTCTCGTGCGGAGACGCCTCAATGGTTCCGTCGATCCGTTGGCGCTATGGGCTAATTCACATCACTTTCAAAAAGCTTATTGGGCTGCACCTGAGGAAGATTTCGAGTTTGCCGCCCTGGGCGCGGCACGAACCTTTCGGGCCGAAGAGCGTCAGGGGCGATTCGCATCCGTACGTGAAGCTTTGGACACACTAAATCTTAAAATCACCGGCGATTCGGGTCCCGAATTTTCCTCCGGAGTGCTCGTCGGAGGCTTCGCGTTTAGTGACCGCGATATTGAACGTCACCCCGACTGGACAGTTTTTGGGGGTGGTGAATTGGTGTTGCCGGAGGTATTCGTGGTCCGGTCAAAGGGCTCAACGTGGCTCACTCATGTCGAGGGCGTAAACCCTCCACCCTTCACACTGAGCTTCGATAACAACCTCGGATGGGTAGACGAGGTCAACCACCGAGACGACGCTGAGTACCTGGGCCTGGTCTCACGTGCACTCGCCCTAGTTAACGATCAAGAAATGACGAAAGTGGTGACGGCTCGTTCACTATCGGTTCCGGCTCGACTCAACCCAGCGGCGGTCTTAGAGCGCTTGAAAATCAGACACCCTTCATGCGCAACCTTCGCGATAGCACATGGAACTCAAATCTTTCTTGGCGCCAGCCCCGAGAAACTAGTTAATACCGATGAGAACCGAGTGGAGACCGCAGCTTTAGCTGGTTCGCGTCCTCGCCACGAGCACCCTGGTGCCGATGCCCGCTTTCGCGCGGAGTTGCTTTCAAGTCCCAAAGAACGCCACGAACACGATGTCGTCGTGAGCGACATTACTGAAGCACTAACCGCTGCTGGAGTTGCCTTAGACCCTCCTGCCTCAACAGGCGTGATGAAGCTTCGTCGTATTCAACACCTGCACACGCCGATTGCAGGAACTGTTCCTCACGGCACCCATATTCTCGATCTGGTATGCGCTTTGCACCCAACGCCAGCGGTAGCGGGTTTACCTAGACAGCGTGCTCAAGATTGGATCGATCAAAACGAATCAATGGATCGAGGTTGGTACGCAGCACCTGTCGGCTGGATGACGCTCCAAGGCCACGGCCAATTCCGAGTTGCCCTCAGATCGGCCCTTCTTGATGAGCACTCCCTCACTCTGTTCGCCGGAGGTGGAATCGTGGACGGTGCCGAACCTCACCACGAACTCGCTGAAACCGCAACAAAATTTGAAGCTGTTCTTGGCGCCCTCGACTTAACTCCTTGAGCCAATGACGACCGATGCGGTGTATGCCGCCTGCGCAGCTTTCGCAACAGAACTGGCAGCCCAAGGCGTTCAGCATTCCGTCATCTCACCCGGTTCTAGATCAACGCCGTTGGCACTTACGCTGGCGCGCACACCCGAGTTACGAAATTGGATTCGCCTTGATGAGCGGTCCGCTGCTTTCTTCGCGTTAGGGCTTGCCAAGTCGTCGGGCAGACCGGTGGCGCTCGTGTGCACTTCGGGCACCGCGGCAGCAAATTACCTGCCAGCGATCACTGAGGCTCATTGGTCGGGGACTCCGTTGATTGTGTTAACAGCTAACCGTCCTCCTGAGCTAAGAGGATGGGGTGCCGGCCAAACCATCGACCAAACCAACATCTATGGCAGCAATGTCCGATGGTTCGCCGAGTTACCCATCGCGAGCGAATCGTCACCGGGCTGGTTTCAACGAACGGCAGCGAGAGCCGTTCAAACTTCGACCGGGTTACACCCCGGACCGGTACATCTGGACTGGCCATTCCGAGAACCACTTGAACCTCGCGGCGACGCTTCGGGGGCGCACCCCCTGAAACCACTAACGATCGCAACGCCCACGCTCACCCTTAAGTCCGATGCTGTCGCCCGTCTGGCAGCCAGTTTCGAGTCCACACCTCGAGGCGTCGTCGTTGCCGGACCCATGGCGGCTGGGGACCGATGGAAGCACGCCGTCCAAGACTTCTGCAAGAAGACCGGCTTCCCGTTACTCGCGGAACCCCTTTCTCAGTTGCGAGTCAAAGCAGACCACGTTGCCGTGATCAACCATCATGATCATCTTCTTGGCTGTACATGGGCCCACGACACAGTTCCCGAAATAGTTGTCCGATTGGGAGGCCCTCCCACTTGCAAACCCCTCCGTTTGTGGATGGAACATCATCGAGCTCCCATGATCATGTTTGATCCGTCAAGTAGTTGGACTGACCCCAGTTTCACAATTACAGAGATGATCTCCGCGGGACCTGAGGGGCTTCAAGCGATCTCCGACGCCATTGCCCCATCGATGTGTGACCCCGATTGGGGACGGCGATGGACGAACGCCGATAGAGATGCGGGCGCTGTCATCGATGGAATTCTTGACAGCGAAGCACTACTGCAGCCTGCCATCGCTCGCGAATTAGGGCGCAGGCTGTCTGGCGAACAGTTGCTCTATGTCTCAAATTCGATGCCAGTTCGTGACGTCGACAGCTTCTTCGAATCTCGATCCGATGACCTAGCCATACTCGGTAATCGGGGCGCAAGTGGAATTGACGGGATGATCTCAAGTGCGGCAGGAGCAGCAGCATCGGGACGTCCGACGACCCTTCTTATCGGAGATTTGGCCTTTCAGCACGACCTTGGGGGTCTGGTCGCCGCAGCCAGCGACGAAGTTGCTTTGACGATCATCGTGATCCAAAACCAAGGGGGGGCCATCTTTGACTATCTACCCATTTCCGAACTCGTCGATGCCGATCTCTTCAACATGCTCTTTAGGACACCTCAAGGTCTGGATATCGCTGAAGTTGTAGCAGCTCTCGGAGTCGAACACATCCAGGTATCGGACCTGCGAGCGTTGGGTAGTTGCTTAGAAGAGCACGACGGTTTGCGTATCATCAGTATCCGCGTTGACCCTGACCTTGATCGAGATCAGCATCGCCGGATCCGCCATGCCATCGAAACTCGGTTGCGATGAAATGAGGCTGGATTGTGCCGGGGTTGAGTTGGACGTGAGTGTCTTCGGCATCGGAGATCCTCTATTGATCCTCCATGGCTTTACGGG
>DGLO01000114.1:0-635 GCA_002388005.1 Candidatus Neomicrothrix sp. UBA4542
CCCCCAACCGGCTACCCACTCAATCTGAGCGCCCCACTTCCCGCCGATCCCGTGGTTGAACGTCCGGGGCTGTTCCGTGACCAACGAGTCAACGACGTCAACAATCGAGACCCCGAACAGCCAACAGACATGTTGAACCTTGTTCGAATGGCGGCAAGAACAACCGCAGGTTACGGAGTCGATGACATGACCGGAGCAGAAGGCTACGAGTCCTACAAGAACGGAGTGGGCTGGTCCTACGCGGAACGGGCCGGGGTGGAAATCACCTGGCAAGCCTTCCCGGTCGCCACGTTGATTGGTCCCACTGACGAACGGTGGGATGAAGCACTCATGTACCACTACTCCTCCCGTTCCAAAATGCTTTCCATGTTCACCGACGCCGACGACTACCGGGTGAACCACCTTCCGAAACGGAACGCCTCAATCGTGGACTCTCGACTGATTGAAACCACTATCGGTAGCTAACGAAATGAACGACTCGGTAAAGGTCGGGTCATGACTTCCCTAAGCGGTAAGCGGCTCACCATCGGCGTGATCAACAAACACGAACTCCTCCACTGGTTTACGAGAGAGCTTGGACAACTGCTTCGGCGGCCGGCCGATTGTCAACATTGCAGCAACAGCTTCGTAGGACT
>DGLO01000114.1:1027-4142 GCA_002388005.1 Candidatus Neomicrothrix sp. UBA4542
AAGCCCTCATTGCGCGCAGCCATCAAGGCGTTCCAAGCCATGGGGTAAATAGACGCCCCACTCACAACGCCCACTCGATCCAAATATTGATCCATTGACGCAACAACATTGAGATCGACGGCGACAACACAGACCACGGGCACATCTTCCAAATGTTCGAACATCGGGATCGCGATCGGCAGTGATTCATCTGAGGCTGCCTCAGAAATATCAACCGCCGTGGTGGTAACCGATTGCCAATACACCTCTCCAGCTCGCATCTGGGCCGCCGCTACGCGCATCGCCGGCCAACACAACTCACCTAACCGTTGTTTCACCTTCGGATCCCGCACCGCGATGACCTTCCAGCCCTGACGGTTACCGCCACTCGGAGCAAATCGTGCCGTATCAAAGATCCGATACAACACATCGTCAGGAACCGGGTCATCAGTGAACTCGCGAGCGGCAAAAGTTGTTCGAGCGACCTCGAGAAAATCCATTTCGTCTCCTCAAATAATTCGGTCGGAACGCAACGCCTCAAGGTCCGAAGAGCTGTACCCCAACTCGGTCAACACTTCCTCAGTGTGTTCACCAAGCTCAGGTGCCCGCCGGCGAATCACGCCCGGACTCTCAGTCATCGTCACCGGGAATTGACTAATCGGCACCTCTTTGGTGGCTGTCGGGTAGTCAACTCGTTCCAAAAATCCCAGCGCGGTCACATGAGGATGGTCAAGCGTTTGCTGAGGTGTCAGCACGGGTGCACCAGGAATCTTCAGTTCCGCCAAGGCGACGAGAACATCTTCAGTCGTCTTATTCGCACACCAGTCCGACATCACCCCGCAAATCTCTTGCCGGTGGTTTCCCCGACCCTCATCGTCACCGAATCTGGGATCATCAGCTAGTTCTGGACGGCCGACAAGTTTCGCCCAACGAGCAAACTGATAATTGCCAATAACCGAGACGAGTACGAGCCCATCAGAAGTTTCAAAGGTGTCGGAGGGAGAAGCAGTCTGCCCCTGATTGTGTGATGCCTCTCTGTGCACCTGCAGCTGGTCTTGCTCAATGAGTGTTGCGTTAGCAATGGTCATCGCCGTCTTTAGCAAGGCCGCCTCAAGCTCTTGACCCTCGCCGGTGAGATCCCGATGCCGAAGCGCGGCCAGAGTCGCCATCCCGAGTAGCGACCCGGTACAGAAATCAACATAAGGCGTCGAATTACGAGTTGGTTGTCCTTGAGGTCCTGTCATATGCATCGCCCCAGACATGGCCTGAGCCAAACCATCGAAACCGACCCTGTCGCTAAACGGCCCTCCCGAACCAAAGCAGGTCACCGTGGAAACAATGATGTCGTCCTTTATGGAACGAAGCGTCTCATAATCAAGACCCATCTGCTTCCTTGTTGCTGGCGGCAAATTGGCGACAACCACATCCGCTGTCTCGATCAACGCGTTCATGATGTCGCGACCCTCAGGTTTCATCGGGTTTAACGTCACACTTCGCTTGTTTCGCCCTACCTGAAGAAACAAAGCCCCCTGACCATCAGAGGTCACCGGTGTCGTCCAACGGTCCTCTCCGCCATCAACTCGTTCGATCCGAATAACATCAGCACCGAGATCAGCCAAAATTGTGGCCGCAAACGGGCCAGCAATAAAGCGCCCAAAATCCAGCACTCGGACACCATCAAGAACCCCACTCATCAGAACCTCCCCGCCGAGCGTCCCCATTCTGCCGCCCGAAACCATCCTGAGCACCCGGTATCGAAACAGGAAGACGATTTTCGGCACGACACGATCAACTAAAACCTCTAATAGATGTGCCGAACTTCCCGACTACATGCCAGCGAACGCCGCACACATCGAAGCTAGCCCTATGTTAGAGGTCCTCAAATCTCCGCCGATCGAAGAAACGATGGGAGCGACGTTGCTCAGCTCATTTGATGATTACTACATCCATCAAACTTCACGGCCGATAGCGACACCGGCAACCACCGACCGCAACGCGTATGACCGCTCCTTTTTCAACGGATACACCGACACCGGCGATTTGTACTTTGGGATTAGCTCCGCTCGCTATCCCAATCTTGAAATTCAAGACTGCGCGCTCACCATCGTCCACGGAGGACAACAACACGCGTTCCACGGTTCGCGTCGCGCCCCGAGAGACCCTCATGACATGAGCACAGGGCCCTTCCGTATCGAAATTCTTGAACCCATGATGACCCTTCGAGTGGTACTAGAAGACAACGACACCGGGATCGGCGCAGACCTTCACTGGATCCCGCGTACCGCCCATTTCCCCGAAGACCACCAGTCGCTTACCCCACAACAAATCGGCCGTTGGATGATCTCAACCCGCATGAACCAATTCGGATTCTGGCGCGGCGAAATACGGCTCCCGAATGAAACCATCACCGTTGACCCTGAGCGAACCTTCGGAACAAAGGACCGGTCCTGGGGCGTTCGCCCCGTCGGCGACCCAAACTCAGTTGGTGCGCCTCGCCGCCCCAAAGGCTTCAAGTTTTTTTGGGCCCCACTGCACTGGCCACATCACGTCACCCATATGGGAATCTTCGAAGGCGACAGCGGAGAAGTGTGGCACTGGGACGGCTTCCAACTGCCTGCATACAGCGACCCGATGCAGATACCCGGGATCGAAGATCCAAAGACCGAGCGGCTGAACTCGGTAGCACATGATTTCACTTGGAAATCGGGAACTCGCAATGTTTCCGGCGGGACGTTGACCATGGAACCACTCGTCGGTGACCCGATCGTTGTGGAACTTGAGCCGCTACTTTCGGTTCGAATGAAGGGAATGGGGTATGGGCACCCCGAATGGGGCCACGGATTCTGGAAGGGCGAATTAGCGATCGCAGGGGAGTCCTGGGACCTGGACGACATCGACCCTTTGGCTATCGAAAATCTTCATATACAAGAAGTCATCAAAGTGAGAAGCGGCGAATCTCACGGCGTCGGCGTTCTCGAACAACTCGTGGTAGGCCCCTACCCCCGATACGGATTCGCGGAATTCTTAGACGGAGCGCCCTGAAACGACACTTCGCCGCGATCTTGTGACATCAGGTGACCCGCCCGTGAGAGGATGAGCGAATGGAACTTTACGACGTTATGCGCACCACTTTCGC
>DGLO01000114.1:4488-9320 GCA_002388005.1 Candidatus Neomicrothrix sp. UBA4542
GCTTCCTGACGAGACGCTGTACCGAATTCTCGACCATGCTCGCTTCGCCCCAAGTGGCGGCAACCGTCAAGGGGGACGCGTAATTGTCGTAAAAAATCCTGAAACCAAAAAGGCGTTAGGTCACCTATGCCTACCCGCCCTTCGGGTTTATGGGGTTCAACGCAGCAGTGGAGAGAGCCCCTGGCAAAGCGTTCACCCCACAGAGATCGACGTAGAGCGGGCATGGAACGACGAGTCGATTCGTGCGGTCATCCCGATGTTCGAAGATCTGTCCCAGGTACCCGCGGTGCTCGTCATTGCCGTGGATTTGAGCGTGGTGGCCTCAATGGACAAGAACCTCGACCGAGTAGGAATTATCAGTGGCGGCTCGATTTACCCAATGGCGTGGAACGTTTTGCTAGGAGCACGAAACGAAGGTTTCGGTGGCACACTCACGACACTCCTCGCGGCTAATGAACCTAAAGCCCAGGAACTCCTCGGCCTTGAACCAAACGTGGCCGTCGCGGCACTCTTAACCATTGGCAAACCAAAAAAGCAATTAACAAAGCTGTCTCGGAAAAAGGTCGAAGACTTCACCACCATTGACCGAGCCGACGGCGCTCCATTTACCGGTTGAAGTTTTTGTTTCGCAGTTAGACGGGAACCGAGCGTCGAGAAATGGCGGCAAGGTCGCAGGCCCCGGGAAGAGTGCCGAACAAGGAGCCATGATCGCCGGCGACTCTCGACATGAGATATGCGTCGCTTACCACGGGGTCACCATGTTCAACCATCAGAGTGGCCGCCCACACGATCGCCATCTTTTCCACGACCCGACGCGCATCCGATTCGGATCCAGGCACCGAGAGGTCACGCCGAAGTACGTCAAGCTGCTCATCGATCGTTGCATCTCGCCCACGTGATCGTTCCAACTCATCAAGAAACGCTTCGACACTCTCAGGGTTGCGCGCCGCGGCCCTACCTATATCTAAAGCGATGACGTTCCCCGATCCCTCCCAAATCGCGTTCAAGGGTGCCTCCCGATATAGCCGCGGCATGATGGAATCCTCGACATAACCATTACCGCCGACGCACTCCAGTGCCTCCCGGACCACAGGGTTTGATTGCTTGGTTAACCAATACTTCGCGACCGGGGTCGCGAGACGGGCAAAAGAGCGTTCTCGCTCATCGATGTCCATCCGTTCGTGAGCCCCTGAAAGGCGAGTGATCATCAACGTCGCAGCCTCGACCTCTATCTCCAGATCAGCCAACACGTTTTGCATCAACGGTTTATCAATCAACGTTGAACCGAATGCATCTCGGTGCGCCACATGCCAGCCCGCCTGGCTGATGGCTTGACGCATCAACGACACACCCCAGTTGGCAACATCCAACCTCGTTCCGTGGACCATTTCGATAATCGTTGGGATACCCCGACCTTCTTCACCAACCATCCACGCCGCGGTGTCGTCAAACTCCAACTCCGCGGACGCATTTGAGCGGTTACCGAGCTTGTCTTTCAAGCGGAGAAACCTCAGCGAGTTCCGGCTCCCGTCAGGAAGAACCCGAGGCACAAGAAAACAAGACATGCCCCTAGGGGCGTACGCCAACACCAGAAAGGCATCACACATCGGGGCAGAGGTGAACCACTTGTGCCCTTCGAGACGGTATTCGCCGCCGGGACCTCCACCGTTGACAGGAGAAGCGGTGCTGGTATTGGCTCGGACGTCGGAACCGCCCTGTTTTTCCGTCATCCCCATACCCAAAAGAACACCTGACTTTTGATCCGGGGGACTCAACCGATGCTCGTACTTTCGGGTAACGACCAGAGGTTCCCAGACCTCAGCAAGCTCGGGTTGATGCCGCAGGCTCACAACCGCTGCCGAAGTCATCGAAGTAGGACATCCATGACCCATTTCGATCTGTGTGATCAACCCCATCAGAGCGTTACGAGTGACGTATGCTCCGTCGCCCGCGGGCTGTTCATAGCGCATGCAATGGATACCGGCCTCAACAGCCATATTCAAGATTGAGTGATAAGCGGGGTGGTATTCCACCTCATCGATTCGGCTACCGAACTGATCATGGGTGTGAAGAATCGGCACGTTGCGGTTAGCTAAACGGCCCCATTCCCTGGTCTCCTCACGGCCTACCTCATGTCCGAAAGCCTCAAGAAGATCGATATTGCCTCCCTCACGACGCACCGCATCTGGAAGAACCGGATCAGCGGTGAAGAGGTTGTACGACTCCAGTGGGCCAGGCTGGTTATCAGAAGTTCCCATACCCATAAACTAGCTATTCCTGTCTTCAAGGAGACAGTGAAGAGCGCAGCGACTACCTTCAGACACACAGCACACCATCAGGGCTGAGATACCTGCCCATATAGGGGGAATGAGTGAAATACGCAGCACCATCTTCGGTAGAGGAAGCGACAACGTTGCTTTCCTCCTCACCGTCGGCACAGGTGTTCGCGGGCGCGACAGACCTTGTCCCGCAAATCCGCGGAGGGTACCCAACGCCCGACGTCCTAGTCGACCTCAAGAAAATTGACCAGTTGGTTTCGTTGGCCAATGACGCCGACAAATGGACGGTAGGAGCAGCTACGCCGACCGTCCGATTAACCGAAGACCAAGCTTTCAGCCAGGAGTTCCCTGGGCTTTCAGAAGCCGCTGGTTTGATCGGCTCAGACCAAATTCAAAGCAGATCCAGTCTCGGCGGCAACCTCTGTAACGGCTCACCCGCCGCAGACTCAGTTCCGGCCATGGTGGTCAACGGAGTACGCGCACTGGTCGCCGGACCCAAAGGGAGCCGAGTTATCGACGTAGCCGACGTGGTAACCGGCCCCGGTGAAATTTCTCTCGCGAGCGACGAGTTCATCGTCGAGTTTGAGATCGACAGAATGCCGACGAGAACAGCGGACGCGTATCTTCGAATGATCCCCCGCACCGAAATGGACATCGCTGTTGTGGGAGTGGGCGCTCGAATCGGTCTCTCCGATGACGGAACGATTGCCGAGGCACTCGTAGTGTTGGGTGCAGTCGCCCCAACCGCGGTGCGAGTAAATGGCGCTGAAGACGCCCTCATAGGCAGTACAGCTGACGATGACACCCTCGCGGTGGTCGCCGCGGCCGCCAGTGAGGCCTGCAACCCCATCGACGACAAACGCGGCACGATCGCCTACCGAGAACAGGTCGCCGGGGTCTTAGCAAAACGGGCCGTACGGATCGCAATGGAGAGAGCCGAACAAAGGAACGGAGACGTCTGATGACACGAACACACATCACAACCGTCATCAATGGTGATGAAGTCGACTTCCTAGCTGAAGACAGCACATCGTTGCTTGATGCTTTACGCGACGAAGTTGGTCTCACAGGAGCGAAAGAAGGGTGCGGTACAGGAGATTGCGGTGCTTGCTCGGTTCTTATGGACGACAGGGTTACTTGTTCATGTTTAGTGTTCGCCCCAGAAGCTGACGGCGCAACCATTCTCACCGTTGAAGGCCTGGCAGATTCCGGCGAACTCCACCCACTGCAACAATGCTTCTTAGAAGGAGCCGCGTTGCAGTGCGGTATCTGCACTCCCGGGTTTCTGATAGCCGCGAAGGCGCTGCTTGAGAAGAACCCAGATCCGACAGAAACTGAAATTCGATATGGCCTGGCCGGCAACCTTTGCCGTTGCACGGGATACGACAAGATTGTTCGCGCGGTACAAGAAGCCGCCATTCAAATGAGGGAGCAGTAATGGCTCTTACCGAAGAAAACCCTGGCTATAAATGGGTAGGGACGCGACCCATCCGCCCCGATGGGTTAGAAAAAGTCACTGGGAAAGCTCAATTTGGAGCGGATCTCGCCTTGCCCGGGATGCTGTACGGCAGGATCGTTCGCTCCCCCCATGCCCACGCGCGCATCGTGTCAATAGACACCAGCGCTGCGGAGTCAATGCCGGGGGTGAAGGCAGTTGTTACGGGTAGCGATTTCCCTGATTTGGCAGCTAACGGTGCACACCCGAGTGCTATCGATGTCTCTCACAATGCGATCGCCCGAGACAAGGTCCTCTATGACGGTCACGTCGTCGCGGCGGTAGCGGCGGTCACCCGCGAACAGGCAGCCGCGGCCGCAAATGCGATTGAGGTCGCCTACGAGGTGTTACCGCACGTGCTCACAGTCGACGAAGCGATGGCCGAAAACGCTCCGCTTCTGCATGAAGGAATGATCACCAAAGGTGTGGAACCCACTCCTGAGCAACCTTCCAATGTTGCCAGTCGTCTCACCCATGAGCGTGGCGATTTAGAGCAGGGTTTCGGCGAAGCCGATGTCGTCGTAGAACAAGAGTTCACCACTAAGCCAGTGCACCAGGGCTACATCGAACCGCATGCCGCGGTAGCTGACGCGAATAGCGACGGGCGAGCCAACATCTGGTGCTCGTCGCAGGGGCACTTCCAAATGAGAGCCGACACCGCAAGTGTCTTAGGGGTATCGCAGGGGACACTCAAAGTCACTGCCGCAGAAATCGGTGGAGGATTTGGCGGCAAAACAGTCATTTATCTTGAACCAATAGCCGTCCGCTTGTCACAGCGCGCGGGGCGACCCGTCAAATTGGTCATGGACCGTGACGAAGTGTTTCGTGCCACAGGCCCGACGTCGGGCACTCGGATGAAAGTCAAGATGGGTGTCTCCAACGACGGGAAACTGACCGCGGCAGAAGTTTGGATGGCGTTTGAGGCTGGCGCGTATGCAGGCAGTCCGGTTGGCGCGGCAGGCATGACAGTGCTGGCTCCCTATGACATACCCCACTTCCTCGTCGAGGGTTATGACGTTGTATGTAACAAACCTCGGGTTGCTGCCTACAGAGCACCC
>DGLO01000124.1:0-16242 GCA_002388005.1 Candidatus Neomicrothrix sp. UBA4542
CCCCACTACCGCCTGGTATTCCTCGGACTCATACCAAGCCTTTGCTGCGGCGGTGTCTTCAAACTTCAAGACGATGGTCTGGGGTCCGGGCGGGGTTCCTTCAACGGTTTCCGCGGCAGCGTCGAATACAACCAGTTCAGCGCCAGCAGCCTGGATGGTCGGCCCGGCGCCCTTCTGGTATTCGCGGTACAAATCCAAGTCGTTAACGACGTATTGAGCAACGTAATATGCGGCCATGCGGCCAGTCTGGCACGATCAGCAGCCGGTCGCTCTTCAAGCCACGCGTTGAGGCATCCGAACCGACCATAAACCCGCGCCGAGATACTCGAACAACAGGACCGGGACTACTGGGCTTTCGGTAACACGACGAATACGAAAGCTATGTAGTGGAGCGCCGCTGCCGCGACAGTGAGCGAGTGAAATATCTCGTGGAATCCAAACATGCTTGGCCACGGATCGGGTCTTTGAGACGCGAACACAATGGCCCCAGCGGTGTAGAGCAAACCTCCAGCTAAAAAAAGAATGAAGCCCAACACACCAAGTTGCTGCCAGGCATCTTGGACTACAGCTAACAGACACCAACCAACGACCAAATAGGGGCCAGCCACAACCCATTGAGGCGCCTGAGTGAAACGGACACGTAGCAAAGCGCCTATCAGCGCACCACCCCATACCAGCGCCAACACTAACTTCGCTGCCCAAGGCGACAAGACGAAAGCGGCGACTGGGGTATAGGTCGCTGCTATCGCAAAGAAGATTGTGACGTGATCAAACTTCTGCAGTCTCCGGCGACCAACCGGCCCCCAATTCACCCGGTGATATAGAGCTGACACCCCGAATAATGCGACTATCGCGATGGTGTAGAGCCCGGTAACTAGCCGAGGCCAGAGTCCCGGAGCTGAGACCACCACTATTGGGGTAAGCGTGACCGAAGCGATAAAGGCTGTCCGATGTGACACTCCCCGGAACAGGGGCTTGGTTTCAGTATTGGTCAACGGCTGTCCCCTCGGCCAACCCAATCTAGGCCTCCCAGCGTCTCAACTACCAGCGTCGACTGTCCAGCACATTGGTGCTGGAGAAGGAACAGGTTCCGAGGCGGTCGACAAGGTTTGACATCCGTCACGGTGATCAGTCGTGTTGCGCTTGGAATAGGGGTTAACCCGGTACCCTCAAGAAGTCTGGGAACAGTTGCTCAAGTCAAGCGACTTGCCGCCCCAACCACCGAGATCAAGGATTCCTTCGTTGACTACCTCCTTCGCCGAACTCGGCGTGCCTTCCTCGGTGACGCGCGTCCTTACAAGTCAAGGAATTAACACTCCCTTTGAGGTTCAACTCGCCACGATTCCAGACGGATTAGCGGGGCGAGACATATGCGGACGGGCCCCGACGGGCTCCGGAAAGACCATTGCTTTCGGCATTCCTCTCATAGTTCGCACCGCGAGTTCTGACCCCAAGGCCCCGTCGGCTCTGGTACTAGCTCCCACCCGGGAGCTAGCCGAACAAATTGCTGACGAACTCCGACCGCTCGCACGAGCCCAACAGTTGTGGGTCCTGGCCGCATATGGAGGCACCAATATCAATCGTCAGATCGAACAACTCAAAAAGGGAGTCGACGTGCTAGTCGCGTGCCCGGGTCGACTCCATGATCTGCTCGAACGAAAAGCACTGACGCTGGGTTCTGTCCGAAGTGTCGTGATCGACGAGGCCGATCGAATGGCTGACATGGGATTTCTCCCCGAAGTTCGACGCATTCTCGACCTCACCCCCTCCGACCGACAGACGCTCCTATTTTCTGCCACCCTCGACAAGGACGTAGCCGCGCTTACACGTGATTATCAGTCCGATCCGGTTCGTCACGAAGTAGGCGCAAAAGCGCCAGACATTCACCGCCTTAGACATCACTTCTGGAATGTCGACAGAGCCCAACGAATCGATGTCGCCGTCAACTTGATTCGACGAGCAGGCAAGACTCTCGTATTTACACGAACACGACACGGAGCGGATCGAGCCGCGAAACAACTCCGACGAGGCGGGATCGAAGCTGTGGTGATACACGGCGCACGATCTCAAAATCAACGGGATCGGGCGTTATCGCAGTTCACTGAAGGCCAAGCACTAGTCCTCGTCGCGACCGATGTTGCTGCCCGAGGCATCCATATCGACGACATCGAATGCGTTCTTCACTTTGACCCTCCCGACGATGGCAAGGGCTACGTGCACCGCAGTGGACGAACCGCCCGCGCCGGAGCTACTGGAAGTGTCGTTTGTTTTGTCGACAAGGCTCAGCGAAAGGCAGCCAAGCACCTCCAACGCCAAGTTGGAATCGAAATCCAACTAACCGAACCCGATATGGCATCGTTCGGAAATGAGCTTCCGATAGCAACCGACACACGAACCATCAACGAACCGAGCGGGAGACAGCAGCAGCGAGCGCGACAAAGCCCCAACCCGACACGAGGACAAAGCAAGCCCAAAGGCAAAGGTGCCAGAGGAAATCGCAAGCCCCAGGCTCAAAATGCCAGACAACGAAACGGACAGCAGCGCCAAGGAACAGGTAGCAGCAAAGGTAAACCTCATAAGGGAAAGCCCGCAGCGCGCAACAAGTCCAAGGCACACGGAAGTGCGCGGCCACAGAGCCGTTCAAAAAAAAGACAGGGCACCAACCGCAAAAGGGCTGCTACCCAACGACAACGTTGACGCCTACGCATAGACGCGGGGTCATTCTTGGAGGCTACGGTTTCCCCTGTTGGTCGGTGACCAGGAGGTCCGGTGGACTATCAACAGATCAAAGTTGAGGACCGGAAAGAAGTTCGGCTTCTGATTCTTTCCCGGCCCGAGAAACTAAATGCCTGGACAGAACGCATGCACGTCGAGTTGGTGCATGCCATCGAAGAGGGCAACCTCGAGAAGTCCGTTGGCGCGTTCGTGATGACAGGGGAAGGAAGAGCATTTTGTGCCGGAGCTGACATTGGCGATGTGTTCGCTAAAACATTGGATGACGAATCGCAGGGATACGGGGCACTCACCGAGTCAGTGAATTGGGTGGGCCTAGTGCGCGAGTCAAAGCCCATGGTGGCCGCTGTTAACGGCCCGGCGATTGGTCTCGGGTTAACCATGTTGCTGTCAATGGATTTCATAGTTGCCCAATCTGACGCCAAGCTGTCTGCACGATTTGTAAAGATGGGTGTCGTCCCAGAGTTAGCTTCATCGCATTACTTAGTGCAGCGCTGCGGCTGGGGCATGGCCTCCGACTTAGCTCTGTCGGGTAGGACCGTTTCCGGCGCCGAAGCCAAGGAAATCGGACTCGTTGACGAAGTCGTGGTTGACGACGTGGTCGACGCTGCGGTCGAACGGGCCCGTAGCTATGCCGAAAATGCCCCATCATCGCTGCTACTCACCAAACAATTACTGACCGAGAATGGAAGCGAAACTGACTTGGACCTCGTTCAACGCCGTGAAGGAAAGTCGAACGAGCAAGCTGGGCTAACCCCCGAACATCGCGAAGCCGTTGACGCCTTTCTAGAGAAACGGGTCCCAAAGTTTCGCTGACACTCGCCACGCCAATAGTTTGTGTAGCGGTGAGAAAACGAGTGGACACAAAAGTGTATTGGTGGCTGGGTCACGTGATTGACCTGATCCATATGCCGATCGTCATCGTGCTGGTTTTTTGGGGGGCGGCACGATTCTCGGGCGAGTTGTACGTGTCGATCGTGGTGGTGGCGGTGATTTTGCAGATCGGATTGCTGGGCTGCCCGTTCATGGCACTCACGGGGCGATTGAAACGACTTCATGACCCGTCGTATGTGAACCACTGGTCATTCACCGTTTGGTTCTACCGAAAATATGGTCCAGTGGCTGGCATCGCCGTGTTCCTCTTCTTCATCGGTATTGGCCTAGCGCTTCGCGCATTTTTCTTCTCATAGCCCGCTTACTTAACGGCAAATTCATCAGCTGCTACGGCCGTGCGGACCAAGCAATCGGTTAGATCACAAGTGTTACGAGGCCGTTAAACAACGTGAACGCGCAGAAAAAGACTGTTGAGAAGAAGAAAGCTGCTGGTAAAAATGATTCTGAACAACAGAAAGGAGAAACAGCAAGATGCAATACCCACACCACGCAAGTGGTCGGGCTCGGTCGTATCGAAGCAGCTACAGATGCGCCTCATGCCGTACTTCCATTCACTGGGACGGCACCGTCAAGGCCTATGTCTCTGACGAGCAGTTAACCCGAACCTGCGCAGAGTCGACAGCAGGCCATAGCTGTTAGATCATTACAAATAACCACGGATTTAAGAGACTTCCACGCACAAAGTGGAGGTCTCTTTGGCTTTTCCTAGTCACAATGGTTGTATGGCGATCTCTCAACTCAAGATTAGAGACGACTTCGTTATCGATGGTCGCGAACTTGAGTGGCGGTTCTCAACTTCGAGCGGTCCAGGCGGTCAGCACGCGAACCGTGCCCAGACTCGAGCTGAAGTTAGCTGGGATATTACGGCCTCAAAAGCTGGAACCACCGAGCAACGCACCCGCCTAATTGACAGCGTCGGTGAACGCATCACTATTCGTGTAGATGAGCATCGCTCCCAGAAACGCAATAGAGATGAAGCGTTGCACCGGTTATCAGCCAAAGTGCGTGAGGGACTGCACGTGCAACGTTCCAGGAAGGGCACCCGACCTAGTCGATCGGCGAAACGGAAACGAACTGACGCTAAAACCCAGCGTGGTCGACTCAAGCAACAACGCCAACGTCCCTCTTTAGATGACTGACGTTCCCACTTAGGAAATGGTTAAGTAATTCCTCTGCCGAATAGAGACAAAGACCAATCCGACTTGGCCGGTGCCTCGTCATTCATCTCAATGACCACCTGAGGTGCGAGCCGGTTCTCTCTGGTTTCTTTAGAAGGGGAGTCCTGTAACGGTTAGGCAGAATGACCCATGGCCCATCGGATGCCCCGACGAAGCAATTCGTGGTACATAGGTTGTTCCCAGGAGCACCGTTCGATGACCGGGTAGTAGTCCATGAGTGGTTGCATGTCCCAATGGCCTCGGCAATGTCCGAGGGTGTTGTACAACACCCCGCCGGCACCCAGGGGACGCAAATACTGAACCAGATGTCGTTCTGATTCGCCCCAATCATTCTCCGCGAAACCGGTCGCCTCACCGCTCCAGTTGGTGTGCAGCAGGGGTTGTAACTCCTGTAAGTCACAGTGCTCCATGAGATAGAGCTCATCGTCGGTTTCGAACTGCTCTATGCCCTCAACAAGCCAGTGATTCGGATCGCTGAGTTCCACTTGGTAGAGGTGAATCGGTGGATGAGCGACGAACTGACTCCCCAGCAGTTCTGCCCAAATCGGAAAACAGCGTGGAGCCTCAACCCCGTTAGGGCGGGGGAGGTCGAGTGCTGCGTTCGTTCCGTGAAGCGCCAACCAGCGTCCGCCGCTTTCAACCCAATCACGTAACGTGACTTGAGCGCTTTCGCTAGGTCGAACGTCACAGGTGTAGCTGATCAAAAACGCGGACTCCGTAATTACGGAGGTGGCTTCGTAGTCTGGTGCAACGGTGACACGAATATGAGGATGTTCGGCGAGCAGGCCAAGTAGCTCAGCGCGCGCGAAATCAATGTCGTGATATTTGCCTCCGGCGACTAAGTAAGCGTCAACCCGTTCGGCATTCGTAGTCATCCCTAGTAGTTAACCCGTTTAGTGAAGCCTCCATCAACGGTGAGGTTGGCGCCGTTGACGTGGCTGGCTGCGTCGCTAGCGAGGAAGGCAACAGCATTCGCGACATCCTGAGCGACCCCTAGTTCGCCTTGGGGGTGGGCTGCTTGGGTGGCCGCGTAAAAGTCTTCCATGTGATCTTTGATCATGTTCCAGTCGCCACCTTCAACAAAGATCGGGCCAGGTTGGACGACATTGCATCGAATTCCCTTGGATCCGAGCACTTGGGCTTGTCCGAGTGTCCAATTCGTTACGGCTGCTTTCATCGCCGAGTAACTCCCAGAGCCAGTCGCGAAATGCTCAGCTGTTGCGGTAGTGCCGATACTGATAAGTGAACCGCCCCCTTCCATAAGGTGTTCTTGGGCGGCTTCAACACCCCCAACCAAAGCCCGCAGATCGACGTTGAAATTATTAACCCAATCGTCTAGCGATCGCTGCGGTTTAGCACTGGTGTTGTGGACGTAGATATCGATACCGCCGAGCGCTTCCCCTGACGCAGCGATCCACGCTTCAAGACTGCTGAGGTCCCCAGCGTCTACAGGGGACCCGCACACCGTTCCCAGGTTTGAGAGCTCTTGGACAGCCGTATCGACGCCTTCCTCATCACGTGCACAAATACCGACCGCTGCGCCTTCAGCTAGCAAAGTTTCAGCTATTGCTCGCCCGATGCCCTTAGTCGAACCGGTCACCAAAGCCTTCTTGCCGGTGAGTCCGAGATCCATCTCATGCTCCTTGTATCTTCCAGGTACGAATATGCCGTTGAGATACATCATCGCCGACGCGAGCGGATGAAGGAAATGCTATGCCGTTCCAGTAGATCGAACTCGCGCCTTCTACCGGTGTGGTGAGTGTCCTACCCCACCGCTACTTATAACGGTTATGCGAATCCCAGGACCTAACGAATTAACTAGTTATGTGCAAGTTGAAATCCTCCGCCGCTCCATCGCCATGGACAAACCAGGTGTTCCGGTAACAGTTTCCCTCCGGCTCACCCGCGAAGAGGCACTACAGATGCTTGATGGATATTTGAGACATGCCAACGCCGCGTAAGCGACGTGCCACCGATCTACGCTGGTCCCACCATGTCGAACGAGCCTTCAACAGATCACGTAGAGCGAAATCGCGGGCTATGGGACTCATGGGCGCCGAATTGGCTGGAGAGCGGCGAACGTGCCTGGGCGATGAGCGACCCAACTTGGGGTGTCTACCAAATACCTGAATCTGAGGTCGGCCTGCTCACCACTTTCACGGGTGGGAGCGTCATCGAGCTTGGATGTGGAACTGGTTACGTGTCCGCATGGATGGCTCGTTTAGGCGGCGGCCCGGTCGGAGTCGACAACTCTGCGTTGCAGCTGGCGAACGCCAAGCGATTACAAGAACGTTTCGAGATTTACTTTCCCTTGATCCACGCGAACGCCGAGAAGTTGCCATTTACAGATGGCTCATTCGACTTCGCGATTTCAGAATACGGGGCCGCTATTTGGTGCGACCCCTACCAGTGGATTCCCGAAGCGGCAAGAGTTCTCCGTCGGGGAGGCCGCCTGGTTTTCCTTGGTAACTCGACTCAAATAATGCTCTCGGCCCCTGACGACGATGGCCCAGCAACCCCGGCGCTACTACGGCCTCAATTCGGCATGCACCGGTTCGAATGGGACGACGACCCAGGAGTGGAGTTCCACCTCTCCCACGGCGACATGATCAAAGTGCTTCGAGGCAACGGATTCGAGATTGAGGACTTGATCGAAATGCAACCACCGGACGATGCTGTCGAAAATCGCTACCCATTTGTCACTCTCGACTGGGCTCGGCGATGGCCTGCCGAGGAGGCGTGGATCGTTCGCAAAGTCTGACTGAAATCGACGATATGGACATCATCCAACATCAACATTCGCTTTCTTCCACCACCCGACGCTCCTGTAAGTCCGATGATAAACCTGGTTTGGGAAGCGACCACGTTGGTCGGCATCGCCACCGCACATCGTTGATCTGTGAGAGAGTGCTGACCAAGGGAGGCCCTCATGTCTTCAAACGAAAAGATCGTTAAAGCGTTCCTCTATGGGGCAGATTCAAGCGTCTTTAGTGACGAAGGAAGGCTGGTCAACCTCTTACCGGACCCCATCCCGTTCGGCGGGATCTACATAGGCCCCGCGGGTGCTGACGAGTATGTCGGACTGATACAGAGCAATATCCGCTTGGACTACCTCAAAGCCCACGAAATAGTTAACGAAAGAGACCGCGTCATCGTCATTGGAAGTGAGCGCGGACTCTTCCTGCACAATGATCAACCGTACGAAATGGATTGGGTTCACGTGAATACGGTGATCGACGACAAGATCGTCGAGATGCGTGAATACAACGACACTGCCGCCATGCTTCAGGCTTACAACGCGCCAAAAGCCGAATAGGTTCCGCAAACAATTTCAACTTCACCACCGCCGAGAACGGTGCGACGTCCAAGGCAAGGTTCGCCGCTACTAGACGAGTTCGTCCAGCAAGCAGATCCGGAGGTGGCAGATCTGTTTATGAGAGCGCATCCTCGCTGGCAACGCGCGCTATGTCATCGGCGGTCATTCCGAGTAGCTCCGATAGGACTTCGTAGGTGTGTTCCCCGAGGGCCGGCGCTGCCGCTCGAGGACCGTGGTCGTAGCCCCGAATCTTGTATTGATGTCCAGCGTAAGGCACCACCCCAACCTCGCTATGTTCGAGACGCTTGTAGAAGTCACGATGGAGGTATTGGCGATCCGAGGCGAGGTCTCGGCTCCGCTGAACTTTGCCCGCAGGGATTCCTGCGCCTAACAAGACGCTTTCGACCTCTTCAGCGGTGCGGCTACTCGTCCATTCTGTAATCCGGTCATCGATCATGTCGTGGTGGGTTTGTCGACCCTCCAAGGTGCTGAGTTCGGAGCCAGCGGCCCATTCGGGATGATCGAGTGCACGCTGCAACGCGATCCAACAGTCATCATCGACAACAGTCAACGCACACCACTCATCTTCACCTGCGCACGCGTATGCACCTTGTGGTGCCATGTGGAGGTCTCGATTTCCAAGTCTTGTCGCTAGGTAACCGTTGAGCTGATAGTCGAGGAGTTCGGGTGCAAGCAGTTGAAGC
Organism: Candidatus Neomicrothrix sp. UBA4542; assembly: GCA_002388005.1. Lineage (GTDB taxonomy): Bacteria > Actinomycetota > Acidimicrobiia > Acidimicrobiales > Poriferisodalaceae > UBA2110. The sequence continues at coordinate 8,826 of DGLO01000124.1, forward strand.
CCGACTTCCAACTGGGCGGCCTCAATGTGGCATCCCTCACCTGTTCGTTCCCGACGGTCGAGAGCGGCAATTATCGCCGTTGTGATGAAGCGAGGAGCGATGGCGTCGGTGTACGCCATCCAGGGACCATCTGGACCAAGATCAGGCCATCCGACCAGTTCCGTGAAACCTGCGATAGCTGCGGCGTGAAACCCGTAACCGGCGAGCGATGACATGGGTCCACCTCCGCCAAGTAATGAAGTGGTGACGGTAACAACAGAAGGGTTGTCGCCTCGTATTTGCTCATGCCCGAGACCGAGTCGGTCCATGGTCCCCGGCCGGAAACTGTCGATCACCACGTCTGCCCATCCAGCGAGTCGCCTAGCGACCCCGAGACCGGCTTCGGACGATAGATCCAGCGACAACGACGATTTTGATGTGTTGAAGCTGCCGTAAAAGTTAGAGCGGTTAATTCCAAACTCACCGTCTTTGAATGGTGCTTGAGCGCGGAGGGTGTCGAGACGCTTCTCGGTCTCAACTCGTACCACCGTGGCTCCATGATCAGCGAAACACTTGGCGGTGATGGGACCCACTCCGATCCAGCTGAAGTCGGCGACCTTTAGCCCCGAGAAAGGGAGATCACCGTCTTTTTGAGCGATGTTGCTCGTACGCCGCACCCGCGGGGGTTCTGAGCGCAGTTCGGGTCCGCTTGAGTCGGAGGCCGGCACGTTCGATGGTTGATCACACCGTTCCCCGTCGACGGTAAGGGGGCCTCCGGCGCGACGCACAGGTTCATTTGCTGTGGGAAAATCAAAGGGCCTCCAGAAGTCGCGAACTTCGAGGTGGTTGACGTTGAGCAGGTCTTGTATCGAGTTGACGGGAGCGAACGTGGCCCCAATTTCGATGCCGCGCATTAGTAGTTCTTCTCGCGTGTAGCGCGAACAGAGTTCGTCGAGAGCGACGAGCATGTCCTGGTAAGTCATAGCGGTGTGCTCACCCGACAGGGCGCGGTGATCATAGGTAGACCAGTCTTCGTCTCCCCAGGATTCGTCGATGATGCCTTCAGCGATCATCCACGGAACCAATGGAGCGTAAGTAGCTCCTATCGGAGCGTTGATGACGTATCCATCGCTCGCCGAGCGTCGGAGGTCGATCGTGAGAGCTAACGCAACCTTTGAACCCGCCCTTTCGAAGTCATAACCCTGAACCTCATATGCCTCCATTGAGTTCAACAAGGTCCATGTCATGGCCGCTTGAGCTGACACGTCAATCCACTGTGGTTCGCCGGTCGTTTGCATGCGTGTGTAACCGACGAGACTTGCTAGGGCTGCCTCGGCTCCGGCATGACGCCAGGCCTGGGGAACTGACACTTTGAGAGGACTTCTTTCGCGGACTCCTTGGAGGCTCATTGGACCGCCAAGCGCTGCGATGGAAAGTTCCGATGCAGGATCGTTAGAACGCGGCCCGTCGGCTCCGAATGCGGTGACGAGGACGTACACAAGTTCCGGGTTAGCCGATGTGAGGTCCGCTTCAGATATTCCAGCCGACGCCAGATAGCCAGGTGGCCCGCTATCGAAGATGATCTCAGATCCTGCTACCAAACTCAGTAACGCTTCGCGACCCGCGTCTGAGGCGAGGTCAAGCTCCACTGACTTTTTGTTGTCGTTATAGGCAGCGAATTGGAGGCTTCCGAGATCGCCTTGAACTTCAGTAGCGAAAGGCGGTTCCTGCCGTGCCGATGAACCCCCTAGTGGCTCGATCTTTATCACCTCGGCCCCTAGTCGCGCGAGGAGCCAAGGTCCTACCTCGCCTCGATGATCGGTGAGGTCCAAGACCCGTAGATCCTCAATCAACATGACGCCCCACCTTTTTAATTGCCCTCAACAAATGAGGCGCGAACTGTGCCCTTATTCCTCTGTGGTTACTAGAACCGGTTGCTAGTCCAGCACACCCGGGCACCTCGAGTGGGACGACCTCACTTGGTGGAGGAAATCTTGCGCCTTCGGGTTCACCCCACAGGGCTTGAAACGGGGGCCGTATCCCAGCTCTTCAGCTCGGGCATCACTGCGTTGACGAACAAGTCGACGTTGCGAGCAACTTCTCCGTAGGGCATACCTCCATAAGAGAAAAACGGAAAGAACCCGGCAATTCCGATGTTTGCTTCAATGGCTGCGACCTTTTCGGTTACTTGCTCGGGTGTACCCCATGGCATCAAACTGATGAAGTCTTCCGCTGCACCGTCCACGCCACGATTTTCTACATGGTCAGCGACGTTGGAATAGAACTCGTAGCCTCGCACCTCAAAGTTCTCGCTGTTCGCAAGTTCATAGTGTTCAAGAATTGAACGGTAATAGCCTCCGATGTATTTGTGTGCCAACTCAGCAGCCCTATCGGCGCTGTCGTCAACAAACACGAATCCCCCCGACAGTGGTGGTGGAGGGGGTTTGTCGGGGTGTTCTACAGCCCAGGTTTCCTCATAGGAAGCGACATCGGCCGCAACCACCTCCCATGGTTTTTGCGGGATGACCAACAACCCCGCCCCTAGCCGGGCCATGATCGGTGCCGACTCGGGAGAGACCGCAGCGGCCCATGTTCGACCAACAAACGATCTTTCCGGAGCTGGGCGTAGGTCTCGATGTGGCTGACTTAGAAAGTCGCCCTCATAGTGCAAGCCACCTTCCTCGAGTCCGGTCAGTAGGGCTTCCGCATATTCGATGAATCGTTCGCGAGACGTACTCCGATCAACTCGAAACCCCTCATATTCGAGACGAGCGAGACCGCGTCCGATTCCGAGTAACAGCCGGCCTCCCGACATGTTGTCTAATAGCGTCACTTGTTCGGCTACGCGAAGGGGGTCATGCCAAGGCAACACGATCACAGCTGTACCCAGTTGCAGTTCTTTCGTTTGTCCCGCAAACCAAGTGAGAATCTGGAGCGGATCCGGACTCATTGAATAACCTGAGAAGTGGTGGTCAACAGTCCAAAGAGACTGAAATCCCAACGATTCCGCCTTCAGTCCTAACGCCAGTTCGGCGTTGTAGACCTCGCGGTCGTCGCGTAGGTCATCTGGGTTTTGAAACACGAGTGCCATTCCCACATGCATTTGTCACGCTCCACGTCAAACTAGAGGTCAGTATTGTCGCGCTTTAGCCATCGACGCGAGAGCAAAACAAGCTTTCGGTGACCTTTACCCGGAGCGTTACTTGCTTCTAACAGTCGAATGAGTGCCGCGGACGCTAGCGTCCGTGTTTGTGGCAGCAGGTGCACGCAGCGAAGCCAAGCGTTGGTACCAGAAAAACTGGGATCCTGACCGGACGGTCGGGGACTGGTTCGCGCTTCTAGCGAATTCAGGTTGGGGTTATCCCGGCTGGCCCACTGAGTGGCTCGGACGAGGTATGGATCGAGCCGATGTCAAGGCGGTGCGCGAAGAACGAAAGAAGCTAGGCGCTCTTGCACCGCCTTCGGGGATTGGACCTAGCTTGCTCGCCCCGATGTTGTTTCGGCACGGCACTGAAGACCAAATGCGCAGGTTTCTCCCTGCTATGGCGTGGAAGGGCGAAACGTTTTGTCAAATGCTCAGTGAGCCGGAAGCTGGTTCAGATTTGGCCGGTGTCACCACCAGGGCGACCCGCGACGGAGATGAGTGGGTGATCAACGGTTCAAAGATTTGGACTTCGAAGGCCAACGAAGTTGACTACGGAATGCTGCTTGCCCGCACTGACCCGGAAGCACCGAAACATCGTGGGCTCACGTTTTTCCTGATAGCCCGAGACCAGCCCGGCATCGACGTTCGACCGTTGCGAACTATGACCGGTGCAGCCAGCTTCAATCAGGTCTTCTTTGACGACGCGCGAATATCGGTCGACGACGTCATCGGAATCCCTGAAGACGGGTGGACGGTTACTCGCACATTTCTTGCTCTAGAGAAAAACTCCTACAACCCAGACGCCCATGAAGGTGGACCATTTGGAAAGGTTGATCTGGCCCAAACTTGCGCCGAACTCCAAGAACGGGAACAAGCCCGCCGATCAGCCGCAGCTCAAGGGCGGGGAGCGGGACAACTCATTGCAGATCTGATTGATAAGCACGGTCATGGCATCACCGAATTGACCCGCGCCCGACAGGCCCGGCTACATACCTGGCGGCGGGTCATGGGCTACACAAACCAGCGGGTACGTGCCTCTCGCCGCCAAGGAAACCCACTGCCCGGATTCGAAGGGCCCTTGTCGAAGCTCACTGTCTCAACAATCACCCGCGAGCAAAGGGACTTGGGTTTGGAAACTCAGGGGCCACACGGGATGCTTGCAGACGAACACGCTGCATCGGCCCAGTTTCATCACTTCTTCTTAAGCTCACCAGCAATCTCGATAGCCGGCGGGACAGACGAAATTCAGCGAAATCATCTCGCTGAACGAATTCTGGGCCTGCCCAAGGAACCTTTATTAGAGTCGAACACAGAAGTCGTCGAAGATACCGAGACTTAAATCCAGCGAGTTCTCCACCGTGCAACGGCGCTACGTAAAAGGGTCTTGGGTTCCACATCAGCGACGCGAAGTTTGCCACGGTCAGACCCTGCTGTTATTCCGGTTGTTTCTAGGGGGCACCTCACTGTTTGGTTCGGAGGTGAGTCGGTTAGCATCACGAATGATCTCACTTTGTGAACGGCCCCTACCGAGGGTCGGTCCCTTCTGTAAGACTCACGACCGTGACCCCTCAACCTAAGATTTTAAAATGAGCAACCAGCCGTACATTCTCATCACAGCCGATACGCATGCGGGTGGAAGTCATTCCCAATACCGCGACTACTTAGAGCCCAAATATCGAGACCAATTCGATGAGTGGCGCGGTGGGTATGCAAACCCCTCCGAAGAGCACTACGGCTCGAAGAAGCTCAGAAACTGGGATCTAGATATCCGTACTGCCGACCAAAACTCTCAGGGGGTGGTCGGCGAAGTTGTATTCCCGAACACCGTCCCCCCCTTCTACACAGAAAGCGTGGTCACAGCACATCCGCCATCCCACGAAGAATACGAGCTTTATCTCGCAGGTATAAGGGCTCACAACCGGTGGCTCGTCGATTTTTGTGCCGAAGATCCCGACCGCCGAGCGGGCGTTGGTTTGATTTTGCCCAATGACCTTGATGAAGCTGTTAAAGACATCCAATTCATTGCTGAATCTGGGCTTCGGGGCGGTGTCTTGCTTCCGACAGTCCCGCCTGATTGCAATTGGGTACCACCTATCTACGACCCTGTCTGGGATCGGGTGTTTGCTGCCATTCAAGACCATGATCTGGTGATCAATCAGCATTCAGGGCAAGGTTCACCCAGATACCAAGAAACCATTGTCGGTGAGGCGATATGGATCACCGAAGTCATCTTCTATTCGCAGTCTGGGTTTCGGCATCTCCTCATGAGTGGCGTATTCGAGAGGTTTCCTGGGCTTCGGTACATCATGACTGAATCTGGTTGCGCCTGGGTTGGGCCGCTGTTGGATCAGCTTGATCGACTTCATATGGGGATGAAACGTGGAGCGATTGGGGAAATGAAATATGAAGATCGGTGGCCGCTTAATGACCTACCGAGTGAGTCTGCTGCCCGCAGCTGCTGGTATGGAGCGAGCTTCCCTGGGAAATCTGAACTTGAAGGTATCGACCGAATTGGCGTAGATCGGGTTTTGTGGGGCAACGATTACCCACACTATGAGGGGACCTTCCCATACAACCTGGAATCCCTCCGGCTTACGTTCTCTGATATTCCCGAGTCAACTCGTCGGTCGCTATTAGGGGAGAACGCGGCGAACCTGTACGGCTTCGATCTGGAAAAGTTGCGACCACTCGCTGATGTACATGGCCCCACGCCTGAAGAGGTCAACGAAGCATTGACCCGCGACGAAATCCCTCGGGATTCTTCGTGCGGAATCTTCCACGCTGCGCTCGCTAAAACAGCTGGCTAGGAGAAAATCAATGGCAATGCCCTCAGACGTTGGGATCATCGACACAATGATCGGCTTTCCGGCCAGCGATTTCTCCCAATATGACTTCATCCGCAAACAATTAAAAGACGATTCCACTGAGTTTGAGTTTCCGGTTGAGTACATGTTTAAGAATGTCCCCAAAGAACTTTACGGAAGTGACAACCCGATTTCGGTGACGTTGCATGAAATGGATCGCTTCGGGGTCGAGGTTGGTGTCATAGGAGTCGGGGACGAGGTAAGTCGGCAAGCGCTGCAGGACCATCCTGACCGTTTCGTGGGGTCAGGTTGGGTGGACCCGAATCGGGGTATGAAAGGAATTCGAGCCATGGTCCGCCAGTACGAGGAGTACGGGGTTCGGGCGTTCACCGCCTTTAACGCCGGCTACAACCCTCAGGTGGGCCTTGATGAAGCTCTCATGTATCCGATCTACGCCAAGTGTGTCGAACTTGACGTACCTATTTTCTCATGCGTCGGAGTTCCTGGACCGAGATTTCCGATGTGGCCACAGCACGTGGAGCGCCTTGACCAAATCATGTATGACTTTCCAGAACTTGTGTTTGTAACGCGTCATGGCTGCGAACCGTGGGAAGACTTGGCAGTCAAACTGATGTTGAAGTGGCCGAACCTTTACTATTCAACATCAGCATTCGCTCCTAAGCACTACCCCGAAGCTGTGATTGACTACGCAAATTCAAGAGGGGCTGACAAGGTCATTTACGCGGGATATTTCCCTATGGGCCTCTCACTTGAGCGGATAATGACCGACATGCAGAACCTACCGTTGCGCGATGAGGTGTGGCCCAAATTTCTTCGGGGAAATGCTGCAAAACTTCTACGGATCGGTGCTTCTTCCTAGCAAAGGCAGACCGGTTTCGTCAGTCCACCTGGCAACGAAATCTTCGAACGAGCAAAGCCTTGCAAACTGATCATGTAGCGAGAGCTAGTTCGTTCAAGCTGTTGCCTCAATGATTATTCGGTCAGAGTCAAGCGCTGGGTCGTGAACTTCGAGAGTGCCGCTGACCCGCACTTCGCTGAAACCGGCTTGGACAAGCATTGACTGCACATCGTCCATGGAATAAATGCAAATCACGATCGAATACGTTTCGCTTGTGACCTCAACATCACCCCGGAACTGGCGAACGGATATTTCGCGCACGATGTTTCCTTCTTGGGCATTGACTTCCAACAGACGGGTCCGCAACTCCAAATCAGTTCCGTCACTTGCTCGTCGACGATCACCCCGTTCCGGCCATGGGTGTGGCAATTCCAAAGACTTTGGGTCTGTGTAGGTAGAACCTGGGGCCTGCTGCACGAAATGGTGGTCCATCACAAGCCTTCCGTTGGGTTTCAAATGCGAATGGATTCGACGCAAACCTTCAAGGTCTAATGCCCGGTTGCCACCGAGGCCGAACGCGCCGCAGAGGACAACAGTGAAATATTGACGCGGTAAGACCAGTTTGTGCAT
>DGLO01000124.1:16624-20951 GCA_002388005.1 Candidatus Neomicrothrix sp. UBA4542
GCGAGCATGTCGGGGGAAACGTCGCTGCCATCGACATCAAGGCCCGCTCGTAAGAATGGGAGAAGCAAGCGACCAGTGCCACAGCCTGCGTCTAACGCCGGTTGACCGCAACGCTCGATGGCGTTCCGGAAGAATTCGGCATCGTCTCCGTGTTCGTTGAACTCTGCCCACCAACGCGCAATCAGCCCGTAGTGCCAGGTGCGGATCTGGTTGCTCACACCTCGATCGTATGGCCCCTTTGATGGGCTCGCTCTACAACGAGTCCGCGGTGAACCCAGCGCCTAGGTGAGCCTGCGTATGGGTTCGACAGTGACCCAGAGGATTGGTCGAGTTCGACTAAGCGGTGCCCGTCGCGGCGATCTTGCCCATTCTGCCTGCTTCGAAATCTTCGATTGCTTCGAGGATCTCGGCCTGCGAGTTCATGACGAAGGGACCGTGGCGAGCTACGGGTTCCCCTAATGGTTTGCCTGCCATCAGGAGTATCTCGGTCATTGAATGGTCCGATGATCCGCTGACTCGAACTGTTCCGTGAGAGGGTTCAAACATTGCCATCTTGTGTTCTTCGACGGGGGTTTGATCTGCACCGAATAATCCTGATCCGCGGAAAACATAAAGCCCTATTTGGTGATCGGCAGGGAGATCTAGGTCAAGGGAAGCGGTGGCTTCAAGAGCGATGTGGGCATAGCAGATCGGTGTGTGGGTGTTGGCAGGACCGCGGACACCCAATAGTTTCCCCGCGATAACAATCGCCTTCCAACGGTTACCTTTGACGACGGGTATTTGATCAGTGGTGATGGCTTGGTACCGAGGTGTCGCTCGCTTCTGGTTAGCCGGAAGATTGACCCATAGTTGGAACCCGTGGACGCGACCCCCTTCTGTCCGAATTTTTTGTGATGGCATTTCGCTGTGGATAATGCCGTCGCCAGCGGTCATCCATTGCACCTCGCCTTGTCGGATGAGACCGCGGTTTCCGAGCGAGTCCATGTGTTCGGTTTCTCCTTCGAGAACATAGGACACTGTTTCGAAACCTCGATGTGGGTGATCCGGGGCGCCCTTTGCTTCACCCGGCTGGTAGTCGGTCGGTTCTTTCTCATCCAACATCAGGAACGGATCAAGCATCTCCAATGACGCCGAAGGAAAGGGTCGATAAACAGCGAATCCTGCGCCTTCGAGTTGGCGGTGAGCGGTCACTACTTTGGAGAGGTCGCGCTGAGTCATGATCGGAACCTTACGCGTGTCGTATCCCCAAGGCAGAGCAAGACACTGATGTTCAATCGCCCGGTGTCTTTGGCCGCTTACTCCACGGTTGCTTGCCGCTGCGTATTAGACCAGAGCCTTGCGGACTAGCTCAGCCCCCTCCACCAGCGCACAAAGTTTCGAAAATGCAACCCACCGGTCCAGGTACTTCATTCCGCAATCCGGCGCGACAATGAGGCGCTCCGGTGACACGTAGGCGAGAGCTGACTCGATGCGACGAGCGACCAGTTCTGGGCTCTCGACATGAGGGGTTCCATTGTCGATTACACCGAGGATGATGTCCTTGTCTGGCAGCGCTTTCAAAACTTCTAGGTCAATATCGGGTTCAGCTGCCTCGATCGATACCTGATCAACGTTGCTTTCATTCAATTCCGCCAAGAACGAGTAAGAGTTCGGTTTTTCTACACCCCTTAAAGCATGAACCGCAGCGTAACCAAAACACATGTGCAGGGCAGTGGTGCCCTCGATCCCATCCAGCGCCTCGTTGATCGCTCTCACCGCATAGCTCTGAGCCTTTTCCGGTCTTGCCTGCATATAGGGCTCATCGAGACAGACGACGTCAGCGCCCGCCAAGAATAAATCTCTGATCTCTGCGTTGACGGCCTTCGCATAGTCCATCGCCAGAGCGACCTCGTCGTTGTAGTAGACGTCTTCGGCCTGTTGGGTCATGGTGAAAGGCCCAGGAAGAGTGATCTTGATCAAGCGATCGGTATTGGCGCGGAGAAACTCCACATCTCTCACTTCAATTGGATGTTCCCTGACGATGGGCCCTACGACCCGCGGGACCGGATTCGGTTCACCTGTACGATCGAGGGCCACTCCTTCGTTTTCAGTGTCGATTCCACCCAATGCGGTAGCGACCCGATTCGAGTAGCTCTCCCTCCGGATCTCTCCGTCGGTAATGACGTCTATGCCGGCTCGCTCCATATCGGCGATGGCAAGAAGCGTTGCGTCGTCCTGGGCATCTTCCAAAAAGGGCTCTTCGATTCGCCATAGTTCGGCGCTTCGCACTCGTGGCGGAAGTCTGGTGCGAAGCTTCTCCCGATCAATGAGCCAATCGGGTTGGGGGTAGCTGCCGACGACCGTCGTTGTGATCGGAACTGACGGAGTCATAGCATCCTTCCAGCGCCACACCCGTAGCGCTCGAGCTGAGAATCAAACTTGAGGCGTCAAACTAATCGCAAGCTTTGACCTAATCCGGTGGGTTGAGTGTGCCGTCGAAGTTGTCAGTGTGGCTTCCGTCACACATTGGCTTGGTGTTGGACAAACCACATCGACAAAGAGCGACCATATTGTCGCTCTCTTTTACGGTGTTTCCAGCTTGGTCCTTTAGGACGCAAGGGCCCTGCACCAGCAGCGGACCATCGTCGCGAATGTTTACGGTCACGTCAGTCATTTCCCCTCCAAGGGTCGACGTGTCTCCTGTTTAGTTCCTCAACCGATGCTTGGGGGCTCATTTAGGGCTTGATGCCTGTAGCGCACACCTCAACCTGCAAGTTGGTAGAACAGGCCCATTTTCGCGGGGCCGGTGGGGGTTAACAAGCATGTCTCGGTGAGGCTCTGGGTCTCACGCCTCAATGATGCCCCTGGCAAGGTCCACCATTTCACCAGGTTCAGCGTGCCGGCCTGTTTCGTCTTTGGAGTAAATCAGATCACCATCGACCCGTACATCGAACACGCCCTTGTCGCCTGTCACTAGGCGTAAGGCGCTTATGTCGTGTTGGTAGTTAGAGAGCAACTCGCCCGCCACGCTCACGGCGTGGGCTGAGTAATCTCAAGGGACGCAGTAGGTGATATCGATGTGGTGATTGCCCATTAAGAGGCGCCTTCCTGCTCGTGGTTCGATCTCTGTGGCTCCCACGGTCTATTCAAAACGCTGGCATCGGGTTTCCCGTGTGCCCATGAGGTTAGACCACGACAATTCCAGCCCTCGTTTCGCAGAGCAACCGTCCTTCTTATTTAGTGTTCACGAGAGTAGATCGCTGTGGTGGCATTTGGTTTCATACCCATGAAACACCTACGGATCAGAAGGTGGGGGGTTCGATTCCGAATAGTTCACGGATTGAGTTTTAGCCGCAGTGATTAGATCCCCTAAAGCGATTAACCAACCGAAACTGACAACGGCGACAGGCTTGCTGCCATCGCCTGAAGACAGGTACGAACCGGCGCGACAAACTAGAAGCCCAGCAAAACAACTGCGCGGACCTCATATCTTTGGCTGACCCGCCAGCTACCTTTGTTTGGTGGTGAAATCCATAGAGAATCCGGCAGGTCGCTTTCCTGCCATGCGGTCGTCGGATTTTCGTTGGCTGTTCGCTAACGGTTTCTTCACTACGGGTTCGCGATGGGCTCAGGTGCTAGCGCGGGGCTGGCTGGTGCATGATCTGAGTGGTGGATCTACAGCGGCTGTCGGGTGGGTTACTTTCGCAAGTTTCATTCCGTTTGTTGTTATCGGCCCGGCCGCAGGTGCCATGGCCGATAGGTTGCAACGCCGACCCGTGTTAATCAGCGGAGGCGTTTTCGGTGTTGTGGGTGCAGTGGTTTTGGCGGTGTCCACGGGTTTTGACATGGTTCAGGTTTGGCATGTCGGGGTGCTTGCTTTCGCTACAGGGTCTGCCCAAGCGATCACGGTGCCGACCCGCCAAGCGCTGATCGCAACATCGGTTCCGCGAGTTCACCTGACGAACGCGGTGGCTCTTAGCGGTCTTTCCCAGCACGGCTCTCGGCTGGCGGGGCCTCTTTTTGGGGCCGCTTTTTTGAGCACAGTTGGAGTGAGCGCGGTCTTTGGGGTGTCAGCAATACTTCTCGCACTTGGAGTTCTATGCGCATTTCGAGTGGGACGTGTCGTTGCTGAACCCCCAGACGCAACTGCTGAGATGGTGACCCTTGTTACGGAAGAAGCCGAATCGGCAGTCATCACTGCGATCAGCAAGGTACGGGCAGATCTCACAGCCGCTCTCCGATACGTTGCCGCTGATCGCCGATTGCTAGCAGTGATAGCGCTCGTAGCCGCCCATTGCAGCTTCACTATGGCTTTTGACTCCATGCTGCCTGCCCTATCGGGCAAGGT
>DGLO01000057.1 GCA_002388005.1 Candidatus Neomicrothrix sp. UBA4542
TCGGTGAGACGTCGGGCGCTGCCACGATCACCGCTGTGACTATTTGACCCAGTCGTTCATCAGGCGTTCCTATGACCGCGCATTCGTGAATATCTGGGTGCTGGTAGAGCGCTGTTTCCACCTCTGAGGAATAGACGTTTTCGCCTCCGCTGATAATCAGGTCCTTTTCGCGGTCAATGAGGTATACGTATCCCTCATCGTCTATCCGAGCGACATCTCCGGTGCGTAGCCAGCCGTTGCCTAGAGCTGTTGCTGTTTCTTCGGGCAAGTTGAGATAGCCCTTGGTGATATTGGGTCCGCGGGCGAGGAGGACGCCGGTTTCGCCAGGCGGTAAGTCATTGCCGTCAGCATCAACGACTTTGAGATCTACTAAGCAGTTCGGTTTACCGACTGACGCCAGCGTCGGCAAGTCCTTCTTTACGGCGTGTTCAAACTCTGTGGGGTCGAAAACAGTGAGGTCGGGTGCGGTTTCGGTGAGGCCATAGCAGTTAAATAGTTTTGTGTGGGGAAAACCGGCGGCGGTCCGTTTAATCCACGCGGGGTCCATGGGTGACGCTCCGAAGCCCATGAGTCTTAGCGATGATGTGTCGGCGGACTCTAATGCAGGGTCGGTCAGGGTCATCATCAGCATTGTGGGCACAGCAACTGTCGCGGTCACCTCGTATTTGGAAACTGCGTCCAAGAAAGCGGTCGGTGAGAACATGGGAACGTATGCGTGTGCCGCTCCCAGCAGCATCCAGCCGGTCCCTAGGAGGTCGGCTGAGTGGAACATTGGCGCCAAATGCAGGTAGGTGTCGTCAGGTTGCGCTCGGGTCGCGAGGGTGAATGCGGCAGCACACGAAATGATGTTTGTGTGGCTCAGACGAACACCTTTGCTGCGCCCTGTGGTGCCACCTGTGTAGAGAATAAGAGCATCGTCGTCAGGGGAAACATCTCCTAGGTCAATGCTGTGCGCCGTTTCGAATAGGTGGTCATAAGTTGCAAGCTCAGTCGCCGCTTCTCCGATGAGACAGATGAGCTTGTCGCGCCACGGCGCCAATTCCGCTGTGTCGAAAACTGAAATGAAGTCAGCTTCAACAAAGATCAGTTCGCAGCCTGAATCCGCAAGAATGTGAGCGATTTCGACTGGGGCTAATCGCCAGTTGACGGGGACGGCGACAATTCCTGCGTGAAATGCTCCCCATTTCAGTTCATCAAAACGAATCGAGTTGCGCGCGTAGATGGCGACGCGTTCCCCAGATTTAACTCCAAGGCCGTGTAGTAGCCCAGCCGTGACTGTTACCCGCTCGCTGAACTCTGTCCAAGTGGACTCACTTTCGTCGTCGCGCATAGCTGGTCGACGACCAAAGTGACGTCCGATGCGGGTCATCGCTTCCCCGAGCGTTGGCATCATGGGCGTGTCCGCCGGGTTCGTCCTCGGTCCGGACCGAGGTTCATCGCCTAGTTGGTGGCGGATCGCCCTTGTAGAGGTTCTTCACGCCGCCCTCCCGGTAAGACTCCGCGGCGGCGTCCTTGAAGCGGGCCGACGCCTCGTATTCCTCTATCGGGTATTCATCGTGTTCTGCAACGACTCGGATCTCAGTCACGTCGCGGACGTCGAGCCCTAACTGATCTGCTATTTCTGTGTCCGACAAACCACGCTTTCGAGTCCCATCGTCGGGCAAGAACTCATTGATATCGACTTGATAGGAGTTCGTAAGGGCCAACACTTCGGACCTATACCGGTCATACAGATCCGGATCGACTACGTGGAATCCATTGAGTTCTCCGCGTTCCAACGGGCTGCTCATACAAGCGCTCGTTGGTCGGAGCCCACGGGACACGCCCGAATGCATTCAAAGCACTGTCCTTGGCTGACACCCGAATACGTGATGGACCACATTGTCCGAGTGAAGAAACTGCCGTACAGGATCATTTTTCTTTTTCTGGGGTCAGGCTCGTCCAAAGCTCGTTCAAGGGCGGCCTGATAGCCGGGAGTCCAGTAGTGGTAGACCCGATCTCGGCACCGGTCTTGGTCATAGCGGCGCTTGATCACCAATCCTTCTTGGATTTCGCCGCCCAAGCATCCGCCATCGTCTATTGGACAGACCGCCATACACGGAGTCGTTCCTTTTTCGTCCCACATCTCCACGCATTGTGGCGCGGGGCACACAGCCTCTTCGAGCGGACCATCTGCGGGAAGGGGCAGTGTCGTCAGAATCACAGTCAAATACAAGAAGCCGTGTGTTGGGTCAAGAACTGGTCCTGCCAAACTGGGGCCGCCTGCGCCTGCCACTATGGCTGCGGCTTTAAAGTCAAGGAACGCCTTGTCATCTTGATCCGTTGCCGTTGGCACGTTCAGCGCGTAATACCCGTAGTTTTCCTCAATGTATCGAGCTAAGGAACTCCCTAACGCCGTCATTCGGTCCGCGGTGCCGACAGTTTCCATGACTTCCACACGTGGACTTTGCCATTCAGCCGCACGGGGAGCAGCTCCTCCGAGCACGATCATCGACTTGACATTGGCGAGCAACTCCGACGGCCGAAGGCCGGGTTCCGCGTCCTCGAGCAATGCTGGGTCCCCCACGCCCACTACTTCGGCGCCCCTCTTGCGGGCCATTTCTAATAGCTCAGATTTGATCGATACCCAATCCAGTTCGTCCATCATTTCAACTTTCTTCGGTAGCGTCCTACTGGGCAAACACGCATGCACTCAAAGCACTGAGACACGCTCTCTTTGTACCTGCCGATCGACGACATGTTTCTTCGAAAATCATCTGAGTAAATCAGCTCGTGCCGTTCGTTCGCGTCGTCGATTCCGGTCAAAATGTCGACCTGTTTAATGTGCCCTCGTATTCCGAAGTTCATAGCGCGGGTGGAGCAACGCTCCCGGTCGAAGAAACTGCTGGTAATGGCACCGTCTTCAATTGTGGCGTCGAGACAGCCGCCCTCATCGGCTGGACACACGGCCATGCAAGGCGTTTTGCCTTCCATCTCATACATCCGTACACATGACCGCGCCGGGCAGACGTTTTCTTCGAGTTGGTGGTCAGGAGTGAGCCGCATGGTCGTGATAGCGGCCGCGAAAAACATCAACCCGTAGGTCGGATTTAAAATGATGTTTGCGGCGATGGATCGGGTGCCCAATCCGGCGAGAACGGCTGCGAGCATCATGCTGAGAGGCGGTTGTTGCCCCGATGTCGGGAGGGCCGGCGCGTGCATGGCTAAATGTCCGTGCGTGCGTTCTATATGTTCCGCGATAACGATAGAGGCGACATTTTCGCGAAAGTCGTAGCCTGTGATCTCCATCAATCGTCTATTTGGGCTCTGCCAAGCTGCATTTGTTGGCCCAAGAGATGCCGACACGACAACGCTCTGGGCACCTGGAAGAAAATCTTCTGGCCTGTGTCCGAGAGGCACATATTCGTTGAATGCGTCTGCTGCTGCAACGCCGACAAGTGTCGCTCCAGCGTCTATCCCTACTTGTTTGATCGCGTTCGTTACAACCTCAAGATCGCCAAGTTGAGTCTCAGCGGCTTCCTCGTCGACTTCCCCATCAACCGCGGTCATGAGTCCCCTCGCACGGC
>DGLO01000016.1 GCA_002388005.1 Candidatus Neomicrothrix sp. UBA4542
TCTTCTTCGCCGGGGCCTTCTTCTGTTCTTCCTCGTCCTCGGGGGGTTGCTCGTCTCGAACTAAACCATCCCGTTCCGCTTTTCGACGGACGCGGTCAGCTTGAGCTACCTGGACACTCGACGAATGACTCTTGACTCCAATTCCGAGCGCGTCGCAAAGACCAATCGTCTCATCGTTGGTAAGACCCAACTCTCTTGCGAGTTCGTAGACCCGGGGGTTCTTGGGCAAGCGCGTTCCTTGTGTGTCGGTTAAGTCGGCGGGCGGCAGTCACCGGCTCCTCAGATCATCCATCTTCGCAGACAATGACCGTGATCCGGTAAATGACGGTGCGGTAGACCAATTAGCAACGCTACCGGTTATCGCAGCCGCTGGTGCTCAGTTAGTCGGCTGTTCCTCTTGTTCCTGGCTGCTTTCATCATCTGCTGCTAGTTCCGTCGAGTCTTCCTGATCGGCCATATCTGCGCTATCTGGGGCTCCATTGATGTCCTCAGTAGCGATTTCCTCTGCTGCTGTAGCCCAATCGTCAGCCGACATCGCTTCGCTGCCGTCTGCTGGGACCCAGGTTTGTTCACCGGTTTCTGGGTCCGTCACCCATTCCCCTTCGGCCCAATCGCCATCGGCATATGCAGTTTCTTCTTCAACGATCTGCGTTTCACTCTTGATGTCGATTCGCCAGCCAGTTAATCGCGCGGCGAGACGCGCGTTTTGTCCTTCGCGTCCGATTGCGAGAGATAACTGATGGTCCGGTACCACCACCTCGGCGACACCTTCAACTTCATGAAATCGGACCTCGCGGACTTTCGCGGGGGACAACGCTTTGGCCACAAAGTCATGTTGATCGTCGGAAAAAGGAACGATGTCGATTTTCTCGCCGCGTAGCTCATTAACGACTTGCCGAACTCGAGCTCCGCGAGCACCTACGCAGGCCCCAACCGGATCGATGTTGGTGTCGTTTGACCAAACGGCGATCTTGGTCCGGTGGCCCGGCTCGCGCGCGCAGGCCTTCATCTCGACTATGCCGTCACTAATCTCGGGAACCTCAAGTTTGAAGAGTTCACGAATGAGTCCGGGATGAGTTCTCGAAACGACTATTTGAGGACCTTTTGCAGTTTTCCGCACCTCAACGATGTAAGCCTTGAGTCGACTATTTGGCTCCGGTCTTTCATATGGAACCTGTTCAGATTGCGGTAGTAACGCCTCGACTCGACCTAAATCAAGCAGGGTGTACCTGGAGTCGGTCTGCTGGATGATGCCCGTAACGATGTCTCCTTCGCGACCCGCGTACTCTTCGTATTTCATGTCCCGCTCGACCTCGCGAATTCGCTGGGTCAAAACTTGACGAGCGGTCTGGGCGGCAATCCTGCCGAAGTTTTCTGGAGTGTCGTCCCACTCTTGGACGATGTTGCCCTCTTCATCAATTTCCTGAGCAATGACTGAAATATTGAACATCTCATCTATCACGACGTACGCGTCGTCTGCGGCGTCGGGCATTCGTTTGTATGCCGACTCAAGCCCGTTGGCGACCGCTTCGAGTAACACTTCTGTGGTCATCCCCTTCTCCGCGGCCAAGGCTTGGAGAGCTTCCATCATTTCGGGGGTAGTCATGATTGACTTCCTCTCTCATGGTCGTGTTTCGATCCGGTTTTCCCTGGTCGAGATCCAGGCTTGGGGGCAGCGCCCCATTTGAAGACAGTGCGTGCCTTCTCGATTTCATCGATATGAATTGTCGCTATTCCGGATTCAGGTTCTTCGATGCTGAGAAGTTCGTCTTCCACAGAGATCAGGTTGCCGACTATGCGGCGCCGGCCGTTCGCTCCCGGAATGGTGCGGATGTTGACTGTTTCTCCGATGGCTCCCGCGAAGTGGCGTACATGGCGCAGGCGACGTTCAACCCCTGGTGTAGAGATCTCAAGGGTGTAGCGGCCCGGGATCGGGTCATCTTCGTCGAGAGCGACTGACACAGCACGACTTAGTTGTGACAGGTCATCGACACCTAACGCGTTCTCGCTCTGCACAAGCACCGCGAGGGTTCCGCCGTTGTGTTGAATGTCATAAAGGTGATGTCCAGAAGCTTCAACGACGGGTTCGATTAGCGAAAAAATTGGTTCGAGGTTTTGCT
This sequence comes from Candidatus Neomicrothrix sp. UBA4542, assembly GCA_002388005.1. Lineage (GTDB taxonomy): Bacteria > Actinomycetota > Acidimicrobiia > Acidimicrobiales > Poriferisodalaceae > UBA2110. The sequence goes on from DGLO01000016.1 coordinate 2,121, forward strand.
GAGGATTCGTGCTCATCGGACCTCCGTTTCGCTGTGTTTGGTGACTAAAGAATCTTCTTGGCGAAGAAAAAGGACGTGGGCAAAGCCCACGTCCAGCAAAAATATCGCTGAGCTATCGGTGCAATCGTACCAGCAGCTACAACCTTCCCAACCCCAGCTAGCTGTCGACCCGTATCTGAAATCAGCGCCTTCGGATCATTTCGACGATTTGCCGTGCGTGGTTGACATCGTCTCCCTGGATTTCCATCAAAGCTGCCCTATCCGCTGCCGCTTCGGCCTCGGCCGAGCGATCCGCTGTCGCAAGTGCGCCCTCGATGCCGTCAGACACGATCTTTTGAGCCCACTCCAGCAGCGCTTCGACCATCTCGTTTTCGGGAACGACCTTTACAACCTGCCCTCGGACGAAGAGGTGGCCTCGTTTTCGACCCGCCGCTATACCAAGATCTGCGCCCTTGGCTTCGCCAGGACCATTAACGACACATCCCATTACTGCGACCTGTATCGGCAAACTAAGTTCGCTCAGCGCTTCTTGGGCTCTCGACGCAACTTCGATGACGTCAACTTCCGCTCGACCACAAGATGGACAGGCGATGAGATCGAGTGCGCTTCTTTCGCGGAGGCCGAGGGCTTCCAATAACTGGCGGCCAGCTCGCGCTTCTTGTACTGGGTCAGCCGTGAGGCTATAGCGAATGGTGTCACCTATTCCTTCGTTCAACAGGGTCGCTATTCCGGCTGTTGCCTTCAAGATGCCGCCTGGAGGTGGACCAGCTTCGGTCACTCCAAGATGCAGCGGAAAGTCAACTACGTCGGCTAGTAGACGGTACGCGTCAACCATTAACCGGACGTCGCTTGCCTTTACGGAAATTTTTACGTCCTCGAATCCAACTTCTTCAAAATATCCGAGTTCGCGTTTGGCTGATTCGACCAGAGCGATTGCCGTCAGGCCGTACTTGCGTTCGATATCAGGGTCGAGCGATCCTGCGTTAACTCCTATTCGGATTGGCACTCGACGTTCACGAGCTTCTGAGGCGACCGTTTTGACATGCTGTGGTTTTCTGATGTTTCCTGGGTTCAGACGCAGACATGCGACGCCGGCATCAAGCGCTGCGAGCGCTAAGCGATGCTGGAAGTGGACATCGGCGACGAGGGGAACCGGCGAACGGGGCACTATCTGTGCCAGACCTTCTGCGGCTTCGATTTCGTTACAGGTACATCGAACGATTTCTGCTCCCGCTGCAGCGAGCGCGTAGATCTGCTCAAGAGTCGCGTCGACATCAGCAGTTTTGGTGGTAGTCATCGACTGGACGCTGATCGGAGCCCCCGCACCTACGGGTACACCACCGACGTCAACTCGGCGGGTTGCACGGCGTTCGAACATCGCTAACAGTCTGTCACTTCAACCGGGCGATCCTACTCAATGACGCCACGATCAGAAGCCGAGCGGGTTGGCCAGATCCAAGTAGATGGCTCCTAACCCAAAGAAGGCCAGAAATGCCACTACCGCGTAGGTAAAGGGGAGCAGCCGAGTGGTGTCGATCAAATGACGGCGGCCGCTACTCCCCTCGCGGATTCGTTCATAAGTAGCGATCGCTATGTGGCCGCCATCGAGGGGCAATAAAGGGAGCAGGTTAAAGATGCCAATGAAGACGTTAAAAGCTACGAACAGCTGCATCCGTTCGGAACTGCTCAGTTGGTCGCTCGCTCCAATTTGCACGGCTCCAACGAGCGACACGGGTCGCGTCTCAAGATTGTCGTTCGCCGTTGGATCATTGGGCGCAGAGAAGAATCGGTCTGCGACTTCACCGAAATTCACCACAATCAACCAAATTCCTCGAATTGATTGACCGACCATCGTGCTGAATTCTGAGAAAGTCTTCCCGATCGCAGCTACAGGATCAGACTTGGTTAACAGAATTGCCTGCTGCCCACCGATACCTAGAAGTCCCGTTCCGTCAGCGCTTCTATCTAGCACCGTCTCAACCGAAAACGTTTGATCACCACGCAAGATCTCAAGTTCGACCGTTTCCCCGGGACGATTACGAATGGCCTCAACGAGATCCGTCCATTCAACAGTCGAGTCACCTTCGACACGAAGGATGCGATCGCCAGGTTGAATTCCCGCCCGAGCGGCGGCACTTTGCTCCACGCCGACTCCTTCATCGACAACTTTCCCCACTTCCCAAGCCCCGTCTTCGATTATTGGCTCGCCCATAAAGGAGAAGAGAGCGAACAGACCAATCAACGCCATGAGGAAGTGCATTAACGAGCCGGCTGACGCTACTAGAAGACGCCGGGGGTAGCTCTGTTGTCTGTATGCGCGAGGTTCATCCGACGGGGGTACCTCATCTAGGTTGGTCATGCCGACAACTTTGACGTAGGCGCCGGCAATGATCGGTTTAACACCGAATTCGGTTTCTCCCCGACGGAAGCTGAACAAACGTGGGCCGAAACCTAAGAAAAACTCCGTGGCCTTCATGCCAGTTAGACGCGCCGCAACGAAGTGTCCCAGTTCGTGGGCAAAAACCACAAATGCGATGACCATCGCGACGGCAAGCATCGCCATGGATACCCAACCCAACAGCATCAGTGATCCCGCGATTGCAGCCGCGCCCATCAACGCGCGTGCTCGAGGGTTGATGGGCGTCGTGACCGAATCAGACATCAGAACCCCGACTGGTCCCTTGCGACCGCACGCACTCGCGACCGCGTCGGTCGGCGCGCACCACGGCTTCAAACGAATCCGCCGGCGCACCATCGTGTCGTTCCAGTGCTCGTTCTATTGACGACGCTATTCCCGACCATGAGATGGCTCCACTAAGAAATGCGTCGACCGCTGCTTCGTTAGCGCCATTCATCCACGCGGGGGCTGTGCCTCCAATGCGACCAGCTGTATAAGCCAAGTCAAGACATCGAAAGGTTTGGCGGTCCGGCGGTTCGAAATGCAACGACTTGGCTTGGCTCCAATCGATAGCTCCAAAGGGAGTCCCGATTCGATCCGGGTACGCGAGCGCGTAGCCGATAGGTAACCGCATGTCGGGTTCAGATAGTTGAGCGATAGTAGTGCCATCGGTGAACGTTGCCATTGAATGAACGACAGACTCGGGGTGCACCACCACTTCTATTCTTTCGTACGGCACATCAAAAAGTTCGTGGGCTTCTATGACTTCCAAACCCTTATTCATAAGTGTCGAGGAATCGATCGTGATCTTAGGTCCCATGGACCAGGTCGGATGTTCTAGCGCCTGTTCAGCGGTGACGTTTTTCAGGTCAGCCGCTTTACGACCCCTGAAGGGTCCACCACTCGCTGTGAGAAGCAGCTTTTCCAGATGGCGCTGGGAGTCTGCTAGGTCATCAGATCTCAAGCATTGATGTATTGCGCAGTGTTCACTGTCTACCGGTATTAGTTCTGCACCGGGCACCGAGCGCAACGGCCTTACCAACGGGCCAGCGGCTATCAGGCTCTCCTTGTTAGCCAACGCGAGTCGTTTACCTGAACTTAGCGCCGCGAGAGTCACTCCCAGGCCCGCGAAACCGACCACTCCATTGACAACCACATCAGCCCGAGTTGCTAATTCTTCAAAGCCAGCTGCACCAACCAGGACCTCCGTATTGGGTGGCACTTCGGCCTTGAGCCGGTCAAACAAATCTGGTTCACCAATCGCCACTGCGTCAGGTCGAAGCTCTTGTGCTTGTGCGATGAGCTGATCGACAGATGACCAGGCCGCCAAAGCCGTAACGTCAAAACGGTCGGGTTCGGCGCGAACAACTTCAACGGTTTGAGAGCCGATGGATCCCGTAGCTCCTAATACCGCGACCGTAGTCACTCGCGTACCTTTCAGCCGAGAACTAGGTCGGCGACAAAGTAGGTCGTGGGCAAGACGAATAGCAAAGCATCGAACCGATCAAAGACACCTCCATGGCCTGGGAGCAGGGTCCCCATGTCCTTTACTCCCATATCTCTTTTGATCATCGATTGAGCCAGATCGCCAATAGGGGCTACGACCGCTATTGCCAAACCGAGCCAGAGGCAGTCCATCATCGACTCCGACCAGGGATGGATTCCGGGGAAGCGATTCAATACCAACGTGGTGACCACTACCGCCAGCATCATGCCGCCAAGCAAACCTTCATATGTTTTGTTTGGGCTGACGCGTGGGGCAAGTTTTGATTGGCCTGTAGTACTACCAATGACGTAGCCGCCGACGTCGTAGGCCACAGTCCCTAGAACAGCGCCGATGAGGATCGCGTCGCCATTGGGCTGAGCGAGAATCAACGCAGCAAAAGAACCGAGGCCGCCAACCCAACCAACGCCAAGCAAAGTCACTGCGAGATTCGCTGTTACATGTTCCGAGTCCACGTCGAAAAGGAACCAGCAGATTCCGGTGAGCACCGTCAGCCCTAGAACAACCGGGTAGGCCTCATAACCTCGGTGGTAGGCCCCTAGCGACAAACCTACGACCGACGCTATTCCGAGCAGGGTCGCTGGCCGGTACCCAAGATTTTGCGCGGAGGATAGAAATTCTGTTACCGCTATGGCAAGGGCCAACACGACCATGCAAAGCGCAGCCCATGGTCCGACTTTGAGTAATGCAAAAAACGCCCCACCAAGGCCTAAGCCAACCACGATTGCTAGAGGTAGGTTTCGACCTGCCGATCGCTTCGAGGAAACGTTTCGTTCGCTGGAGTTACCGCTATGTGTAACCACTCGGTCGTCATCGCTCACTGTTACTGGCTCCTCGTAGTCTCGTCGATCTTCTCGCCAATGCGGTGCCGGGCCACCAAGATGTGCCCAGTCATCACCGCTTTCAGCAACCTTGTCGGGGTTGTTTTCTCTAGAAGTGGCCTCACCTCTCACCAAGGGGCTGCGCTTCATTGCTCGTTGACTCGGCGGAGTATCGAAAAGCTCAATGACGCGCGGGGGCTGCCGCTGTTCACCTTCCAGCGGTTCCTCTTCGTCTGTTTGGAGGGAGTCGCCCGAGGGGGCAGGTTCATCGAGACTGTCTGACCTTCGCGACTCGACCTCACTTACGTCATTTTCTTCTTCGAGAACCAACTCCGCTGTGGGTTCGTCTGCAATATCTTCCTCGTCGACGCTGGCATTATCGATATCTGAAATATTGGGGTCGTTTCCGGAATCAGATACCGCGACCGGAGTATCCAACGGAGTCGCAGCTTCTCGGGCATCGATTGCTGATGCCTGGCTGAGGGGTCCGTTGGAGTCGACTCCGGTGAGATCATCCGATACCGCTACGAATTCACCATCATCTGCAGACTTGTCAACGACTTCATTTATGGTTCCCGTGTCGAACAACGGTGCTTCAGATTCAGTTCCACGACCAATGATGGGAGCATCATCAAATTCCGACGCGTCAAACGCGTCTTCTTCGAAAAGCGATTCGTGGAAAAGCTCGTCAGTTGAAAGTTCTGATTGAGAGTATTCGTCCCCGCTTGACTCAGCCACCGCTTCGCTGAGGTCATCTGAAGCGGGGACCGCATCTTCGACATCAATCGGCCCGGTGTCGAATAGCTCTGAGTCCCCCGCCGGCGCGATGGTTGGGACAGTGTCTGAACGCAGAACATCCATCAGACCCGTATCGGAAGTATCGACGAGGTGTGGGTCATCGGGAAGCTGCGGGAATAGTCGCGACCCTTGCAGCGACGGAGTTTCTATCTCTGGCGGATCCAGACGTTCTCCGCCGTCAGGCAGTTCACTGGAACCGGGTTCTGACCAATGCGGCATCGGTGCCTCATCGAAGTCGAACGACAGCAGGGGTCCCTCATCACCCTCATCAGGTTCGTCTCCGGTACGCCGGCGCTCAATATCGTCAGCGTCATTATCGGGCATGTAGCGTCCTGACTCCTGACTCAAACCTCAAGCAGTTCCTGCTCCTTGGCATTGAGCGCGCGATCAATTTCGTCAACTGCGTTTTGGGTGGACCGATCCAGTTGCTTAGCGAAGTGTTCCTTGTCGTCGGAGGAAATTTCTTTTTCTTTTTCGAGTGCATCGATGTCCTGGCGCGCCGATCGCCGAAGGTTTCGAACGGCAACGCGACCGTCCTCTGCCATTTGCTTGACCACTCGTACCAGATCTCGGCGCCGTTCTTCGGTCAAAGGCGGGAAAACCAGCCGCAACACCTCTCCGTCGTTGCTCGGGTTAATACCCAGATCTGATTCCATCAGGGCTTTTGAAATGTCCTCCACGGAGCTTCGATCAAAGGGCTGCACAACTAGGACTCGAGCTTCAGGAACCGAGAAACTCGCTAATTGCTGAAGGGGCACCTCGGCGCCGTAGTAGTCCACTTTCAACTTTTCAACGAGCGCCGGAGTCGCCCGACCGGTGCGCACAGTCGCGTACTCGTTTTGTGCATGCTCTATAGCACGGTGCATACGCTCGCGAGCGTCATCACAAACCTCTTGGGCGAACTCGCTCACCTGACCAGCGTACCGATTGCGGCGCCACCCAAGATGGACCCAAAATTGCCGCTAGTCATCAAGTCAAAAACGACGATCGGCATCTTATTGTCCTTACAAACCGCGATCGCTGCACTATCCATAACCGCTAACTCGCGAGAAAGAACATCTAGGAAAGACACCTCTTGAAGTAGCTGGGCTTCTGGATCGCTTTTGGGATCCGCTGTGTAAACACCGTCGACACCGGAGTGGGTGCCCTTGAGCACTGCGTCCGCGTCGATCTCCGCAGCCCGGAGTGCCGCGGCTGTGTCCGTCGTGAAGAACGGGTTACCAGTACCGGCGGCGAAGATGACCACTCGCCCCTTTTCGAGGTGTCTCACTGCCCTCCGTCGAATGTAAGGCTCAGCGATCTGAGCCATACCAATTGCGGTCATAACTCGCGTAGGTACGTCTGCTCTCTCAAGGGCATCCTGTAGCGCTATGGCGTTGATCACGGTGGCAAGCATGCCCATATGATCGGATTGGGCTCTGTCTATCCCTCCGTCAGAACCAGACATTCCGCGCCAAATATTTCCACCGCCAACCACGATCGCGATATCTACTTCGTGTTCCTCGCGAACCAGCGAAATTTCTGTCGCGAGGCTCCGCAAAATTTCGCCGCTTATGTTGTTGCCAGATGGATCAGCTATCGCCTCACCCGACAGCTTAAGAACGACTCGTTTCCACGGGCTTTCACCCTCCCAGCGACGAGTCTCCTCCGTCACGTCAGTTACCGATTTCCACCTGGGTAAATCGACGTATTGTCGCCTCACCCAGTAGTTCAGCGACGCCAAGCTTTTCGTCTTTGACGAACTTTTGTTCAAGCAACGCTGTGTCTCTAAAGAATCCTGACATTCGTCCGTCAACGATCTTTTGGATCGCCTGGTCCGGTTTGCCCTCGTTGCGAGTGATGTTTTCCAAGGTTTCGCGTTCCGCCGCGACGACTTCAGCTGGAACATCTTCTCGGGTGAGGTACTTAGGTCGACTGCTCGCGATGTGGAGCGCCACATCGTGGGCTACTTCTGGGGTGCCGTTATGAATTTCGACTAACACGGCGTTAACGCCGCGGCCGTTCTGTTGGTGAACGTACGCGTCGATGACGGACCCCTCGCTAGATTCGTATCGAACTATCTGCCCAAGGTCGATATTTTCTTTCAGCGTAAGTTTTAGGTCCTCAAGGACGCCTGACTCCGCGGACACGGCACCCTCTCCTTCCGCAAGCACCGACGTGAGAAGGTTTTCGGCGAGTTCCCCAAATTCATCTGATTTAGCAACGAAATCAGTTTCGCATTTCAGTTCGACGATCGCGGCAATCCCGCCTTCGACGCGGGCCACAACAACCCCTTCGCGGTTCTCTCGATCGGAACGGCTCGCGCTCTTCGCCATACCTTTTTCTCGCAACCATTGCGCAGCGGCTTCGGCATCTCCTTCATTTTCGACAAGCGCCTTCTTGGCATCCATCATGCCTGCTCCGGTTGTCTGCCGGAGAGCCTGAACGTCCTTGGCGGTGAAGTCTGCCATGGGGTCTGATGTACCTCGTTAGTTGGTGAGTAGGCGGTTAGTTTTCTTCAGTAGTTTCCGAAGGTTCTTCGGCTGAGGTTTCTTGTTCGGCGACCTCATCGGCAGTTGTGGCTGCTTCGGGGGGAGCGTCAATCCTGGGCGTTGCCTGGGCTGCATGTTCCGCTGCAACGCGGGCCTCGCGAGCTGCCGCTTCGGCAAGCGCTTTTTGGGCTGCCATTGTTTGTTCAGCGGACACACGAGTCTCTTCTTCGGGGCCGCGTTCTTCGGAAGAACTGACGACTGCGCCCTTGCTTTCCGCTATGTAACGGCCTTCTCGAACTGCTTCTGCCACAACTCTGGTCAACAACTCGGTACTGCGAATTGCGTCGTCGTTACCCGGAATCACGTAGTCAATGAGGTCTGGATCACTATTTGAGTCAGCAACTGCAACAACAGGAAGCTTGAGACGGTTCGCTTCGGCTACAGCGATGTGTTCCTTTGGAGTGTCGAGTACGAAAACGGTTTGTGGCAGCTTGTCCATGTTTCGGAGACCGTCGAGGTTTCGCTGAAGTTTGGTGAGTTCTCTTTCGAGCAACAGAGCTTCTTTTTTGGGCATGTTGTCAAAATCACCTGCAGCCTGCATGCGCTCGTATTCGAGCATCTTCTCGACACGGCCTCGGATCGTTCGGAAGTTGGTGAGCATTCCTCCTAACCATCGTTGGTTTACGTAGGGCATGCCGGATGCTTTGGCATACGTTTCGATGGGATCCTGCGCTTGTTTTTTCGTACCGACGAAAAGCACCGTTCCACCTTTAGCAACCGTGTCACGAACGAAGCTGTACGCGGTATCCAGCAGCCCTATCGTCTGCTCAAGATCAATGATGTAAATACCGTTGCGTTCGCCCCAGAGGTAACGATCCATCTTGGGGTTCCATCGGCGGGTCTGGTGACCAAAATGGACGCCGGCTTTGAGTAGATCCGACATGGTTACAACAGCAGCCATGATTCTCTCCCCCCACGGTTAGTTTGCTGCACTGGGAGCGACACCGTTGCGAAACGGCGACCGTGAGGTCGTCCCAGTTGAGAGTCAAATTGGACCCAACCTGAGTCCGAAGATGCAGTCTAGCGAAGTCGCAATCAAAGCGGTCTAGGGCTCGTTCTGAAAGATGCCCGTCATCCTCGCGGGTGATGTTTTCGGTGCAT
>DGLO01000012.1:0-5958 GCA_002388005.1 Candidatus Neomicrothrix sp. UBA4542
AGACGAAGGTGCCGTTTCGTCCTGAGCAGTTCGGTCAACAGACTTATCCTGACGAGGAGGGGCCTTAGGCCGACGTTTTTTGCGACCCTTTCCTCTTCCCTTTGGCTTTGGTTCGATTCCGAATTGAACGGCAATTTCCGGGATTCGACTGGCAATTTTTTTGATTGTTTCCACCAGTTCTTTTCCTGGTTCAGCGGGGACATGGGCCAGGGCTACGTACGGCCGAATCGGCGAAAAGGCTACGGCTTCAAGAACGATCCCGAGACGCTGTTGACTGACGTCACCTCCGAGAGCCTCGTTTGCTTGTGTCGTCAAGATTTCGGCTATGTCAGGCGGCAAAGGGCTGCCAGCTTTAGGAGGTCGGGAGCTAAGTCGCAATGCACGAACCACGCGTTCCTCTTTCAACGCGGATCGAATTTCCTCATGCCACTCAACTTGGGCTTTTTCAACGCGCTTGTTCAACCCCGAACGAATCTGGTCCGTAATGTGTCGACTTTCTTCATCGCGAGCAGCATCCTCAGCGGCGACCAAAACGGTCCTTAGGTCGCGGATATCGACTTCTTCAATTGAAGACAACGCAGCGTCAGCACGATCTCGCCACTCGGCGATCTTCAGTTGCGGGAGAAGTGATTCGGCCAGGTTTATGAGAGCATCAGCGCGCACCTCTTCCCCACCCTCTTCTGCGGACCTAGCGTTTTGGGTCTCGATTTCCTTCCGTACCGCAGCGATACCACCGCGCGACACCTGCTCAGCTATGACTTGCTGTTCTTCGGGTAGCGAGGCAACAAAGGCTTTCCGATGAACCCGCCCAGGCTTAAGTTTTTTGGGTTTGGGCTTCGGTGGAGCTTCAGTCTTGGCGTTACGCGATTGCCGAGAGTCGGCTTTTCGACGATCCGGCTGCTTTCTGGCTTTCTGATTCGAACCTTCTTTTTTGGACCTGCCATCTGATTTCTTCCGACCGCCTTTTCGCTTATCTGGACGCGCCTTTCTCGCTAGTTGAGTTGTAACTGCATCGAAATCCCGTCCCGATCCAAGGACCTCAATTCTTTCGTCCTCCGGCCGTCCACTACGACCTTTCGGCGGTGATACAGCGGTCACAAAAATGCCGTCGATCTCGAACTCTGCATCGACACGGCAAACATCGCCGATAGATGCGTCGTCGTAAAGTAGAGCGCCTTCCAAGGTTCCCTTGGGTTGCTTGGCGCCGGCGGCCCGCCAGGTCCAGGTTCCGTCGTCTCGCTGACTAGTCAGCTCGACCTCGATACGTCGGCTCATCGTTGCTCCGGGTTCTCCGGCTAGGCGGGTACGGGAGGCGGTGGGGGAGTACGGGCCCCCGCGCTGGTCCCTAATTACGGTCCCCAACGTTACCGAACTCAGCGCAAAGATCGACAATTCGGCTCCGCCACTCAATTTTTGAACATGATTGACCCCCGCGCGCTCTTGATGCGTCCTACCCTCGGCTCAGGCGAACAACGAGACCCAGGACGGTCATGGCACGAGCTAAAGCACCAGAACAGATAGCCCGCGAAATCGTCGAAGTACCCGTTGATGATGAGATGCGCGATTCCTTCATGCCCTATGCGCTGTCAGTCACGACAAGTAGAGCTATTCCCGATGTTCGGGACGGGTTAAAACCGGTTCAACGGCGGATTCTCTATGTCATGGGAGACTTAGGTCTCCGGCCGGGTACTCCATTCAGGAAATCAGCGGGGGTCGTCGGGGAAGTGATGGGGAAGTACCACCCGCATGGAGACGGCGCTATTTATGAGGCCATGGTCCGAATGGGGCAGTCATTCTCGATGTCAGTCCCGCTCATCGACCCCAAAGGTAACTTCGGCAGCCTTGACGACCCTCCTGCCGCGTATCGATACACCGAAGCGCGTCTAACTGCAGCCGCAATGGCCATGGTGATCGACCTCGATGAAGAAACTGTCGATTTCAGCCCCAACTTCGATGGCGAACGAGAAGAGCCGACTTGTTTACCAGCAGCCATACCGAATTTGTTGGTGAATGGTGCTTCGGGCATAGCCGTGGGAATGGCAACGAACATGCCGCCACACAATCTCTCTGAAATAGCCCTAGCGATCGAACATGTCCTTACCAAACGACGACCCAAACCAACCGTCGATGACCTTATGGCCTTCATTGAGGGCCCCGATTTCCCCACCGGCGGGATCGTCGTTGACGACGGATCGCTACGGGAAGCATACGAAACTGGACGCGGCACGATTCGCGTGCGAGCTCGGGCGGAGATTGAAAACATCACGGCCCGCAGACAGGGAATCATCATCACCGAGTTGCCCTACGCCGTTGGTCCCGAGCGGGTTCAAGCCAAAATTCGCGAACTCATAGCAGCTGGAAAACTTGAAGGAATCGCAGCTGTTGTCGATCTTTCAGATCGCAACCATGGCCTGCGACTCGTAATCGAATGCAAATCAGGAATTGGACCTCACGGGCTCCTAGAAAAGCTTTATCGTTTGACCCCACTTGAAGAAAGCTTTGGGATAAACAACGTCGCGCTCGTCGATGGGGTACCAACAACACTTGGGTTGTATGCGCTCTGTCAACATTACGTAGACCATCGCTTACAGGTCATCGTTCGACGCACCGAATATCGCTTAGCGAGAGCCGAAGAGCGTGAACACGTCTTGATGGGCCTTTTGGTGGCCCTCGACAATATCGATCAGGCAATTTCGATCATTCGAGGTTCGAAAGACGCGGCAGCGGCTCGCTCTGAGTTGATGGACGCGCTGGAACTCAGTGAGGTTCAAGCGACACACATTTTAGATATGCAACTCCGTCGCCTCACCGCTCTGGAAGTCGAGAAACTTCGAGAAGAGCTAGCCAGCGTCCAGGATGAGATCAACAACCTCCGTAAAGTCCTCGCGTCAGACACGCGGCGCCGAAAACTCGTCCGTGACGAATTGAAAGAGTCGGTAGAGCAGTTCGGTGCGCCGAGACGCACGACGGTCGTGTCCGCCGACGCTGTTGTGGTAATCGAGGATGATCCTTCCGAACTCGAGGCGCAGCCAGAAGAAGTCATTGCGGATCAACCCGTTCAGGTCACCTTGTCAACCTCGGGCCTTCTCGGTCGAGGATCCCCTGACGGCGAATTCACCGCCAAACCAGGACGGCACGACGTGATTGCTCAAAGTGTCGAAACCAATGCGTATAGCCCGATATCCGCCATAACAGACCAGGGACGGTTACTTGCTGTTCGTTGTCGAGAAGTGCCCGAGATGGTCCGGGGCAGTAGGGGAGCGTCGGTGACAGAGATGTTCTCGCTGAGTCGAGGGGAACGAGTCGTCGGACTCTTCGGGGAAGGTCAAGATCCGATCGTCATAGCAACCCGAAATGGGATTGTTAAACGCCTTGACGCTGAGTCCATCAGACGGCTTCGATCAGGAAGTCCGGTTATAAATCTAAAAGGTGACGATCGAGTTGTCGCAGGATTCGTTGCCAGTGAAGACAGCGAAATTCTGATGGTCGCCTCGGACGGTCAGGCACTTCGCACCTCGGCGACCGGTATTTCGATTCAGGGAGCAGGAGCCGCCGGGGTTGCAGGCATGAAGCTGAAGGCCGGGTCACGACTGGTCGCGGCCGGACCCGTGGAATTTGGAACGATCGTTCTATTAGTCAGTGATGATGGAGCGGTAAAAGTGACTGACGCTGCTGAGGTCCCGACCAAAGGTCGCGCCACCGGGGGAGTACGTACTGTGAAATGGAGAAATTTTGAGACGACGGCCACGTTCGCGTGGGTGGGGCGCAACCAACAAATGGCTGCAATTGTGTTGGAAGACGACGACTCAAGAAAGGTGAACCCCACTCCAGTCCCATTGACGCTCGAGATCAGTCGCCGAGATGGAATGACAACCGATTTAGGGCACCGAGTCGCGGTGGTGGGGGAGTACCGGTTCCGGTGAGCACCATGACCGACGGTGGGAAAGGGAAGAAATCGAACAGTTACGACGCTGACGACATTGAAGTTCTTGAGGGCCTAGAAGCTGTCCGGAAACGGCCCGGGATGTACATCGGTAGTACCGGCTCAGGAGGCCTAACTCATCTTCTCTGGGAAATTATTGACAACGGCGTAGACGAGGCCGCAGGCGGCCATGCCCGATTACTTCAAGTCTTCCTCCATCCAGACGGGTCCTACGAGGTAACCGACGACGGTCGCGGCATTCCGATAGAAAAAAAAGAAGGCGAGGTCACAGCGCTCGAAGTTGTCTTCACGGAGCTGCACGCCGGCGGAAAATTTGGCAACGGCGCCTATGGCGCGTCCGGGGGCCTTCATGGTGTTGGAGCCTCCGTCGTTAACGCTCTTGCAACCCGACTAGAAGTTGAAGTCGATCGGGGAGGAGTCACTCATAAGCTCGAATTTCGGAATCAAATTGCCGGCCACACCGCAAAGAATGGACGCTTCACAGCGAGTCACGCATTGAAGAAGGACGGCAAGATTCCCAAAACTAGAACGGGAACCCGCGTCCGTTATTGGCCTGACACCGACATCTTTGATCCCGAGGCATCAATCGACTACGAAGAAGTTAAAAACCGATTAAACCAGATCTGTTTCTTGGTACCAGGCCTCAAAATTCGTCTATCAGACAAACGAAAGGGTTCTAAGAGACCTGCTGAAGAATTCGTGTCCAAGGGAGGCCTGGCAGATTACGTCGATTTTCTTTCAGGCGAGACCCAACCGGTAACGGGTCTGGTTGGTATAGCAGGCTCAGGCGAATTTACAGAAAAAGTCCCGATCGATGGAAAACTGACAGAAGTCACTCGTGAATGCCAGATAGACATAGCGCTGCGATGGATCCACGGCTATGAGACCTGCATCGTAAGTTTCGTCAACACAATTCCAACACCGGACGGGGGCACTCACGTCGCCGGTTTCGAGCGCTCTCTTACAACCGCCTTGAATCAAGCGGTGTCAGCAGCGGACCCCCGAAAGCTCCGAAAGTTGAAAGGTGATGCCAAAGTTCAGAAAGAAGACGCCCAGGAAGGCCTTGTGGCGGTGGTCCGAGCAGTGGTGCCCGAACCACAGTTTCGGGGCCAAACCAAACGCGAGCTAGGAACGCCAGAAGTCCAAAAAATTGTCGGAACTGTGACAAGAGACGGCCTCAAGGAGTGGTTCGAAGGCACAGCCCAAGGCTCTAAGAAGATTCATGTAAAAGCGATTCTCGATAAAGTCGCCGAGGCCATCGTCAACAGGATCAGCACCAAACAGGCCTTAGATAATCGCCGCAAGGCGGCGCAACTCGGAAATAGCGGCCTGCCGGACAAACTCGCTGATTGTCGCTTGCATCCTGATAGCGAACTGCTCATCGTGGAAGGCGACTCCGCTGCTGGGCCAGCAAAGCGCGCCCGAGACAGTGCCTGGCAGGCGGTTCTGCCACTGAGAGGTAAGGTCGTCAACGCCGGAAAGGGCACCAAAAGGGCTGTCCTGGACAATGCAGAAGCAACAGCCCTATTCACCGCAATTGGCGCCGGATCTGGCCCAGAGTTCGATCTAACGTCTCGGCGATACGACAGACTGATACTTCTTGCCGACGCCGACGTTGACGGAAGCCACATCCGCTGTCTGGTCTTGACCTTGATTTATCACTACATGACGCCGCTACTTGAGCACGGGCACGTCTACGCGGCGCAACCTCCAACACATGCGCTTGTTCTGGGCCAGGACAAGGAGTTCGTCTACTCCGAAATGGACCTTGAGGACCGGATGTCGGAGTTGGATAAGAAAGGTCGCCGGTACCGAGTTACAAGATTTAAAGGGCTCGGCGAAATGGACGACGACGAACTATTTGAGACGACCCTAAATCCCGAGACTCGCGTACTGCGACGGATCACCCTTCAAGATGCAAAGAAAGCCCAAAAAGCCTTTGCTGTGATGATGGGTGCTCCGGTCGAGCCGCGAAAGGACTTCATCATCAAGCACAGTCGGGATTACGGACATGC
>DGLO01000012.1:6341-20522 GCA_002388005.1 Candidatus Neomicrothrix sp. UBA4542
CGCCCATAACCCTCATTATGTAAACTAGAATAAGTTGATGGGCCCGTAGCCCCTCCTATCGGTGTTGTGCTCCCCTTAGCGACGGTTCATCCCCACTACATGCCCGTTCTCAACGTTCACGCCTTCCTCTCGGAGAAGTCGGCCCTGTCGAGCTTCATGCCCGGGTGTGAGTCGACCTTTCGCGTTGACGACACGCCACCAAGGAAAGCCGGGATTGCGCATCAAAAAATTTCCGACCGCCCGAGCGCATCTTGGGTAACCGGCTTCTTCAGCAACCTCACCGTATGTGACGACATCTCCGCTCTTGAGGGAGATTAGGACTGTTGCAATCGCCTCCCCAAGAGCTGTGGATGAGTTTTGGTTGAACGGTTCCACGCATGCATGCTCGCAGATGATTACCCTTTGTGACATCCAGCTTTGCGACCAGACTGGCTGGCGAGCTCACAGACCCAGGGGGTGGGGCATGTCCGACTACGACATACATATCAGTGGTGGAACTATCGTCGATGGCACGCGAGTGCCTAGATACTTGGGCGACCTATGGATAAAGGACGGTCGTATTGCAAAGATGGGTGGCCGCGC
Organism: Candidatus Neomicrothrix sp. UBA4542; assembly: GCA_002388005.1. GTDB lineage: Bacteria > Actinomycetota > Acidimicrobiia > Acidimicrobiales > Poriferisodalaceae > UBA2110. The sequence goes on from DGLO01000012.1 coordinate 6,924, forward strand.
AGACGGTGTAGCCGAGCGGGTGATCGATGCGACCGGGAAGATTGTGGCACCCGGATTCGTTGATCTTCACACTCACTATGACGCTCAGATTCGATGGGATCCTTGGTGCACAATTTCGGGCTACCACGGCGTTACATCAGTGGTTTTGGGCAACTGTGGTTTCGGTTTTGCTCCTGTTGCGAAGGAGTTTCGTGAACGGTCGATGTTGACGATGACGCGGACCGAAGCGATTCCGTTTGACTCGATGAAGGAGGGCATGGAGTGGGATTGGGAGACAATTCCTGAATATTTGGATTCGCTTGACAGAATTCCCAAAGGGGTAAATGTCATTCAATACATGCCCACCGCGTCGCTCATGACGTATGTCATGGGGTTAGAGAAGGCGAAGGCTGGTGAGCCGGCGTCAGACAGTGAACGCAAGGAGATGGCTCGGTTGTTGCATGAAGGCATGGATGCTGGCCTTTGCGGGTTTTCGATTCAACGTCTGGGGCCAGACAGTGTGCAAGCTGATTATGACGGATCACCGATGGTCACCGACATCATGTGTGATGACGACATTTTGAATTTGGCGGAAGTCCTCGCCGAGCGCGATGACGGGTTTATACAAATTACCCAGGGCACCGGTGATATTCGTGCCGACATTGCTTTCTTAGAGATTTTGGCCGAAGCGGCGCAGCGACCGATTCTTCACAACGTGGTTGCACCAGCGCGCCAAGATCCGGAAGTTCACCGGCGACCGTTGCGTTGGATCGATGGTTGTCGCGAAAAGGGTTTACCCATCTATGCACAATGTGGAACCGGCCGGGCCGGCTTCGCTTTCACCCTCGAGCATTGGAATCTTTATGATGCCTCCCCCGCTTGGCGTGCTGTGACTACGGGCACCAAGGAGGAAAAGATCGAGAAAATGAGGGATCCGGAACTGCGTCAGGCGTTAGTGGCAGAGGCTGAGGAGGCGGATCGTAGGCTGCAGGTTATTCAGGCCGGAGTCGGTGGAAATCCCAAGAGCTTGGTGGTTCAGGGGGTAAATAGGCAGGCGGATCTACAAGAATTCGTGGGTAAATCAGTCGGAGATATAGCTGAAGCACAGGATAAGCATCACATAGAGGTCATGCTGGATCTTTCTCTTCAGGGAGATCTGAACGTCGAATTCTTGGGCCCAGACAAGGGTTCGAACGCCGAATTTATGGCAGAGATGATGAACGAATCGCCCTATGCGATACCGGGTGTTTCTGACGGTGGAGCCCACACGAAGTTCTTTACCGGCGGGGCTTACACAACTGATTTCTTGACTTGGTTAGTTAGAGACGAAGGTGTTGTGACCCTTGAAGAAGCTCATTACAGGCTCTCTAATCTTCCGGCCCACGCCGCTGGTTTCAGAGATCGAGGAACCTTACGTGAAGGCGCCGCCGCCGATGTCTTGGTTTATGACATGGAGGAGCTGGAGATATTGCCGAACTGGATTGGCGACGTCGAGTATGACCTTCCAGGAGGTGAGTGGCGACGGGTGCAACGCGCTGCTGGCTACCAGCAGATCATCGTCAACGGTGAAGTAACTTTCGAGTCGGGCGACTGCACAGGAGCAACTCCCGGCAAGCTGTTGCGTCACGGACGCGACTAGTCACCTCTCCCCCACTGCTGTTCGCGCAGTCGTGTTTCGGTGATCTGAAACGGGGCGGAGCCTCGCTGTATCTACGCGATCCTGCGAAACTCCGCGATGATATGGGTTGAGGATCTACTCTTCGGTTGACGGTAATACGCGAAGGACGTGAAGTAATGACCACCTATGCGGGACCAAAAGAAGTTGATTTCCATTTCGATGTCATGTGTCCGTGGGCATACCAGACTTCGCTTTGGATGCGTGATGTGCGCGATCAGTTGGACCTGACGGTGAACTGGAAGTTCTTCAGTTTGGAAGAAATCAATCTCCGCGAGGGGAAAAAGCATCCCTGGGAACGGGAGTGGAGCTACGGGTGGTCAATGATGCGAATCGGCGTGATTCTGCGTCGAATGGACATGGATCTCTTAGACGAATGGTATGCCCTTGCGGGCCGAGCGTTACACGTCGACGGTAACCGTCCACACAATCCAGATGTGGCCAAGCATCTTCTGGAACAAATTGGAGCGGACCCTTCAATTGTTGAGCAATCGATCGAGGATGAATCGACGCACTCGGAAATCAAGGCCGAACATGACCGAGTGGTGGAGACTGGCGGGTTTGGCGTTCCGACTCTCTTCTTTCCTGACGGGCAAGCTTTTTTTGGTCCGGTTTTGCTCGATCCGCCGACGGGAGAAGCGGCCCTTCGGCTTTGGAACGCTGTAACAGCGTGGCTTGAGTTCCCTCATCTTTACGAAATTCAACGCCCGAAGCAGGCATCTGATGAACAAGCTATTTATGAAACGTTCAAGCCGTATCTTGAGGCCCGAGATTGGGTAAGTATTAATCGTGGCAAAGTCGTGGGGTTCGATCCCAAAGGCTAAGTGTCGTTGAGTCGGGGACCCATCTAGTCTTCGTGTTCTTCTTCTCCTACCATTTCGGCTGCAGCGGCGAGAGCCGACGCCAGTGCGACGCTGCGTTGATACACAGCTTCGAAATAGTGTTCACCTACTGATTCCTGACCCGATAATGGCGCCGATCCTAAGCTTCTAATCACAGCAGCGGCTTGTTCTGTTACTTGAATCTTGCTTGGCGTTTCCGGCATGGGGTTGGAACCGTGCCAAAACGACTTCAGCTCTCGCTCGGCTTCTGTTTCGCCGCCGTTATCGCTCAGACGCCGGGTTCGTGAACTTCTCCCTCGCCGGCTCATGCGCCGTTCTCCAGAATAGTGTCGTCGATAATGTCATCTGGGTCGGCGGTTAGCATCGATGACTCGTTGATACCCAAAGCAGCTCGCAGTTGATCGGCATCGAGATCGCCGAGTGAACTTGACTTAGGCAGGACCATGTCAGCAATGCGACGCTTTCCTTGAACAACCTCTTCAACGCGTTCATCCACTGTTCCTGGACATACCAGGCGGTGACATATCACGGTCTTAGTTTGACCAATTCGCCAGACTCGGTCGCGTGCTTGATCCTCGACAGCTGGGTTCCACCATCGGTCGTAGAGGACAACATGACTTGCGGCGGTGAGGTTTAGGCCCATCCCGCCAGCTTTTAGCGACAGAACCATGGCACCGGGCCCAGTTTCGTTCTGGAAGGTCTCCACGAGACGGTCTCGCTTTCCTCTGGCGAGGCCTCCGTGATAGCAGTCGATAGAGATACCGGTTCTTTGGGTTAGATAGGTGGCTAACCGTTCGCCCCACGTCGCGAAGTGCGTGAAGATCAGAACGCGCTCGTCGGAAGCAAACACGGCGTCCACTATCTCGTCGAGGCGTGTGAGCTTTCCACTGCGTCCCTCCACAGTTAGATCATTGGGATTCTTGTCGTAGTTGAGTGGATGGTTGCAGATCTGTTTCAATGCGGTGATGGCGGCCAGAACCAGACCCTTTTGTTGTTTGGTGTTCTGGTCACTTTCGGCGGTGTCTCGCACCAGCTTGTCCAGAACCGCTTGGTAGAGGCCGATCTGTTCGGGGGTCATTGTGCAGTGCGCCATCTCATCGATGCGGTCTGGGAGTTCGGCGGCGATCATCGGTTCGGCTTTAGTGCGTCGGAATACCAGAACGCCGTTCAGTGCGTGTAAAGCAGACTCAGCGGCGCCTTTCGAATCGCCAATTTGTCCGAGTTGGTCGATGAAAGCTGTTCGCCCTCCTACGAGTCCCGGGTTGCAGTAATCCATGATTGCCCAGAGGTCACCGAGTCCGTTTTCTATCGGTGTTCCGGTCAGAGTAAGTCGGGTCCGCGCTTCTAGCTTGCGGAGTTCTTTAGCGGTCGCGCTTCGGTGGTTCTTGATTATTTGAGCTTCGTCGAGAACGACCCGATCCCAGGAGACCTCTGATAGTTGATCGATGTCTCGTACCGCGGTTCCGTAGGTGGTGATGACTAGGTCGGACTGGCGAATTCGACTGCGAAGCTCTGCTCCGTCTAGCCGTGAAGGTCCGTGGTGAACCGCTACGGAAAGATTAGGAGTAAAGCGCTTAGCTTCGGAAGCCCAGTTCCCTACAACTGCCGGTGGGGCGACCACTAATGCTGGATGCGTTCCGGGCGCGGCGGCTACCTGGGCCAAGATGGTGGGAGTTTTACCGAGCCCCATATCGAGGGCGAGACACCCGCCCAAACCTGCGTCATCAAGAAACTTGAGCCAACCGACCGCTTCGGCTTGATAACTGCGAAGTTCACCAGTGAATCCCGAAGGACGTGTTTCTGGTTCATCTCTAACTTCACCAGCAGCTCGAAGTAGGTCTCCCGCCCAACTCGCTCCAGCGAGGGCCACTCCCCCAGTGACCGCACCGCCCTCGAGTCCGAGGGCATGTCGGAGCATCTCAGCGCCGGTCAGTTGAGTTGTGTCGGATCGCTCGGAGAGAGCGGCTGCTGCTTCAGCTAAATCGGCGTGGTCTAGCGCCACCCACCGACCCCTCGACTGCACTAACGGTCGGGCCTGCAGCGCGAGCTGCTGAATCTCGGGACCGGTCAGTTCAACGTCTCCAAAGACGGCACTCCAACTGACAGCAGTCAGGTGCTGGGCTCCGACGATGCTGTCTTTGTCCTCCGCTGTCAGGCGAAGTTGAGCTACTTGCCTCCGCCGTGACAGCGCCGGTACGCGGACTTCGAAACCAGCCGATTCAAGCGCTGGTCCGGTTACTGACATGAGATCCCATGCTTCGTCTTGATCTAAGAGCACCTCGCCGCGGCGACGTCCCCCAGGCCGAAGAAGCGCGGGAAGTAGGCGTTCCAGTCTCGCGTATTGACCTTTGACTTCGGTTCGGCGGGTGTTGGATCCGCTGACCATTGCAACTTCAACTGGATCCAAACTGTTTTCGGGGCCCGGAGAGAGCACCTTCAATTGCCAAGCACCGGATTCGTCTGGTTCGTCGAGTTGGACGATAAGTGCGTATTTTGCGACCGCGGTAACGGGACGAGCCCACTGTTCGAGCCGTCGAGCGAGATCAGAGCCATTGTCGGCGGCGGCGGCGAAGGGTTGCCCACCGAGGTTCGCCAGGAATGCTTCAGCGATCTCCACTTTGGTCTTAGGTTCAGGAGGTGGCGCAGGCACATCGATTCTGCGAGCCGCGCTTGTCACAATGGCATTGACCATGCCGGTAAGAGCGGACTGAACTACTGCGCGCGCGTCGGGGCCGGGGTCGGCCGCGCTAACGGCGCCCGGCAACGCTGCGGCGAAAGCCTCAAGTCGACTTTTGCTGATGATCCCAGGCATCCACTGGACGATGAACTCTCCGCGGTTATTTCGGTTTCTTTTGTTGCGCCGCTTTCTAATTCGCTGCAGTTTGGGAACAGTTCTTCCTTGAGCAACCAATTCAACCGCAGATGCGGCGACGAGACTAAGCCACCGTGCACTGGCTCCAAGTTGAGGTTGCTCAGCTACGGCACTCTGGAGAGAACCATGAAATTCGTTGTCGCCAAAATCTGCTTCGAGCGCAGCGGAATCATCGTGAGTGATGGTGAGGTCGTCGGGTGAGGCCACTGAGGATGGATCTATCCACGGCTGTGTTGACAGTGCCGCTAACCAGCCGAGAATGTCGGTGACTTGCGCGCTCACGGCAGAGGCGGTCTTTTTGCCGGGCAAGGAAATGTTTCGGTGGTCCTCCCAGGCTCCCTCAGGTGCGCCCGCCTGCACAAGGCGATCCATGACTTGTTCGATAGATTCTGGCTGACCGTAGGCTCCAGCCGCCCAAGCAATGACTCTCCCAGGAGTCCACGACAATTGAAGCACGGTTGGCTCAGGAGGGAACTCAGCTGGGATGGAACCGTTTTGGTCTTGCTGGTTGTCGACCTGATAGGCCTTGCCGGTTGCTCGTTGGTAGGCGTCAGTTAGAAGGCCGAGTTCGCCTTCGAAATCAATGATGATCTGGTTTCGTTGTGGTCCTTTTAAACGGCGAACCGATTGCAGGCGATCCTCAGCTGATTCAATCATGTCGATTAGGACATTTCGCCAACGCAACGGGTCTGTTGATAACGCTGTTACGACGTGCTGATCTGCAACCCCATCCGCCTCTAGGCGCGCGCGGCTAGCTATTTCCTGCCATGAGAGGTCGGCCAGGAGTGACGGCGACTGCGCGTCTGTACCTAGCTCGACTTCAGCTTCAGTTGTTGGGCTTGGTGATTGCACTTTCAGTGTTCCCCAAATTTGAACAGTGATCTACGCGTGGACATCTCATCTGTCCCGCACCGTTAAGAAATCGCGACGGCGGAACCATGACACTGAGATTCAATTGCCTGCGTTGGTACCACGTCGATGCCTCGGCAAGCACGGAATCCGAGTGGCGTCTACGGCAGCGGGAGTCCCCCGGTACCTAGAACACACATTAATTATAGCTGGCAAATTCTCAATACACCAGACCCCGGATTTTAAGTAATCCGATGATTCGAAAGGGTTGCCGTAGACTCGAGGCCATGCGATGGTCCAGCGCTTTTATCCCAACGCTGCGTGATGCCCCGGCCGATGCCGAAGCCGCTAGCCACAAGCTTTTGGTTAGGGGCGGTTTCATTCGACAGTTACATTCCGGTCACTACAGTCTTTTGCCGCTTGGGCTACGAGTCCACAAAAAGATCGAACGCATTGTCCGAGAAGAGATGGATGCCATCGGTGGTCAGGAGTTTCTCCTACCGGCTATGCATCCAGCGTCGCTATGGAAGCAAAGCGGTAGATGGGATTTGATGGGCGAAGAAATGTTCCGTTTACAAGATCGAAGTGGAGTAGATCTTGCTCTTGGGATGACTCATGAAGAGATCTTTTCTGACATTGCCACCGCACTGAACTCTTACAAAGAGTTGCCGCAAATTTGGTATCAGATTCAGACGAAGTTTCGCGATGAGCCGAGGCCTAAGAGCGGCCTTCTTCGTGTGCGCGAATTCGCGATGAAGGACTCCTACAGTTTTGATCTCGACGAAGCAGGACTCGATCAGGCATTCCAAGCTCACCACGACGCATACGTCAAGATATTTGAGCGACTTGACCTCAACGCGATGGCAGTCCAAGCCTCGTCGGGATCTATGGGTGGGTCCGCCAGCGTCGAGTTCATGGTCCCCTCTCCTGCCGGCGAAGATGACGTCCTCCACTGTGTTAGTTGCGGCTATAGAGCAAACGTTGAACGGGGGACCTCAAGGCTGGCCGATGTCGTTGATTCGCCGGGTCCTGACAAACCGGAACGCTTCCCAACCCCAGGCATTCGCAGTATCGCCGCTCTAGAAGAATTTGACGGTGGAGCAGCTGCCGAACACCAGATAAAGACGATGGTTATGTTCATGGATGATGAGATGACCTTGGCCCTGTTGAGGGGCGATCATCAACTCAACGTTCAGAAGCTGCAAGATCACTCGGCCGCTGTAAATATTCGACCAGCGGAAGCAACGGAAGTCGCTTCCGCGTTAGGTGCGAGCCCTGGCAGCCTTGGAGCTGTGGGTGTGAAGTCCCTGAGAGTGGTCGCTGACCTTGCCCTTCGTGGCCGAACAAACATGACTACTGGCGCAAACGAAGACGACTGGCATTTTCGCGGAGTCTCTTTAGAAGAAGATATTGACGTCGATGAGTGGGCGGACCTTAGAGAGGTTCAAGCCGGGGAAGCATGCCTCGACTGTGGAGAGCCCTTAGAGGTCATTCGCTGTATCGAGGCAGGCCACATCTTCAAGCTTGGTCGCAAATACGCGGACGCGATGGGAATTTCGGTGTTGGACGCCGCCGGCCGTTCTCAGACGCCGACGATGGGTAGTTATGGCATTGGCATTGGTCGAGCGGTCGCCGCGGTGGCGGAAAGCCATAATGACGATGCAGGTTTGATCTGGCCGGTGGCGGTGGCTCCTTATCAAATTTTGATTACTGTCCTAGATATCGAGGACGACGAGTCAATGGAAGTCGCGTCCCAACTCGAAATATCCCTACACCAAGCGGGATTCGACGTGCTTGTCGATGACCGTAAGGCTCGGCCCGGCGTCAAATTCGCGGACGCGGAACTAATTGGTATTCCCTATCGCGTCACGGTAGGGGTGCGGGGCTTGGCGAACAACGAGGTGGAATTCACTCCACGGGCGAGCGGAGAAACCAAAATGGTAGATCCGAAATCGTTGTTGGAAACCATAATTGAGGAGATCACTCCCGCCAGTTGACCCATAATACGGTACAGTTCCACAATGTGGTTCCCCCACTGCCTGCCAGGTGCCTCTGTGTATAGGCGTCAAGGGCTGTGTCGACCTTTGGTTCTGGAGTGGCGTGTATGAGCGAGCAACTTGAACCCGAAGAGGAACTCGACCTCTCATCGCTGAATGATGAGGATTTGACAGCTCAGATGCACGACGACCTTTACGACGGTCTAGCGGAGGAGATAGTTGAGGGGACAGAGATTCTTTTGGAACGCGGATGGAGCCCTGACCGCGTTCTGAATGACGCCTTAGTCGAGGGTATGCGGATCGTAGGAATTGACTTTCGAGACGGGATCCTTTTCGTGCCTGAGGTTTTGCTGGCAGCGAACGCGATGAAAGGAGGGATGGCGATCCTCCGGCCCCTGCTAGCCGAAACCGGTGCGGAGCCGGTCGGCAAGGTTGTCATTGGCACCGTAAAGGGAGACATCCACGACATAGGGAAGAACCTGGTTGCCATGATGATGGAAGGAGCGGGGTTTGAAGTCATCAATCTCGGTATCAACACTGACGTCGATGAGTATTTGGAAGCCTTAGCCGAACACCAACCCGACATTTTGGGCATGTCTGCGTTACTGACGACCACGATGCCTTATATGAAAGTCGTCATCGACACGCTGGTTGAACAGGGATTGCGAGACGATTACATAGTTCTCGTTGGCGGAGCCCCCTTGAATCAAGAGTTTGGCGACGCCATCGGAGCAGATGCTTACTGCCGCGACGCGGCGGTGGCTGCGGAGACAGCTACTGATTTGGTACGCGCGAAGCGTTCGGCAAGGTGAGCACCTCGCGACGCCTACTGGTGCTCGGTTGTGGCGCGTTGGCTCGGGAATTCAGCCAACTATTCGAACTGAATGGCCTCGGCGAAGTAACCCTTGAATGCTTGCCCGCCTCTCTTCATAATCGCCCCGAACAAATCCCCCAGCGGGTGCGCGAGCGTTTAGAAGCAGCGGTGAACGATTTCGACCAGATTTTGTTGGGATACGGCGACTGTGGGACGGCTGGTGCTCTCGATCTGCTCTGTGAAGAGTTCAGCGTTGATCGCTTACCGGGCGCTCACTGCTATGAGTTCTTTCTAGGCGAAGGGATATTTGAGCAACTTCACGATTCGGAACCGGCCACCTTCTATCTCACCGATTACTTGGCGAAGCACTTTGATCGTCTGGTTTTCGAAGGGTTAGGCATCTCCTCCCACCCAGAACTTCTTGAAATCTATTTCGGGAACTACAAACGCGTCGTGTTTCTAACGCAAACTAATAGCGCTGAATTGCGCTCGGCGGCCTGTGACGCTGCAACGAAAATAGGGTTACCGCTAGAGGTCATAGAGGCTGGTTACGGTCAGCTTGAAACCGCTGTTGCCGAGTTTGGTATTGAGAGTCGAAAGCCAGCCCTTCCCCCACTTCAGGCAAGCGGAGCACGACGATGAGCACCCGGTCAGGTAGGCGAAAAAAGGAACAATTAGTCGTCATCTCTTGGCGTGACATCCCAGCCCAGGTGGTCGCCGTATCTAACGGCGAGAAACGGACGGCGGTTCTTTCAGATCGATTTCAGACCGCCATCGATCGCGCTGCAGTCAATGCCGGGCTAACGGAAACGACTGCGTATGTCGGGGAGTGGCGTCGAGACAGCCACCCATTGTCGGGCGACGCCAGCGAATCTGCACAATCTCTGGCGGCGAAACTTGAAGCACAGCACGACACCGAACGACTTGAGGTCTTGGTTCGCAACGGAGGTGTCGATCCTATACCTGGCAGTCAGAAGTAATTTCCGCCCGATGATCGTGTTGATCGAATCATGAGCCAGTCGCAACACACGGCAAACTTGATAGGAACTAGATGACGGACACAGTGATTAGTTCAGCGTCGAAAGAGGTGATCATTGGGTTCGATCGACCGTTCGTGATGATAGGTGAACGGATCAACCCCACTGGCCGGAAGCTTCTCGCGGAAGAAATGAAGAACGGCGATTTTTCAAGGGTAGAAGCCGACGCTTTGTCCCAGGTCGCTGCGGGAGCACACATGCTTGACGTCAACGCAGGGATTCCTTTGGCTGATGAACCTGCGTTGCTTTCCGAAGCGATTCGGCTCGTTCAATCGGTTACCGATGTGCCGTTGTCTATCGACTCTTCAATTATTGAGGCTCTGGAAGCCGGAATCGACGCTTATGAAGGTAAGCCCCTAATCAATTCAGTCACGGGAGAACAAGAAGTAATGGAGCGGGTGCTACCCCTGGTCGCCAAGAGCGGCGCCGCGGTGGTGGCGATTTCCAATGACGAAACCGGCATCAGTGAAGATCCCGACATTCGCTTTGACGTGGCGAAGCGAATTGTTAGCGTCGCCAACGATTTCGGCATACCGACTGCGGATGTGGTCGTCGATCCGTTGGTGATGCCCATTGGGGCAATGGGCAACGCTGGTCAACAAGTTTTCCGGCTAGTTCGGCGTCTGAGGAATGAATTGGGCGTTAATACGACTTGTGGTGCCTCCAACGTGAGCTTTGGACTCCCGAACCGTCACGCCGTAACCGGCACCTTTCTGTCGATGGCAATAGGAGCTGGAATGACCTCGGCAATAATGAACCCGCTTCACTCAGAAGTGAAGTCGGCGGTGATGGGAGCCGACGTGCTTATGGGTAATGACCAGAATTGCGCTCAATGGATTAGCGTTCATCGAGACCCTGATGCCACACCATCTGGCCGCGGTGGCCGCAGGGGCCGACGTCGCTCCCCCGCCGGAGAGACAGCTTGAGGACCTGATGGGCTCCGAACATCGGGTTATCTTCACCCCGTCTGGCCTTGAAGGTCGAACCACTAGCGGTACGACGGTACTGGAGGCGGCGCGAGAACTTGGGGTGGACCTCGACAGCGTCTGTGGCGGTAGGGGTATCTGTGGCCGATGTCAGGTCCTCCCCTCTTTTGGGGAATTTGCCAAATGGGCGGTCCACTCCGCTGGCTCCCATATAGCTGCCGCCAATACAACGGAAGGTTCATACAGCGGGAAGCGCCCATTGGGACAAGGCGCCCGCCTCGGGTGTCAGGCGAAGATTACGGGCGATCTTGTCCTTGAGGTCCCCCCTGAAAGTCAGTTGAACGCGCCGGTAATTCGGAAAGAAATCAATCTGGAAGGATTCACTCTGGACCCGATCAGCACCTTGCATGTTGTGGCAGTGCCAAAACCCGAATTAGGGGTTTCAACGTCACTTGCACAGACCGTGATGGACCTGCTTGCCGAAGACTGGTCGCTTGACGTGACACACGTCCAGCCTCACGCCCTCCGGCAGTTACAAGAGTCGCTAGGGGAAACCGAGAGCACCGTGACCGTGCAAGTGCGGCGAGATTTAAAGGGATTGAAGATTGAAAATGTGCGCCGAGGTGTATCTGTAGGCCTATTCGGAATCGCAGTGGATGTTGGTTCAACGACCATCGCGGGGCACTTGATCGACCTAGCGACAGGTGGGGTATTGGCCACCAGCGGACTCATGAACCCCCAGATACGTTTAGGTGAAGATCTCATGAGTCGGGTTAGCTACGCCATGATGAACCCTGGTGGCGAAGAACAATTAACGCGGCTGGTTCGGGAGGCGCTTTCGGACCTCGTGCGTAACCTCGCAACGCAAGCAGAAGTCGAACTTTGTGATGTAGCTGAAATGGTTTTGGTGGGTAATCCGGTGATGCATCACCTGGTCCTCGGGCTCGACCCGACACCGTTGGGTCAAGCACCCTTCGTGTTGGCGACAACGAGTGCTGTGGAGATCCAGGGAGAAGATCTCGATCTTCCACTTCCCCATGCGACTGTCTATGTGAGTCCATGTATCGCTGGTCATGTGGGAGCTGACACGGCTGCGATGATTCTCGCTGAGGGACCGCACCATTCCCAGGAGACTCAGCTCCTGGTCGACATCGGAACCAACGCGGAAATTGTTCTAGGGAACGAAAGTCAGTTGTACGCAGCTTCAAGCCCGACAGGTCCTGCTTTTGAAGGCGCGCAAATTTCCTGTGGTCAACGAGCGACTCCGGGGGCGATCGAAAAAGTTCGAATTGATCGGGAAACACTTGAGCCCGTAGTAAAGATCATTGGTAGTGACCTCTGGTCGAACGAGTCAGGGTTCCTTGAGGCGACAGCAGAGATAGGAGTCACTGGGATATGTGGGTCCGGCATCGTGGAGACGTTGGCGGAAATGTTTTTGAGCGGTTTGATGACGTCAGATGGAGTCATCACCGACAACCGTGCGAGATGTGACCGCATTGTCGAAGATGACCGCACCTACGCCTTCGTTCTCTATAGGGAGACTGGCGCCAGGCGGGGTCATGACGTCGTCATAACTCAAAACGATGTACGCGCTGTCCAATTAGCCAAGGCGGCCCTGCGAGCTGGCATAGATTTACTCATGGAGCATGCCGCAGTGGATCGACTAGAAGCGATTCGCTTAGCGGGAGCGTTCGGCGCCCATATTGATCCGGTATACGCCATGGTCCTGGGCCTCATCCCCGACTCGCCCGTTGATTTGGTTCGAGCAGTTGGTAATGCCGCCGGCACCGGAGCGGCTCGGATGCTTTTATCGCGCAATCAGCGCAGCGAAGTCGAAGAAGTAGTGCGCACGGTAGAGAAGATTGAGACGGCTACTGAAGAGCGATTTCAAGAATTATTTGTTGATGCGATGGCGTTTCCGCATGCGACCTCGCCCACACCCCATCTCAAAACGTTGATCGATTTCTCTCACGTTTCCGAGGCTTCGACTGAGAGCCGTCGTCGAGGCCGGAAGCGCCGAGAAGACCATAAGGAGGTTTAGCGTGGCTACACGTAGAGGAGGCGGGCGAGCCGCCCGTCGCGCGCTCAGGAGCGCCGGCCCAGAGGCCTCGCGACCCTTTTTGGAGCGGAAGTTATCCCCAGTTGAAGTATTGGACGAAGAGGGTTTGGTTCGGATCGAAGAAAACGCCGAAATCATCTTGAGTGAAATTGGTGTCGCTTTCCAAGATTTTCCTGAAGCCCTCGAGTTGTGGCGATCAGCCGGGGCTGACGTTGATGGTGATTTGGTCAAATTTCCGAAGGGACTCTGTCGCCAATTGGTGCAAGCGTCTGCACCTGGCGTTTTCACGCAACACGCGCGTAACCCTGAACGTTCTGTGCAGATTGGTGCTGGTAGCACCGTATTCGCACCGAACTACGGATCACCGTTTGTTACGGACCTTGATCTGGGTCGCCGATACGCCACTCTGGAAGATTTCGAGAATGTGGTGAAGCTCACCTACTCGCTCCCCCACCTTCACCACAGTGGAGGCACGGTCGTTGAACCAGTTGACGTGCCCGTCAACAAGCGGCACCTCGACATGATCTATTCACATTTAAAGTTCAGCGA
>DGLO01000051.1:0-8622 GCA_002388005.1 Candidatus Neomicrothrix sp. UBA4542
GTCGGCTGATAGTTACGCTTGGTCCAGCGAATCTGCTTCGAGTAAATACTCCCGCTGCCGTTGCTGAGGTTTCGCAGTTCAGCACCATGACATCGTCGGTGTCGTCTTTGATGCCCATGTTGGCGACGTGGACGGTGAAACCTTGAGGGAGCTCAGTCATCTGTTTACTCCCATTCGATGGTGCCGGGCGGTTTCGATGTGATGTCGTATACCACTCGATTGACGCCGTTGACTTCGTTGATGATTCGGGACGACATGTTTTCGAGAATTTCGTAGGGCAGACGAGCCCAGTCGGCGGTCATCGCGTCTTCGCTGGTAACTGCTCTGATGATGATTGGGCGCGCATATGTTCGTTCGTCTCCCATGACTCCTACGCTGCGGATATCCGCGAGAACCGCGAATGCCTGCCAGATATCTCGTTCAAGTCCTGCGCTGGCGATTTCTTCTCTGACGATCGCGTCCGCTTGTTGAAGGATGGCAACGGCTTCGGGGGTGACTTCTCCAATAATGCGGACCCCCAGGCCCGGGCCCGGGAACGGCTGTCGCCACACGATCTCGTCTGGCAATCCCAGTTCGGTACCTACTGCTCGGACCTCGTCTTTGAAGAGGTTGCGGAGAGGTTCGACGAGTTCGAAATCCATGTCGTCGGGTAGTCCACCAACATTGTGGTGGCTCTTAATCTTTGCAGCATCTCCAGTACCGGATTCGATGACATCTGGGTAGAGGGTTCCCTGTACGAGGAATTGGGCGTCGGTGATCCCACCTTGGGCTTGTTCGAAGATCCGAATGAATTTTTCACCGATTGCTTTTCTTTTTTCTTCTGGGTCGGTGACCCCTTTGAGCGCTTCAAAGAATGTGTCAGCGGCGCGTTCGTGGATTAATTCGATGCCTTGGGTTCGTTGAAATGTTTCGACTACCTGATCACCCTCACCGAGTCGCATGAGCCCTGTGTCGACAAACACGCACACCAATTGAGCCCCGATTGCTTTATGAACTAACGCGGCGGCCACCGCGCTATCGACTCCCCCTGATAGGCCGCAGATTGCTCGTCCTTTCCCCACTTGTGTTCGTATAACGTCGACGCTTTCGTCGATGACGTTCGCCATGGTCCAATCAGCTTCACAGTGCGCGACTTGGTGTAGGAACCGTTCGAGGAGGGATTGTCCGTGGGGGGTGTGAGCTACTTCGGGATGATATTGGACACCGTAGATTTGACGTGTCGCGTTCTCGATCAGCGCCGCCGGGGCGTCGACGGTGGAAGCACTAATAATGAACCCTTCGGGTGGCTCAGTGATGGCATCGAAGTGGGACATCCACACGATGTCTCCTGCGGTCACTTCGGGGGGGAGTAGTTGAGAAGGTTGGCTTGTGGCAGAAAGTTCTGTCTTTCCGTATTCACCGCGACCAGCTTGGTTGACGGTCCCGCCTAGCTGTTGGGCGATGAGTTGAGCGCCGTAGCAGATGCCGAGTATGGGAATTCCGAGTTCGTAAACGTCGGAGTCGATGAGAGGAGCCCCCGCGGTGTGAACCGATTTCGGTCCTCCGGACAAGATGATCGCCGCGGGAGCGCGGTCAGCGATTTCTTGGGCGGTAATGGTGTTGGCCACGATTTCGCTGTACACCCGCGCTTCGCGGACTCTTCGCGCGATCAGTTGTGCATATTGGGCGCCAAAATCGACGACCAAGACTGTTTCGTGGGCGTTATCGACCTGAACCATGCGCGATTCGTCCGCTCGGGGAAGTATTTGACTCTACCGGTCATTGGTGCCGGTCTTCGGTTTATTTGTCGTGTTCTACCAAACCGAGTGCTGTTACGAGTAGCTGGCGGAGAAGGTTGGCGGTGGCTCCCCAAACGGTGTCGTCAGAGAGGTAGAAAAAGTAGATGGGTCGTTGTTGGTCAGAGCCCGGCCATCGCCATCTCTCTTCGCTGTAGACGCCGGGCTGCAGGAGTTCGGACAGCGGTACGTGCAAGATTTCCTCAACTTCGCCGGGGTTCGCGGTAAGCGAAGGAGTTTGTGGGAGCCGAGCGACGTAGGGAACGATTCGAGCTTGGGACGAAAAGGTGGTGAGGTGATCAAGCTCACCAATCTTGCGTACCAGTGTTGTATCAAGTCGGATTTCTTCTCGGGCTTCACGGCATGCGGTGTCCCATAGCGATTCACCGGGGTCTTGTCCTCCTCCCGGGAAGCTCACTTCGCCACTGTGGGCCCTCATCTGTTGGGTACGCCGAGTGAGTACTACCGTCGGTTGCGGGTCGCTGTACAGGGCTATGAGGACCGCTGAGTGGCGCTTCGGAGGCGGGGCGCCGGTCTGCTGATACCCAGGGGTTCGCGTTGACAGTCGATGCTCAAGAAGATCAAGGTCTACAACTGCTGTGTGGGGCCAGGGTGCGGAACTGCCAGCCGTCCAGTCGTGAGGTCGGGGGATGTGTTGGGGGCCGCCCCGCTCAGGTTGGTTCACTTCCGAAACCTAGGACAATTGTGGTGATAACGCATCGAGGCGGACCCGAAGGCCCGCCTCGAAACGTAGTAGCTGTGGGTTACATCATGCCTGGCATACCGCCGCCCATGGCTCCCATGGCGGCAGCTGCTGCTGCAGGATCAACCTCTTCAGGTTTGTCAGTAACAAGTGTCTCGGTGGTCAACAGAAGCGCGGCGATCGACGCTGCGTTCTGAAGAGCAGCACGAGTCACCTTTGCCGGGTCGATAACACCAGCGGCGACGAGATCTTCGAACTCGCCGGTATCGGCGTTGAAACCAGTATTTCCACCGGCAGTTTCGACTTGCTGAACTACCACCGCGCCTTCATGACCGGCGTTTTGCGCGATCTGACGGGTCGGGGCATCTAGCGCTCGGAACACCAAGTTTGCGCCGGTAGCTTCATCACCTTCAAGAGACAAGCCATCGATCGCTTCTCGAGATCGAAGCAGTGCGGTACCGCCACCGGGCACAATGCCTTCTTCGATGGCAGCGCGAGTCGCTGAGACAGCGTCTTCAATGCGGTGCTTCTTTTCTTTGAGTTCAACTTCTGTGGCCGCGCCAACTTGGATGACTGCTACGCCTCCAGCAAGTTTGGCGAGACGTTCTTGAAGTTTTTCGCGATCCCAGTCGCTATCTGTCTCATCAATTTCACGTTTGATCTGCGCGACGCGTCCTTCAACGTCGGAGTTGTCGCCGGCACCTTCAACGAGTGTTGTTTCGTCTTTGGTGATGATGACCTTTCGTGCCTGACCGAGGAGGTCAATGCTTGTGTTCTCAAGCTTCAAACCAACCTCTTCCGAGATGACTTGACCGCCGGTGAGAATGGCGAGGTCTTGCAACATGGCCTTGCGGCGTTCACCGAAGCCGGGTGCCTTGACGGCCACCGATGTGAAAGTGCCTCGGATCTTGTTGACAACGAGTGTCGCTAGGGCTTCACCTTCGACATCTTCGGCGATGATCAATAGTGGCTTTCCTCCTTGCATGACCTTTTCGAGGACGGGCACGAGTTCTTGTACCGAGGAGATTTTGCCGTTGACGAAAAGGATGTAGGGCTCATCAAGGATTGATTCTTGACGATCCGGGTCTGTCACGAAGTACGGCGACAGGAAACCTTTGTCAAACTGCATGCCCTCAGTGAATTCGAGGTCAACGCCGAAGGTGTTGGACTCTTCGACCGAGATCACGCCATCTTTTCCGACTTTGTCGAATGCTTCGGCGAGAATTTCCCCGATAGCGGGATCCGCAGAGGAGATACCAGCAACGGAGGCAATCTTTCCTTTATCGGAAGAAACGTCTTCTGACATTTCTCCGATGGCGTCAACTGCGGAAGCCACCGCCGCTTCAATGCCCTTTTTGAGTGACATCGGATTGGCGCCAGCTGCAACATTGCGGAGACCTTCGCGCACCATGGCCTGAGCCAAAACGGTCGCTGTTGTGGTTCCGTCGCCTGCAACGTCGTTGGTCTTAGTTGCGACCTCTTTGACGAGTTGGGCACCCATATTTTCGAAGGGGTCTTCGAGTTCTACTTCGCGAGCGATGCTCACCCCGTCGTTGGTGATGGTTGGAGCGCCAAAGGACTTTTCAAGGACAACGTTGCGACCTTTCGGACCCAACGTCACCTTTACTGCGTCTGCTAATTGGTTGACGCCCGCTTCAAGGCCGCGTCGGGCCTCTTCACTGAACTTAAGCATTTTGGCCATATCGGACTCAGCTCACAATCGCGAGAACGTCGCGTGCGCTTAGAATGAGTAGATCTTCGCCGTCTGATGTGATTTCGGTTCCGCCGTACTTGCTGTATATGACAGTGTCGCCGGCATTGACATCGACAGGAATGAGTTCTCCGGTCTGTTCGGATCGCTTACCCGGACCTACCGCGAGGACTTCGCCCTGTTGGGGCTTTTCCTGGGCTGTATCGGGAATCACGAGACCGCTAGCAGTGGTCTCCTCAGCGACGCCGGGTCGCACGACAATGCGATCCTCGAGTGGCTGCAGGTTCATCAGCGTTTCGCCTCCATAGCTTGTGTGGTTTAACCCAATGGGAGCGTTAGCACTCTCATAAGGAGAGTGCTAACGATATGGCGCGCGCCTGCCGAGAAACAACCTGTAGGGGCTACGTTTCCGTGAAAATTCGCCGGAAACAGGAGTTAAGAGTCGATAAACGGCAATCGGAGGTTCGGATCTGCACCGAGATCAAGCGGTGATGGTCCTTCGCTTCGCATTCGCCACCATGCCGTAGCGGCAACCATTGCAGCATTGTCGGTGCACATCGCGCGCGACGGAAGGAAGCCTTGTATGCCCTCTTCGACGCAGATATCAAGGGTTTTTTCTCTCAGTTCGCTATTGGCGGCAACCCCGCCAGCTAGGCAGATCCCCGTAGCGCCGATTTCTTGGGCTGCCCGTCGCGCTTTGTGCGTGAGAACATCCACGACTGCCGCTTGGAACGATGCTGCGACATCGGCGGTTTCAACGTCTGGATGTTGACGGACATAGTTGACAACTGCGGTTTTGAGTCCCGAAAACGAAAAATTGAGTCCGTCGTTGCGCATTGGTGGAGTGAATTTGATTGCTTGGGGATTACCTTGCTGGCTGAGTTGGTCGATCGCGGGACCACCCGGATATCCCAGGCCTAGATATCGGGCGACTTTGTCGAACGCTTCGCCTGCGGCGTCGTCGAGTGTGGCCCCAAGGAGGCGGTAGCGGCCGTGGTCTTGGAATTCGATCAGCATGGTGTGTCCGCCGCTCACAAGCATTACCACTAGCGGGAATTCGAGTTCGGGTTCTTCGATAAGGGCGGCGTAGAGGTGTGCTTCGTGATGGTTGATACCGATGAAGGGAACGTTCCATCCCAGTGAGAGGGCTTTGGCAGCTGAGACGCCTATGAGAAGGCTGCCTATGAGGCCTGGTCCGTGAGTGGCAGCAATGAGGTCAATGTCGTGGTCGGTGACTCCGGCTTCGACCATGGCTTCTGCGACCACAGGTGTGAGCAGTGACTCGTGAGCTCGACCCGCTATTTCTGGCACGACACCGCCGTAGCGGGCATGGAGGTCGATTTGGCTACTCACGACGTTCGCTAGGACGTCACGGCCGTCTACGACTATTGCGGCCGCTGTTTCGTCACATGAGGTTTCGATTCCCAGAACGGTGGTCACGGTTGCCCCCAGTTGGTGGTGCCAGCTATTTCACTGTCGATAGTCGCGAGCAATTTGTTGTGTTCGGGTTCTTGTAGGTCGTGGCACCACATCACTAGTGCGTCTTCCCCGTTGTCTCCGTAATAGCCTGCTCTGACTCCTGCTGGGGCGTAGCCGAAGCGGCGATAGAGATCTTGGGCGCGTTGATTCGATATTCGTACTTCGAGAGTCATCGCTGACATGTTGTGGCTGAGGCACCCGCGGTGGATCGCCACCATTAGGCGGGTGGCGATTCCTAGTCCCTGAGCGTGTGGTGCGACAGCAACCGAGGTGATGTGTCCTTCGTCGTGGACGATCATTGCTCCTCCGTATCCGGCGAGTCGATCGTTGTGGTGGGCTACGTAGTAGACGCGGTGGTCACGTTGGCGTAATTCGTCGTGGTACATCGTCGCGGACCAGGGTTTGGTATAGACCTGTTTGTCGATCGTCCTGATAGCGCGTACGTGTCGTTTCCGCATCGGTTCGATCAGCACATGGGTGTCTGGGACCATCACGATCGCTCTCGCGTTTGCCAGTTGATTCTGGCGTCGGGAGCTCTGAGGTAGAGGGGTTCAATTTCGGTAGGTAAAACGAATTCCTCTCGCAAAGCGCGCGGGTGAGCTAGTTCGACGAGGGAGCCGGCGTTGGGATACCGGAATCCCTCTTCGCCGATTTCCACTCCTCGCAGCATTTGGAATGTTTGGGCGTATCTTTGCGCTCCGTCGCCAACGACGAGACAGTCTTCGCCTTGGGCGGTGAGTTGGTTGGCGATGTTGTCGGGTTGGTCGACGCGGGGTTCGGTGATTCGTTGAATTCCGCCGGCAGTTTTGCGATAGGTGGCGTAAAAGATTTCTCCGCGCCGGGCGTCGACGGTGGAGACGATGAGACGATCAGAGAAACGCGCTGGGAAGGCTGCTAGATCGAGACTGGAGATCCCTATCATGGGGATCTTGAGTGCGTGGGCTAAGGCTTTGGCCGTCGCGACTCCTACTCGTAATCCGGTGAATAAACCCGGGCCGATATCGACGGCGACTACACCTATTTCGTTGAGGTCGATACGGGTTTGCGTGCATAAGAACTGGATTGCCGGTGCGAGTGTTTCGGCGTGACGTCGATCGCGGGCGGTATGAAATGAAGCGATGACGCCTTCGTGACCTCCGATCGCGACCCCTGCCTGGGGAGTAGCGGTTTCGATACCGAGGACGAGCACGCTAGGAATCTTCCGTTTGGTCGGTGATCCATTTAGCCCATGCGAGGCTGAGTTCTTGTTCTCTTGACATCCAAGCGGGACCAGTGGATTCAATTTCCAGTACGCGAGCGTCGTCAATGTCTTCGAGATGACCTAGTTGTATGCGGATTCGTAGAAAGTCTCTGGGAAGTTCGGGTACGACGACTTCTCCCCATTCGATGCACATAACGGCTTCGTCTTCGAGTAGTTCGGGGAGGTCCAGATCTAAGACTTCAGCGGGGTTGTCGAGGCGGTAGACGTCAAGGTGATGAAGGCGGAGGCGACCTTCGTAGCTAGATGCAAGGTTGAAAGTGGGACTCGTTACGGGTTCTCGGACTCCCAGAGCGGTAGCTAGTCCTTGCACGAACGCTGTTTTTCCGGCGCCGAGGTCTCCTGAGAGAAGGATCACGTCGCTGGGGCGCAGCAGCGGTTCGAGGGCGGCTGCTACTTGTCGGGTGGCATCAACTGAACGGGTTCGGACGTGCAACATGAGGAAGGTATTCCAATTGTACGGCCACTTACGGCTGCCAACGGCGTGGAACTCTTGCCGTAATTGAGGTCAATATCTCATAGGGGATGGTGTCGGACCACTGCGCGAGATCTCGAATCGTAATGTTGTTGATGCCGTCGGAACCGACGAGGACTACTTGGTCGCCGTTGTAGGCACTCGTCGCGCCAATATCGATCATGGTTTGATCCATGCATACCCGTCCCACGACGTTGTGGCGGTTGCCGTTGATGAGAACTTGGGCTCGGTTTGACAGCCCTCGACGGTACCCGTCGGCGTAACCAACGGGGAGGGTGACAATTCGCGTTGAATTCTCGGGCGTCCATGTTCCGCCGTAGCCGATTGAATTTCCGGCTTCTACAACTTTGAAGTAAATGACTTCGCTACGCCATGACAGCACTGGTTCAACAGTCACGATGTGTGACGTTTGTTCTATTGGCTCTACCCCGTAGAGCAGTAGTCCGGGTCGAACGAGGTCAAGGTGTGCTTCGGGAAGCGCGACGATGGCGGCAGAGTTCGCCATGTGTCGTGTGGGAGTTGGGAGATTGTGGTCGTCGTAAAACTTGAGTGCTTCGAGGAACCGTTCGAGTTGTAGTCGCGCGGATCTCAGATCGTTGTCATCGGCCGAGGCAAAGTGGCTGAAAACTCCCTCTATTTCTAACGACGTGCAGCGGAGCGCCGTGTCGAAAAGAGTGTCAGCGTTGTAGTGGTGTACGCCGATTCGTTCCATTCCGGTATCAATTTTGAGGTGCACTTTGGCAGTCGTCTTTGCGGCCTTTGCTGCTTCGTCGATTTGCAACAATTTGTCGACTGATGGAGCGGTGAAGGTGAGTTCTTGTTCTAAGAACAAGGGAATTTGCCGAGCTACCGCTCCCCCAAGGACCTGAATGGGGACTGTGATCCCGCCAGCTCGAAGGGCGAGGCCTTCTTCGACGTAGGCGACTGCTAGGCGGGGTGCTCCAATGTCTTCAAGCCGGGATGCCACTTGGATGAGGCCGTGGCCGTATGCGTCGGCTTTGATGACTGGCATCATCTTGCTTGCCCCGACGAGGTGTTCGATTGCCCTGTAGTTGCGTTCAAGGGCTGCGAGGTCGATGTCGCACCATGTGGGGCGGCTGCTGTCGTTCATGGTGAAAGCATCGCTGATCGGGCTGGCTGGAGTAGTGAGGGTAGGTCATCAGCGACCATGCCCGGTTCGGCGAACGTGGCGGCGCGGCCGTGCCAGTGGGCTGCGGCTGC
>DGLO01000051.1:9000-13237 GCA_002388005.1 Candidatus Neomicrothrix sp. UBA4542
TCGCCGCTGCCCGCTGTGGCGAGTCGCTGATCGCCGCTTCTGACAAAGATCAGGTCCCCATTCGGGTCCGCGACGAGAGTTGTTGGGCCTTTAAGTAGAACAACTGCGTGTTGTGCAGCAGAGCGCACGTCTGCACAGCGGTCGAGTCCGGGTTTGGTACCGGTCAGAGTTTTGAACTCTCCGTCGTGGGGAGTGAGGACAGTGGGCGCGGCGCGGCTTGTGAGGCAGTTTGGGTGGGAGGCAATAGCTGTGAGCGCGTCGGCGTCGACGACTACGGGTATCGGCGCCTGTTCGATTAGTTTCGCGGTTGCGGCAAGAGTTGCGGCGTCAGTACCAAGTCCAGGGCCGATCAGCAGTGCGTTAAAGCGTTCGAGGTCGGTGAGAACTTCTGTGGCCCAGTTGTCGGGCGATATAGGTCTGGCTACTGCTTCGGTAGGAAGGTTGAGGTGAGTTGCCTCCACGGTGGGAGAGGAAACAACGGTCATTCCTGCGCCTGCGCGCAGCGCTCCTTTGGCTGCCAGTTGAATTGCTCCAGTCATGCCTGGCGATCCGCCGATAATTCTCAGCGAGTTTGACCATTTGTGGTCTGTCCGGGCTCGTTGAGAGAGGGGGTCTTGAAGATCCTGGTCTGTGATCAACGCAGCCTTACAGCGAGAAACGTCCAACCCTAAATCGGCGACGTCGATGTGACCGCAGCGACTGGCACCGGGTTCGAGGAGGAGACCCGGTTTTAGCGCGCCGAACGTAATAGTTCGTTGCGCTTTGAGTGATCCACGGTCTTGTCCAGTGAGGCCATCAATACCTGACGGGAGGTCTACTGCTAGGACCGGGCTGTCTGGCTGAGGGGGTGGGTCCCAGCTATCTCGCAGACCCGTGCCATAGGCAGCGTCGATCACAAGGTGCGAGTCGTCTAACGCTGCAGGGCCGGGTTGATGAAGAGAGCAGCGGACTCCCCTGCGTTCGAGGAGTTGTGCGGCCACTCTGCCGTCCTCCCCGTTGTTTCCTTTGCCAGCAATGATGCTGACCCGGCGACCGTAGCCACCTCCGAGCATTCCAATAGCGGTGTTTGCTACGGCATACGCTGCTCGTCGAATCAACAGTCGGCTTGCTTCTGACGCGTCGGCATCAATGTCTCTCATTTCTGCTGGAGTTGCGACTGGTAGCACGGCGAGCTATTCCGCGATGACGAGCGCTTCGGCCACGGTGGAAGTGTGGCTGAGCGAGAGGTGCCATCGGCGAACGCCAGTGTCAGCTGCCAGTTGAGCGGCCGTTCCGTGGAGTGTGAGGCTGGGACGCCCCGACGAATCCTTGGTGACCTCTATTTCGCGGAAACGTACATTCCCTAGTCCCACCCCGAGGGCTTTCATTACAGCTTCCTTGGCCGCGAAGCGAGCTGCCATTCGTTCCGAAGGATCAATCGATGACCGACAGTAGGCAAGTTCGTTGTCCGTGAATAGTCGGGCGCTAATTTCTTCGCGTCGCTGGAGTACGTTACGGAAGCGTTGTACATCGACGAGATCGATACCGACTCCGATCATGACGTCCAGTGCTCCGCTAGTACATAGACCGGGAGGGTAAGTAGCTGGACAACGTCCAAAGTTGCGAGAATGTCGTCGCGAAATGAGGGTTGGGATTCTGTCACTGCGTCTTTGAGGGCGCCGTATCTGCCTCGATAGCCCTGCATGATGGCGCGAACGGTCGTGCTGGGAAGCCGTTCATGGAACCGGCAGTGCAGAAGAGTTAGTCCCGTCGTTTGGTTGTCTTTTACTTCGGGTATGTGAATGACGCTCCGACCATCGCTTCCGACACCAACCATGATTTCTCGTTCGAAGGCGGCCCGGTGTTTGCCGCCTCGTAATGTCGGGTTCATGTCGGTTCTGGACGCGATGCCTGTTGCGATTCCTCCGCGATCTACGACTTGGATGGTGGCGTCATGTTCGACGTCGCCTTCGATTCGGTATCGAGTCCAACCTGTGATTTCCGCTACGGCTGAATCTAAGGCGGCGAGTGTCCGAAGTTCACGATATGAGAGGCGGTCGCGGGGCGTACCTGTGTCGAGGGTCGCCTTGGCAAGGTCAGACGTCAGCAGGCTTTCATCTGACCGTGAGATTCCTACGGTGACGGTCTTGGCTTGATGTTTGATTGCATCTACTGGGCGGGTCAGTTCGTCGATCGCTTTGGTGAGTGCTGCGTTGAGATCGTCGATGACAACTCCGGGGCGTCCAACTTTACCTACCTCAACCTGATAGCTATCCAGCGATGCTATTCCGGTGCCGTATCGCAGGATGGTGACCAGCTTGGCGGCGGTGCTGGCTTCAAGGTGTCCGTCGTAAGCCCCGGTGCGTAAGCCGTCCAGAAAGCGGTTGTTAGACGCGAGAAGTTCGGTTTGTAGTTGTTCGAAAGCGCCGTCAGCTAGAACACCGTCCGCGATGGTACGTTCAAGGCTTGCGCGCATTTCCCTGAGCGGCATTGCTTGGGCGTCAATTGCAAGCGCTGCTTCGTAGCCGAAGAGATGACCCACGATGGTCGCCAAAATAAAGTCGAGTGCTGGGTGAAGGTGAGGAACTGTTAGCAGTTCGGTTGCGGCTCCGAATCGGGATTCGTTTTCGTTTGCGACAACGATGGCAGTTGCTTTGTGGGCTCGGTAGATGGCAACTTCCTTGGCGACATCGTCTGCATTTGAGCCACTGAGTCCGGTGGCGCACACGAAAATAAGTGGTTCCGAAGACAGATCTATGTGTTTCTTGTCTTCGGTCCCATCTTCGGGAATGGCTTTGTAGCAAAGTTCCGAGAGTTTGATCCGGACTTCGTTTGCTGCGATTCGGTTTGGTCCGTTTCCGACCACCGCCCAGTAACGTTTTTGCGGTGCGTGTCGTCGAGCTGCTTCGGCTATTGCTGGGCGACTAGCTAATACGTGCCGCATCGAGTCAGGGAGTTGGCGGAGTGCCTCAACAAGGCCGGTTCGATCTCGATCCACGTCGATGATGTCGGCAATCGCGCTGCTCAGGAGGGCTGCTGCGACTACTTGGGCGTAAAACGCCTTGGTGGACGCGACTGACATTTCGACGTCTCGACCGTCGGAGGTGTATATGACACCGTCTGCTTTATCTGTGAGGTCGCTGCCGCGCCGGTTAACGATGGCTATTACATGCCCTCCGCGTTGGCGGACAAGGTCGACGGTGCGGTTGGTATCGGTGGTAGTGCCTGACTGACTGACTGCGATTACCAAGGTGTCCGACATGTCGTCGGTCATCGAGAAACCACTGAGTTCAGTGGCCAGTTGGCTCTCAGCTATTAGTTCCGTTTCTTTTAACAGCGGATTGAGGAATTGGGGGATGGCACGTGCCGCGACCGCGGCGGTTCCTTGGCCGATGGCGATAATTCGTCGAATCGACCTAGCAGTCAACGCCCCTTTAACCGCTGGGGGGATGGCTTCTGAGCCCAATTGCACTCGCGGTTCGCCATCAACGTCGGTGATCCGTCCGCGGAGGGTTTTGTGGACCGATTGTGGCGCCTCTTCGATTTCTTTCAGCAGATAGTGCGGCGCGTCACCTCGATCGATGTCGCGGGTTGTGATGTCTGCGTTCCTGATCTCAGCTTGTTTGACGGGGAGTTCTGTGCCGTCGTAGGCCAAGCGGGTGATTCCTTCAACGGTCCCAGCCAGAGAAGCGTCAAGTTCCAGGACCTGCCCCGCGGTCGAAATGGGGCGTTTCGGGTTAGCGGGAGTTTCGCCGTCCATGCGCAACCACTCCGTGGCTTCTTCGACGACCCCGTATGGCTCACTGGCCACTACGAACGCGTTGTCGGCGATGCCAACGTAGATAGCTTGGCCGCTTCCTCGTAACGCGAGCGACAGCTTGTGTGGTTCGTTTGTGCAATGACTTGCTATGGCCATTGAGCCTTCGAACGTCGAGACGGTAGTTCGAAACGCCTCAATGTTTTCTGAACCTGTCGCGAGCTTTCTACTGACGAGTGTCGGCACGATCTTGGCGTCAGTCGTAATTTCGGCTGCGATATCCAGATTGTGGAGGTCGATAAGGTCCGCGTAGTTGTCGATGTCGCCATTGAGCACAGCCGCCACATATGAGCGATTGTCATTGTCTGATTCTTGAGAGTCGAGGGGATGAGCATTTGGTTCGGAGATAACGCCAACGCTGGCCCATCGTGTGTGTCCGAGAACAACGACCTCCGACGAAGACCCCGCGAGGGCTTGATGGAGGAGTTCATCGGAGCGGAT
>DGLO01000051.1:13630-14964 GCA_002388005.1 Candidatus Neomicrothrix sp. UBA4542
GTGGTCACCCAAGTTACGGGTTGCGCCTGACCGCAAGACTGGATCGGAGAACCGGGAACCCTTGAGTGCTTGGTTTGGGAGGCCGTGGTTAGTTACGAAAACTTGAAGTCCGGCAGAATCACGTCCACGAACTTCAAGTCGATCAATAGCTGACAGCGCAGTTTGAATCGACATCAATCCAGGCAGGGCACTCTGTTGTGGTGCACCTTGGGCGAGATCAATGATCGCTTCCGCATTACGCAGGCGATCTCGTTCTATAGCCCATAACGCGTCGCGAACTTCAACTAGAGCGGAGTTAAGGGTTTCTGTGTCAACGGTGAGTTGGTCGAGACGACTATCGATATTCGTAAGAGCACCATGAGCTCGTTCCATCTCGCCCGCGACGACAAGCGCTGCAGGCCGGTCGAAGACCAACATTCGGATCCCTGGCAGTGTCCGTAGTTCTTGGTCTATCGCCGCGAGAACATCAGCCGCTTTCTTGGTTTCCGTGATCATTGAGTCAAGTTCTCCGGGCGCGGAGACGAGCGTTTCGACGGCTGTGCTGAGCCGCGGGAGAACGTCTTCGGCGGTAAGCGCCGATCCGTTATCTTGTCCGCGGAGGACGGCGATGATGCCGCACATGGTGATGAGGGTAGCGGCGGGTTAGGCCCTCTTATCCGCGACCTATTCCATAGTGCGTTTAATCGCATCGGCGAGATAGTCAGCTTCGCGTTGTGCCGTAGCCTTTTCGGTCGCTTCCACCATGACTCTGACAACGGTTTCAGTGCCACTAGCACGGATGAGAACTCGGCCCGTACTGCCGAGTCGCTTTTCAGCGTCAGCAATTTCTTGGCTGAGATCGCTAGGCAACTGAGTCGAGTTTGATGTGACGGGAACGTTGATGAGCACTTGGGGGAACTCGTGCATGGTTTCGCTTGCGATGTCCGAACTCTTTCTTCCTGATCGAAGCACGAGGTCAGCGAGAAGCGCCCCGGTGAGTAAACCATCGCCTGTGGTGGCGAGATGTCGAAAAACCAGGTGCCCGGACTGTTCGCCACCAAGAACGGCTGCTCCGGCGTCCAGTTGAGCGAGAACGTTACGATCACCTACGGGGACCTCGATCATCGTGATGTCCGCCTGTTGTAGGGCTTGGCGTAAGCCAAGGTTTGACATCACAGTGGCAACAACGCTTCGGTTGGTGAGCTGGTTTCGTTGAGCGAGGTCTTTTGCGAACATGCACAGTTGCCGGTCGCCGTCGATGACCGCGCCGTCGGATGCGACGGCTATGAGACGATCAGCGTCTCCGTCCAGGGCTAACCCTAGGTCCGCTTGTTTCGCCACGACTGCCCGAGTGA
>DGLO01000138.1 GCA_002388005.1 Candidatus Neomicrothrix sp. UBA4542
TTGATCATGAGTGTCGCCATCTTGGCGGTCAACTTGGTCGTTGGTTTCAATGGAATGTTGGCCCTTGGCCATTCAGCGTTCATGGGTATCGGAGCGTTCGTTACCGCGTCAATGGTGCAAGACGAAAACTGGGACTACTGGCAGGTTTTGCCGGTCGTCCTGATAGTTGGCTTCTTGATGGGCATAATCATCGGACTTCCCGCGTTAAGGGTGAAAGGCTTATATCTTGCTCTGACGACGATCGCCCAAGCCGCAGTGTTCCCAACGTTGGTCAACATTGACGAACTCGGTATCGCTAAACGTACGGGAGGACCGAACGGTAAAGGCGTCTCTGAAGAAGTCATCGCTCCGAGTTATTGGGAGTGGTTGCCGGGAGTAGACGGAGCTCGCGGCGGCTCGGCCTATCGCTATTGGATCATCATCTTGATGCTCGGCATCATCTTGTTATTAGTGACCAACTACTTGCGTAGTCGCCCAGGTCGCGCAGTGTTGGCCATTCGGGACAACGAAGCCGGTGCAGCGGTGTATGGAGTCAACCTTCCGATTGTCAAGACCATGAACTTCGCGATCAGCGCAGCCCTTGGATCTGTAGCCGGTCTCATGTGGTGCCTGGACAAGGCTTTCGTCGCGGGCCAGGACTTCACGTTCCTCTTGGCGATTGACCTGATTATTGGTCTAGTTCTCGGAGGTGTGGGAGCCATCCAAGGTTCGCTTGTCGGGGGTCTCTTTGTGGTCTGGGTCAATGACCTCACAAAGAGAATCTCAGTCCCTCTTGGGCTCTACACCCTTAACGGTGACGGACCCCTGGCAAAGGCCATCTTCGGTCTGATTCTCATCCTGTTCACCTTCTTTGCGCCCGGTGGCATCGTGTCGCTAGGTCGGTTGATCAATAACAAGCTCATAAAGATTATTCCGTTGACACCATCTGGTCAGCCAATTGATCCGATGTCGAATTTCGACCCGGGGATGGAATCGACGCGCGCCGACGCAGCGATGAAAATGTCAATCGCAGGACCCGCACTTCTTGCAGCTGGATGGCTACTGATGGCAGTGAACAACCTGATTGTTGGTGTGGTGGCCTTCGGCCTGCGCATGTCCATAATTGTGCTGGCCCCTGTCGCCATGCTGGTAGGTCTCAACGAACTAAAGGCTCATGCCGACGGCAATCGTCCCGATTCAATCAAAGGTCCCGCCACTATGGCCCGGACCTTAGGAGCACTGGGCTTCTTGTTCGTCATTGGTTATGCGGTCCAACGCTTCGTTCAGGAATACCCGATCTGGGACATCCCAGGCATATAGACGTTTGAGTTCTTTGGCAGGTAGCCGGGGTGGTATCTGCTACCCCGATGCCAGCGCGCGTTCCCAAGTAATTGCTAGCCTCACATCCTAGTTAGACATGGACCTGGTTCTCTTACTCCAACGAATCTGTGACGCGCTGTTCAACAGCGCGATTTATTCGTCGTTGGCGTTAGCGCTCGTCATCATCTTCCGGTCAACAGGGCTCCTCAACTTCGCTCAGGGCGAAATGGCGACATTTACGGCCTACATCGCGTTCGTGCTCCTGTCGGGGCCGCAACCGCGCCTAACAGGTGGTGGACTCGCAGGTCTTGTCCCAGGTGTACCTCTCCCGATTCCTCTAGCAATTACCGGAGCTGTGATCTGCGGTATGGCCGGCGGTGCAGTGACGGAAAGAGCGCTGATTCGACCGTTGGGGAGAGCACCAGACTTAGCCTTGGTGAACATCACCATCGGTCTTTTGTTGGCGACGAACTCGCTTATGGCGCAGTGGTGGGGGACAGGCCCGCGCATGTTCCCGGCAATCTTCCCGAGCGGAGCAGGGCAACACTTCAATATTCTCGGCGCTCGACTCCGCTATTCCACGGTCGGCGTGTGGGCGATCTTGCTAACGGTACTTGTACTCCTCATTGTGTTGTTGAGGCACACTCGAACGGGATTAGCCTTCCGTGCGGTATCCATAAGCCCTTCAAATGCGGAACTTGTCGGGGTACGTGTCGGTCCCACACTTATGTACGGATGGGCTCTAGCGTCTGGATTTGGTGCCCTTGCGGCATGCCTGAGCGCAAACTCGGTCCTATTAGAACCGAACATGATGTTGAGAGTCCTCGTTTACGCGTTTGCCGCCGCCACGCTTGGAGGCCTCGACTCGCCTAAAGGCGCTTTGGTTGGTGGCGTCATCATCGGCTTGAGCCAGACATTGATTCCCGCCTACGTGCCATTCATAGGGTTTGAGTTGAGCGTATTACCAGCATTGCTCGCGATGACCGCGATCTTGCTAGTTCGGCCAGCAGGACTCTACGGAACTAAAC
This sequence comes from Candidatus Neomicrothrix sp. UBA4542, assembly GCA_002388005.1. GTDB lineage: Bacteria > Actinomycetota > Acidimicrobiia > Acidimicrobiales > Poriferisodalaceae > UBA2110. Next base: position 2,328 of record DGLO01000138.1, read on the forward strand.
GAATAGAACGGGTGTAATGAGGGTCGACTTCGGAAAATTAAGTCGAAAGGGGCTCTTAGGAGCCGCGCTTATAGCGGCGGGTCTCGCCGTCATCCCGTTCACTGCCACCACCACAGGTCTCCGTCAATCCAGTCAGATCGTTATCAGCGTCCTCGCAGTGCTGGGTGTCAACGTGGCGACAGGCTACGGCGGGATGATCAGTCTAGGACACGGCGTATTTGTCGGGGTCGGAGCGTTCGCTACTGGATACTATGTCGACGGTCTATCTCTGCCATGGCTAGTCGCGATAGCGCTTGGGGCGCTGACCGCTGCGTTATCAGGAGCCCTGATCGGACTTCCAGCGCTTCGCATCAAAGGAATCCATCTCGCGCTCGTCACACTGGGTCTCGCGATCGTCTTCCAGCCTCTGAGTAAACGCTTCCCCAAAATCACGGGCGGAGTCAGCGGCACAGGTATCGACGCTAAGTTCGTATCGCCCTCGTGGTGGCCGAGCGACACCCGAATGGCTACAGCCGTTTACCGGTACCTTTTCTGCATACTGGTGGTAGGGATTGCTTTGTGGGCCACCTGGAACCTTGTTAACAGCCGGTTCGGTCGAGGTATGCGCGCTCTCAGAGACAACGACACCGCTGCAGCTATCTACGGTGTAGACCTCGTCGCGGCGCGGGTGCAGACCTTCGCCATTAGCGCAGGTCTAGCTGGACTATGCGGAGCGTTACAGGTTGTTCTGGTGCCGTTCGTCTCCCAAGAGAAATATGGGCCTCAGGAATCACTGGTCATATATGCCACGGCGGTCATAGGAGGTCTCGGCACTATTTGGGGTTCAGTCTTAGGTGTCATTGCCCGCACCGTTGTTGGGGCGGTCGGCAGAGCCGCCGCCGAGGTTGACGGCTTCGGTTTGATCGGAGAGTTTCTTGACCTCCTTGATGAGGCGCCGTTTGTTTTTGGTGTCGGACTGATTCTCCTGACCTTCTTGTTTCCGCGGGGACTGGCCGGAATTGGGCGTCGGAAACAAGCGGCCGATTAGGTCAGCGTCTC
>DGLO01000121.1:0-15252 GCA_002388005.1 Candidatus Neomicrothrix sp. UBA4542
GTTTCCCTGACCCTCGAGGGTTGGGCTTCACCGCGCGAGGACCGACACGCGCATCATCAGGTGGGATGGTCCGGGTTGGAGTCGCCACCATTTCGTGAGACACGAAGGAGGCTTCCTCCCAAGTTGGCAGGCCGCCTCAGCGCCCGACCACCTCCAGAGTCCTCTTAATTCTTGGCATGTTTGGGACCACCTCCTTTCTCTGGTGGTCTGATGGTGACACACACTCGGGCAAGCTGGGTGCCATTTGGACCTAGATTCAAAAGGTGAGGTGTTATTGGACCGCGTTTCGGATCGCGGCGGCGACCGCTGTGGAGGCGAGGTGGGCAACGAGGTCGACGGTTGCTGCGACGTTTTGTGTGGCCAACAGAAATAATGCGTCACCGTCGACGGACGTGTGTGGGGGGTCTATGGCTCGGGCAATACCCGTATGAGCGAGGTCGGCGACTCGGCAGGCTTCTGGTTTGGTGAGCGTGGCGTTGGTCACTAAACATCCGATGGTGGTGTTGGCTCGTTCTTCGCCGGAGTCCCATGCTGCGACTTCGTCGAGTGAAACGAACGGATAGCGAGGCGTGTCGGACCCGGCTGAGGAACCAACCAGAACCGTCCCGTCTGCGTCGATTACGTCACCGAACGCATTGACGGCAACGATTGCTCCCACGACCAAGTCGTTCGATCGGGCAACCGCGATGCCTTGTCCACCTTGGCTTGCATGAGATCGCCCTGCCGCTTTGCCGACCGTGCAACCACGGCCTACCCCAACCGGTCCGCTTTCGGGATCAGTGGTGGTTGCTGCTTCGCATGCTGTTCGACCGGCTTCCGGACCGGGTCGCGGGTCGTCGGGTCCGCTTATATCGAACACGACTGCGGCGCCAACGACGGGCACGATCGCGGAAGCCAGTTCTAATCCGCGTTGGTTTTCAGTGCACCATTGCACGACTCCCTCGGCAGCCGCTAACCCGAAAACGCTGTTGCCACATAGAGCTACTGCGTGACATTCGACACCGGACCCGTTAGGGCCTAACGCGGCAGCCTCTCGGGTGCCCGGGGCGCCACCACGCACAGCGATCGCTCCAAGGGAACCTTTGGGTGGGAGAACAACAGTGATTCCCGTCGCGTGTTGTTCGTCAGTCCAGCAACCCACCATTACCTCTTCGATGCCAAGTGCCATAGACGAACCTTACGTTGCTTAACGCATTAGACATACATGGTGCCTGAAGGTCACACCATCCATCGGCTATCACGAGATCTAAGGTCAGATTTTGGCGCGGAACCAGTGGGGGCAAGTTCTCCTCAGGGACGTTTCGTAAATGGTGCCAACCTCATTAGTGGAGCGACTCTCTCGAAAAGTGAAGCCTGGGGGAAGCACTTATTTCTAACTTTCTCTGAGGAAACGATCCTCCATATTCACTTGGGTTTGATCGGGAAATTTCGGCCTCAAGCTCTCGAACACGAACCGTCAGACACGGTTCGTCTTCGTTTGGAAGGAAGTAGGGCTTGGCATCTCACCGGTCCACAAAAATGTGCGCTCATACCGAAAGAGGAGTCGTTAAGAATCATTGATGACTTAGGGCCTGATCCACTGCGCCGCAACAGCAAATGGGAGGATTTCGCCTTCGGGTTGGCGAACCGCAAGACTCCAATCGCTATATCGCTCCTAGACCAATCAGTAATCGCAGGGGTCGGAAACGTGTATCGGGCTGAGTTTCTTTTCCTGTTGGGAATCCATCCCGAACGTCCGTCCTGTGACCTCACAAAAGCCGAACTTAAGGACCTATGGCAAGTGTCTGTATCGCAGTTACGTCAGGGAGTTCGATTAAACCGGATCGTAACCGTCAGCCAAATAGATTCTGGAACATCACCTGGGCGCCTAAAAGCTGAAGATGCGCTTTACGTATACAAACGCGAAGGGCAACCTTGCCGTCGCTGTAGTTCTTCGATCAGGGTCACCAAACTTGCCGGTAGAAGTTGCTGGTGGTGTGACCGGTGTCAACGTCGATAAAGCGGCCACTAGTGCCAGACCAGAAACCGTTTAAGCCTTCGTCAGCGAGACTGACATTGGGGACACCAGGTTGTCGTGCGGGCATCAATGACTCGTGATCGAAGGGTAGAGGCGCAGACCAAACAGATCTGACCTGCTCTGCCGTAACACTTAAGGTGATGTTGATTTGAGCCTTCACCTTCAAGGTTTCGATAGTCACGAATTGTGGTACCGCCTCGTTCGATCGCTTCAGACAAGATGGTCCGCAAGGCGTCGAGAAGTCTTTGTGCTTGAGGTCGACTGATCGATCTCAAGGACGGATTGATTCGAGCGAGGAATAATGCTTCGTCTGCATAGATATTTCCTACTCCGGCAACGAGACGTTGACTTAGTAATTGGGTTTTGATTCGTCTCCTGCGTCCCCGTGTTCGACGCCAAACCTCGTCACCAGTTAGTTCCGGGGAAAAAGGTTCGGGACCCATGTCCCGCAGCGTCGGTATTTGCGAATAATCACCCTTGTTGACAACAGCTATACGTCCAAATCTCCGCACGTCCCTAAATACAACTGTCTTCCCATTGTCTAATGACCACCAAGCTCGTTGGTATTGGTCAAGAATCGTCGAACTTTGTTCTCCGCCATCAATGAGCAACTGTCCAGTCATACCTAGGTGAACAATTAACTCGGTCTGGTCGTCGCATTCTGCAATCAAGTATTTACCTCGTCGACTTAATTCAGTGAACCGTCGACCTTTGATTTCTCTGGCTGGCAAGAATTTCTGAGATTCATGACTTCCAGCTCGAACGACTGTCTGATTAATGATTTCGCTACGAAGTTGTCGTCGGATTGTTTCGACTTCTGGAAGTTCAGGCATTTGAACCTGAGTCCTCAGTGTCGCGGCCCATATCGGCGTTCTGCTTCCTTGCTGCCCTCAGGGCAATGATCTAGATACGGGCACCAATTACACAGAGGCCCTGTGCGATGCGGAAATTTTTCACTGTCAATCGCCTGGCACAAGTCATCCCATGTTCGACGGTGGACATCTACGGCGCCGGCAACTGCCACAGAATCCAGCGGGCGATCGATGGATCCACTCGTCAGGTACATGAGACGTACTTCTGATACGTCAAAGTCTTCTTGAGCCAATGCTGCTGCGTAGAGCCAAACTTGCGACAGTTTGTCTTCCAGATACTTTGACCCAGGGGCCTTGCCTGTCTTGTAGTCCACAACTCGAAGGCCAGAAGAAACTCGCTCGGTTAGGTCAACGATTCCATAAAACGGGACTCCACCTATTTCAGCCGACAGTTTTTGTTCGGCACGAACAACTTCGACCTCCGATGGATCTTCAAGGGAGAAATACTTTTCTATAAGTCGCCATGCCTTCCACATGAACGATTTGGTTTCAGTTTCTGAAAGGCACAAACCAACGAAATCTTCGTCAGTGAGAGTTTCGTCCCACAGCTTTCGAGCGATGTCTCTGGCCGTATCAACTGAGCGCTCACCAGCGTCAAGGTTGAGAAGATCTTCAAGTATTTGATGGACGAACGTGCCAAGCACTGCCGCCTCGCCCGGTGGATCTGGGAGTTGGTCGATGTATCTCATACGCCAGCGGCGAGGGCATTGTCGGAAGGTGGACGCGGAGCTCGGGCTTAAGTGCCTAGGGCGAAAGGTTTGGGCATCCATGTCAACCGAATTCACGAATCGAATCTTGTCCGCGGGGTGGGACATTCAGGCGGGATCATCGGTCTCTTCGAGTTAAGCGCCGCCACAGCCAGAAAACCGCGGCGAGCCCTGCGATGCCGCCCAGCACAGCTACTGCTGGGACCCGCCGGTCTAAAGGCGGTACCGCTTGGGGAACTGTTTGCAGCGCGGGTCCCGTTTCGTCCTCGGTGGCGTCAGTCGCTGCATCTTCCGGTTCGTTTTCGAGAGGCATTGGGGTTTGCGCGTCAGGATGATCTGTTATTGGGTCGCCCGGGAGGCCTACGAATGCGCCACGGTCAGTGGGTCGTGGTCGGTTGGGGTCGTAGCCGGCCATCTCCCCTCCTTCACAAGTCGATCGTATCGGGCGCCGAGTGTTCGGCGCTGGGGGGCAATCCTCCGCTACCGAGGTCTGCGGTTTGAGCTTCGTTTAACGAATTCCACAACTCGTCGAATTGACCTGCGGCTTCGGCGGCGCCCGGGCGCTTGCCTAATGACCGCAAACAGGTGGATTGCCCCGACGCCTCTGCTATTGCGGCCCTGAGTTGAATTTGTGGCAGCACTAGCTCACCGAATCGATCCTGCAGTTGTTCACACCAATAGCGGTTGTCGCGTGTGCGGCCAACTCGATTGATGATGACCCCGGCCAGTCGTGGCGCGCCCAGACGCCCGGCGACCCGCTCCACAGTGTTGTGCATTAAGTCGACCCCGTCAGCTGCCCATGCGGCGGGCTCTGTGACTATCAAGGCTCGCTCCGCGGCGAATAATCCGTTGATACACAGAAGTCCTAACGACGGTGGGCAGTCGATGAGCACGAGATCGTGGTTGACTCCTGCCATAGACAGCCGAAGCCGATCTTGGGCCCCTACTGGGTCAGCGGCAAGAAGGGCTTCTCTGCCCGCCAGCAAGTGACTACCTGGAACAAGGTCAGGTCGCGGGCCGTCATCGGGCCAGTGCGATCGGCAGATAGCTTCAGTTGCGGATCCCGCTCTCGCTTCTGCCAGAACGTCATCGATTGATGGTGTTGCGTTCCATACGCCTAACCCGCTTGACGCATTGGCTTGGGGATCGAGATCGATGATGAGCACGCTCATACCCGAAGCGCTTGCCGCTTCAGCAATACCTAGGGTGACGGTGGTTTTACCCACACCTCCCTTTTGATTGACGACAGCGATTGACTGCATTGGTGACAGGCTAACCTCGCTTCGCTGTTAGATCGGGTAGCCGATGGTTCACTGCTATTAACGGAGTTCAATACCGCATAGCGAAGCTGCTGCTATCAGGCATCCGCTGCTTAATGGATCGGCGTGATCTTCGATCGACTGAGCAGCGGTAAGGAGTGCTGTGCGTATTCGTGGTGTATCCAGGTCGTCGTCCAAGGCATCCCGTACTTCGTCGATTAACTGACCGTGATTCACGGGATCGGCCCCGCCTCCGGCACGAACAAGCAGTTCAAGATCGCTTTGGGCGCGTTGAGCCTCCTCGTCGAACCATTCAAAGTCGAATCGATAGCGGTGGGCCATGAGAGCCAGGCGAATGGCGCGAGGATCGATTTGTTGGCGAAGATCGGAGACAAACACCAAGTTGCCGAGGGATTTCGACATTTTCGTTCCTTGGTAGGCCACTAGGCCTGCGTGAACCCAGTAGCGGGAGAACGGCTCGCCCGTAACGGATTCGCTCTGCGCGATCTCACATTCGTGATGGGGAAAGATGAGATCTCCCCCTCCACCGTGAATATCGATTGTCGTTCCTAGCGCATCCATGCTCATCGCTGAACATTCGATGTGCCATCCGGGGCGACCTGGCCCAAAGGGTGAATCCCATCGGGGCTCGTCGTCAGCACTCGGTTGCCACAAAACAAAATCCAGCGGGTTGCGTTGTCGAGGATCGTCAGGAGAGCCACCTCTTTCGCGGGCTAACGCGACCATCTCATCGGTGGTCAAATGCGACAGCTTGCCAAAAGAGGTGAACGTTTCGACATCAAAATAAGTGATGCCATCAGTGGTGTAGGTGTGGCCGCTGCTTTCGAGGCTGCCTATCAGTTCAATCATGCCGGCAATGGACTCCGTCGCTCGCGGCTCGAGGTTTGCCGGGCGAGTGTTCAGTGCTTCCAGGTCTTGGTTGAATCGGTCCATTTCTGACTCGGCGAGTTCCAGGAAGTCGATACCTAGCTCTCGGGCCTTGGGCAAGATGCTGTCGTCGACGTCAGTGACATTTCTGACAAGTTCGACAGTATGTCCGCGGTCTTCAAGCCTTCTAATGATTAGGTCGTATGTGAGGTACGTCGCTGCGTGACCGAGGTGGGTTGAGTCGTATGGCGTTATTCCACATACGTACATCTGAACGTGATCGTTCAACTCAAGATCAACTATTTCCTGACGTGCAGTGTCATACAGACGCATTGCCATAGGCGTTGTCGCTTTCTTGGTCTTTGACCAGGGAAGTTCCTTCACCATACGCCGGAGACCGGACGAGTATGAGCTATCCCGTAACCGAATATCTGAACTCAGCTACCGCCGGTGGTTTAGGGCTAGGTACTCTCGATCTAGTGGGTTCACGCGACGACGAAGCGATGCTTGAAACGGTGGAGCACTTTCGACAACGGCGGCGTCTGTCATCAGTGGATCCGAGTCATCTCGATTTAATCATCGACGAGATCTCGTTAGCTGGAAGCGAGCCTGTCGAGTACGTCGCAAGGCTCTTCAATTCACATGAAGTGGTGTTCGTCGGACACGATCTTCCATCGCGAAAAACAGGTTTGTTTATGCAGGAATTGATCCCTGCGGTGCGAAGTGCCGGCGTTGAACTCTTAGGTATCGAGTGGGCGTGCGTCGACGATCAGTCATTGTTGGACGAACTTGTCAACGCTCCGCAATTCGACGAAGGCATTGCTCGGTCGGCTTTGTTCAGGTGGGGGTTACGCCATCATTTCGCCTATGTCGAATATTTAGACATCCTTCGTTCAGTCTGGGGGGTCAATAGAACACGCGAACCTCATTCGCCAAGCTTTCGGGTTGTTGCCCTCGACTACGACATAGAAATTGACGCCGTAACTGACACGGCCGATTTGCGTTCGCCTTACGCGTGGGAACATCTACGTCCTCGCGGACCAGCTTCGAGACACATGGCAGACGTGTTGCTACGGGAGTTCGTTGAAAGGGGCCACAAGGCGTTGGTTCTCACGCGAACCGGGAACGCGTTGACTCGACTGCGGCGCCGGCCACACCCGGTAACGGACCGAATCGATAGAGAAATCGTCAATGGTTGGGTCGTCGGCTGCGGGAATCATGTCTATAGCGCCATCGCTGATCAGGCAGCGACTGTTCTGATCCACCAACCGCTCCCAGCCGAGGGTGAACATGGTTTTTTCACCCTTCCAGCGGACGGCTATTTGGACGCCGCGTTTGCTCACCCCAACGGGCCTCGCTTTCCGATCGCTTTTGATGTCGGTTCCGGTCCTATTGGTCGACTCCCATGCTCAACTTCTGCTGACGGGGGGGACATGTCTCAATTTGCTCATGGCTGGGTGTTTCTTGAGACTTCAAGCCGTCTGCAAGGCCCAACCCCTCTGACAGGATTGTTCGATGACGGAAACATCGCCGAAGCTCGTCGGTGGTCGCTCGATCCTCATCTTCGAAGTTCCGACGCGACTGCCACTGATTTCGATGCCGCTCTCAGTAATGCAGCCGCAGCGGCTGAGCTCGGTTGGACTCAGATTGTCTAACGCGCGATGGTGCAGAGATGAACGAGACCGCTGAGATTAGTGGGCAGCACAAATCTTCGCTGCAATCACCGCAAGCGCACCTGGCGGAGTTAGCCGCGTCTAAACAGTTGGTGTTACTTGGTGACCAAGTCGGGGTCGCGCAGCATGTCCGTTTCGTAGCCGAGTCATTACCGGAGCTTTACTCCGCTGGCGTCAGCAATTTGGCGTGGGAGTTCACCAACCAGCGCTCCCAAAAGCATCTAGACGAGCTTGTGTTCTCTGACTCGTGGGACGAGAACCGATGCATCGAATTGTTTGTGGATCTGCTCGGAATCGGGTTCACCTATCGCGAATATGCTGACGTTCTCAAGGCCGCGTGGTCATTGAACCGCAGTCTCGAGACAGATGCTGATCCTTTTCGGGTGATTGGTCTGGGTCTCCCTACTTATGTTGAGGATCCTGAGCTGCTCGAAGGACGATCGGCCGCCGAATTGGACCTGCGCAACTGGTGGATGGGGGGGCATTATCGCGACATCGTGGCGTTTCACATGGCGAGCACCTTGACCAGTGAAGTCCTCCGCTGGGAGCAGCGGGCCGTCGTCTTATTATCAGCGGAGAGCACTACGACCCGGTTGATCCAATGGGTAGACGGCGTCGCGACAGTGAGCGTCGGCAATCTTCTTCATCGTTGGATGGGAGAAGGTGTGGCTCGGGTGGTGTTTCATGGAGCCGTGTCAGACAGCGGTGCTATTGAACGAGTGGAGTCATTGGTTGCACGAGCGCCCGAACAACCCGAACAATTCGGCATCTCTCTTGGACTTTCGACGCTCGGCAACGTAGGGGTAAATGAGGTGATCGGCACCATCGACGGGATCGAAACGTCGTTGAGGCTTCGCGATATTGCGGACAGCTACATATGGTTAGGAAATATTGAAAGCTGGGAGCCCTGTCAGTTGATTGATGGTGTCATAACCGATGACAACTTCTCCGATTTGGAGGCGCGCTATCGTGCTCTCGATCCAAGATCTGAACCTTGGACGGCTGCTGAACTTGAGGAAATACGCGAAGAGGGACGACTCGAGCTTTCAACGTCCTGGCCAAAACTGCCCGCGATTGAGGAGCCGTCGGATAAACGTCGTCGGTTCAGAAAGCGGCGCTCATGAACGACTTTATTCTCGGAGTTGACCTGGACGGAGTGTGTGGGCAACACACTGAGATGTTTCGCGAAATAGTCGCCACAGAGCTCGGGGTGACGGAGGACTCGCTGCCTCTGGAGCGAAGCTGGGATTTTCGTGAGTGGGGTTTCGGTCCCGACGATTTTGAACGTCTGCACCGCGTGGCAGTACTTGAATACCGAATGTTCAGAGACATGAAGGTAATGCCAGGTTGCGCTGAGGCGCTGTGGCGCCTGTCCGATGCTGGTGTGTGGATCCGCATCGTCACGCATCGGTTGTATGTCAATTGGGGGCACGCGGTCGCTATTGCAGATACCGCTCAATGGCTCGATCAGCAACGCATCCCGTATCGAGATGTTTGTTTTGTGGGTGAGAAACCCGATGTCGCTGCTCATGCCTACGTCGACGATGGACCACACAACGTCGAGGGCTTACGAGAAGCGGGACATACCGTCATTACCTTCGATCAGCCCTACAACCGACATATAGATGGCCCGCGCGTATCTTCCTGGCCGGAGCTGGAGGCGGTGGTTTTGAAGTTGGCAGCTGACCACGCCGGTTCTATTGCGCAGCAGTTACCTGGTTTAGGGGCTGGCTCGGACCGCTTATTCGAACGAACTAGGGAGCAGTCTTGAGCGTTTCGACAGAGCCGATTGATGCGGCAACGGTGGTGGTTGCAAGAGACACAGATGAAGGTATCGAGGTTCTGATGCTCCGGCGTAATTCGAAAATCTATTTTGGAGGAATGTGGGTTTTCCCTGGTGGCAGAGTCGATGAGGGCGATCGAACTGACGAGATGCTGGTGTCGGTATGCGACGACGGCGACGGTCGCGGATTTCGTGCTGCAGCGATTCGCGAAGCACAGGAAGAGGCGGGGATCGATCTCAGCAATGCTGACTTGCATCATTTCGCGCATTGGTTACCTCCCGCAGTTCGACCAAAACGTTTTTCTACACAGTTCTTTTTGGCCATTGCGCCAAAAGATCATCATGTTGCGATAGATCACGGAGAGATCACTGAACATCATTGGATGACTCCTGCTAATGCCTTGCGGCGTCGGTCAGATGGCGAGATCGAGATAGTGACGCCAACTTTTTGCACCCTCAATTGGCTCAAACAATTCCGAACCGTTCCCGACGCATGCGCTGCTATTAAAGGTCCGGAGTGTTTTCACACCCATATCAAGCAGGTTGCTGGTTCCGATCCGGGGGTGGTCGCGTTTTACTCCGGCGATGTGTCCTATGACTCTCTGGACTTGGAGGCTTCAGGTCCCCGTCGTCGCTGCTACATGCTTCAATCCGCTTGGTGGTGGGAAGAGCATGAGGGCGAGGAGTCAATTCTCAGCGACTAACGGTCCGAGGTTGTGGCGGGTTAGTGATCGTGGCCATGTGGGCGCTGCGCATAAGTGAAAGCTCGTCCATCTAGTTCAGAAGAATCAAGCAGGGTCGAATCGCTCAACATTTGTTCCAGGGCCTGTACCCAACAGGTGTAGTAGTCCCAAGGTGGACGCTCATGAACATCTGTCGACTCCCAGGCGCCAATTGTCGTAATTAGGCGGGTTCGGAAGTCCTCCCAGCTAAAGCGTCCGGACTCAACTAGGTCCGCTGTTACCCCAAAGGCTCGACTTTGCCAGGGTGCTTCGAAAACCAATTCGCCGTTGAGTCGGGGCGGGGCTGCTGAATCGTTAAGAATCTCGACCTCATTCACGGCGTAATTGCCTTTGCCACTCCGATCATGGAATCTCTAGTCACGAGGCGGGCAAGGTCTTCTAGGTCTAGGTCGTCGGTGCCTTCGGGTTGTTCAGGGAGGACGAGAAAACGTGTTTCTGAACTGCTATCCCACACTCGTAGCTCTGTTTCGGTTTCAAGAGTGAGGCCCATCTCTTCGAGAACCTTTCGGGGTTCGCGCACTATTCTCGCTCGATATTCGGGGCTCTTGTACCAATTGGGAGGGAGACCGAGAAGAGCCCAGGGGTAGCAAGAGCACAGGGTGCAGACCACGACATTGTGAACGCCCCGCTCGTTGGCTTTGACTTCGATGTGCTCAATCTCGGCGCCTTGGACACCTTCAGAAATCAGGACTGCGTCAGCGTCGGCGAGAAGGCGCTCGCGAAAGTCAGGGTTGGTCCATGCCTTGGCGACTAGCCGAGCTCCAATCATTGGGCCTAGATCATTTTCGAAACGGTCGATCAGTGCGTCGACGCGTGACCGATCAACAAGTCCTTTTTCGACAAGTAAGTCCTCCAGTGCTTCGGTCCGAACCTCGGGCGAACGAGGGTCAACCTGATGATGGTGGTCCGTTTCAGAACTCACACTGCCTCCCCTGCCGCCGTGAGATAATTCTCGTATAAGTCGACATTAATCACTACGTCGACTTCAGCTTCGCTCCCCCAAAGATCCTCGGCTCGATACGCTACGCACAGGACGTGTTGGGGTCGTTCACCTAGGTCATGAGCGGTGCTATCTGGCAGTACTTCAGCTGGGTGGATCTTGACAACGGTCCCCACCACCCCGCTGACGTATTTCGGAAGTCGGGTGTGGCCGGTTTCGTTATGTCCGAGCGCCACCACGCTGTCACCAACCGCGAACTTGGGGGGTTCGGCCAAGTCGCGGCGGACTGTTCTGCCACCCGGCGTGGGGGTGGTTCGATCAGCCGGCAATTGGTTCGGATCTTTTTGCCCTACCGGTGAGGCACGGTGAGCCGGGCCGGTGCCCTTTGTGGCACCAACAAGATCATCCAATTCACCTGAGGCGAGGTGCCCGTATTCTTCGAGAAGTACCTCCATCACAGCTTCCCAACGGCCGTAATAGCCGCCATGGTCAAAATAATCTTCTCGGTCGAGACGCTCAATCGCGTATCGCATCTCACCTGGTCGTGTAGCCGTACGGCGCAGCACCTGGAACATCAACCCGAAAACTCGTCGCTCCCAGTCGCTGTGGAACGCCGGTTCATCAGGACTATGAGGTACCTCACCCCACCCTTGGGTTCCACCTAGGTCGTGAATACCGAGATCTCCACTCAACTGTGACTCATCTTCCGTGAACAGAACCACCATCGACGGTGTAGACACCGCCGTTGATGTAGCTGGCGTCGTCCGAGGCAAGGAAGGCCACCAATGCAGCGACTTCGTCGGGCTCGCCGTAACGGCCCATCGGGTTTCGCGCGGCAAAGTCTTTGCGGATCATTTCAGCCTGATCGCCTCCGATGCCCTCTTCCAGACTCCGCATCATCCGCGTTTCAATTGGCGAGGGACACACAGCGTTGACACGAATCCCCTGGGGAACGAGTTCGAGAGCGGCTGATTTGGTGAGCCCGAGAACACCATGCTTGCTCGCGACGTAGGCGGACAGTCCTCTGGCTCCCAACAGGCCAGCTGTGGACGCAGTGTTGACTATCGCGCCGCCACCATTGGCAATCATCGCGGGGGCCGCGTGTTTCATCCCTAACCAGACGCCTCGGAGGTTGACGTTGATAACTCGATCGAAATCTTCTTCGGGGTAGTCAACAAGGCCAATAATTCGCCCTTCAATGCCAGCATTATTGAAGAGGACGTCGAGACGCCCGAACTCTTCAACGGATTGTTCCACGTAGCGCGATACATCGGATCCCTCACTGCAATCAGCCGTCAACGCAACGGCATCGACCCCGAATGGCTCCGCCTCCCCAAGCGCCGCATCTAGATCTGATCCGTCGAGATCAACGGCAATGATGCGAGCTCCCTCGGAAGCGAAACGGCGCACCGCGGCGAGGCCTATTCCGCCAGCGGCTCCTGTGACCACGACGACCTTGTCTTGAAAGCGCATGGGCACAGCCTCTCACGGATGAGCACGGCCAATCGGATCCTGCAACAATTGGAACCATGAGCGATGCAACTAGCCCCGAAGAAGTCGTGAACAACTTCATTGAGAAGATTGAGGCGAAAGATCTTGACGCCGCACTCGATCATGTTTCCGAAGACTGTTACTACGACAACGTACCTATTGGCGACATGACCGGACGCGAGGACATGCACAAGTTTCTCAGCGGACTGCTTAAGGGTGAAGGTCCTGTGGAGTTCGAGGTCGTTCGTCAAACGGCGACGGGTAACACCGTGATGAACGAACGACTCGACCGCTTTCAAACTGGCAGTGGCCGTCAAATAGAACTCCCTGTGATGGGCATTTTTGAAGTCAATGACGGTCTCATCACTTTTTGGCGCGATTACTTCGACAACGGCATGTTTCTTAAACAAATAAAGGGTGACGACTAGCATGGTGGTGTCGGCACTTAACGTGTCGATCCGTACGAACAACATTTACAAGGGGGAACGGTGAGTATCACTACCGAATTCCACGACCCTCGAGCCGAGCCTCAAGCGGTTGCGGAACCTTACGAGCTAGACGTTGACCTAGAAAGACCTATGACGATTGGTCTTGTGGCTAACGGGTTCCCCGATAGCGTCCGTTTCCTGGATCATGTCGAGAAATCGTTGGCCCAGGTTGTTCCGGCGGCGTCGTTCGTTCGCTACGACAAAGGTGATGCGTCATCGGTCGTTAGTGGCTCGATGCTCGAAGAGATTCAGGCCGAGTGTCAGGCGGTAGTTGCTGCCTACGGCCATTGAGGCAGCTGCACTTCTGGCACCGTGCGTGACAGCATTTCAGTAGCTCGGCTGGGCATTCCTGCCGTAGCCCTCGTCACAGAAGAATTTTGGCCTCAGGGCGACTTCTTCGCTCATTCCACCGGCATGCCCGAGGTACCTCGCATTAAGTTGCCCCACCCGGTTGCTGGGACGGGGGAACAAAAGATGGCCGAGGTTGCCGCAGATATCACTCCCTCCATCATCGACTTGTTGTCGGGCGGAACCAATTAACGCGAGGCCAAGATGAGTTTGCTCGACGCCCCATCTGAATACGACGCGCTCGAAGTGCTACACGAACTGGGCTGCACCGATGGCCTGCCTGTGGTGATACCGACTCCTGATCGGGTCTCTCGACTGGTTTTAGCCACGGGATTTGATCCGGGCCTTGTGCTGGGGGTTATGGGACCTTTAAACGGCGCAGCTACCGTGGAAAAAGTTTGTATAGCGGCGGTCATGGCAGGGTGTATACCGGACCACGCACCGGTGGTTGTTGCCGCGGTTCGGGCGGTTTGCCAACCCGAGTTCGATCTGACCGAAATGCAGGCGACAACGCATTGCACCGCACCATTAACGATCGTCTGCGGTCCGGCTCGGCACGTCTGCGGCGGAATCGCGTCCGGGTTCGGCGCACTCGGACCCGGACATCGAGCAAATGCCTCGATTGGTCGAGCACTTCGCTTGTGCATGATCAATATCGGCGGGGCCCGACCCGGCTCTTCGGATATGGCGTTGCATGGACACCCTGGAAAGTTCACCTATTGCATCGCTGAAGACGAGGAGAAGTCGCCGTTTCCTGGTCTGCATACCAGCTTCGGGTACGAGCCTGAGCAAAGCGCGGTGGTAATAACTGGCGCTGAGGCTCCACATTCCACCATCTTTGCTGGCAACGCCGACGATCCCGACTCAGCTGGCAAGCTTCTCCAAGCCATTGCTCTGGTCATAGCGAATCCGGGAAGCAACAACAGTCAACTTCGCGGTGGTTCTGTCTCGGTGATCATGAACCCCGACCATGCCCAAGTCATCGCGGCTGCCGGAATGACCAGAGAAGATGTTCAAAATGAGCTGGCCCGCCGAGCGACTATCTCCGTGGGAACGCTCCGACAAGTGGGCTCCCGCATGATCCCTCACGACGGTGACGTCGACGACGATGATCTGCTTCAAGTTCTCAAAGATCCGAGCCGAATCATCGTGTTTCAAGCTGGGGGCAGCGGCCTCTACACCATGGTCATGCCGTCGTGGTGCGCGGGTCCTCATCAAAATTCAATAGTGCACGCGGAAATCGAACTCGATCAAGCCTGTGAAGTTCCGGGAATGGGCAACTCGCCGCAACAATCCATGGAAGGAAGTTTGAATTGACCAACGATCGGCCTCACGGGGGCTTGTGGTTTGAAGAGCTGACACCCGGACTCGTCATTCAACACCGCCTCCGCCGCACAGTGACCGAGACCGACAACATTATGTTCACGACGATGACCATGAATCCAGCAGCGTTGCATCTCGATTTTGACTATGCGGAAAAAGAGACACAGTTTGGGCAGCCACTAGTCAATTCAATGTTTACCGCAGGACTCGTAGTTGGAATTTCGGTTCACGAAACCACTCACGGCACTACCGTCGCAAATCTTGGATTCGAGGAGATGAACTTTCCAGCTCCCGTGTTTCACGGTGACACGCTTCGCGTCGAGTCGGAGGTCATTAGTTCTAGAGAATCTTCGAGTAAACCCGACCAGGGCATCGTCTTATTCGAACACCGAGCGCACAATCAAAACGATGTCTTGGTGGCCACAATGCGTCGAAACGCGCTCATGTGGAAACGGCCCCAGTGAATTAACTCCAGGTAGCGAATCCGGTAATCCCCGTTCAGGTCGGAATGCGAACACAGACTGGCTAGTTTCATGAGGTCACCCACTACCGCGGAGTCTCAGCGATGACCTATAGCGCGCCTACCGAAGCATTTCGCTTCGATGAGTACCGATCTGCGGTGGAGGGCAAGCGAGTGTTCATCACCGGAGCAGGTAAGGACGGCGGTATAGGTCAGGCTTTCGCTCTCTGCGCTGGTCTTAATGGGGCTGCGTCAGTCGG
>DGLO01000121.1:15664-17209 GCA_002388005.1 Candidatus Neomicrothrix sp. UBA4542
CAGGCAGATGTAACAAATTTGCGTGATCTGTGGGCGAGCCGCAGCTATGTCATAGACCAGATGGGAGGCCTTCCTCCAAATTTGGTTATCTGTAACTCTGGGCTAACCGAATCGGGTTACAGCTTCGGAAGGGCCCTCCGCGAGGAAGAGGGCGAGGGTCGTGCGCTTCGACGCGCCCGGGTACGACAGCATTTCTTAGACAATCTCGACGAATCCCGTCTTGTCTTAGACACGAAGGTCGACGGCTTCCTTGCGTCCACCCACCTGTGGGCCGGGGAAGCCGTTCACCACAACGAACCAATCCAATTGGTCTACATATCCTCACGTCAAGCGATCGACCCGGGGCCAGCGGTACCGGGTTACGCCATCAGCAATTGGGCGGTTTTACAGTTACCGAAAGTGTTGAAAGTAAACCTCGGTCGAAACGCCGAATTGGTTCAAAGTTTCTCCCTCATGTTCCCCTTTATCCGAACAGGGATGACTGATGAATATGTCGACAACGAACGCGTTTTCGGCCGCTGGCAGCGACGAATGCTGGAGCCCTGTGAAATGGCCCATGCCTTCATGGCTCTCCTCGCTCGTCCCGGAGAAGAGACCGACGACGGCATGTTTGAACTAATGGTCGATCCGATCGAAGATGACGGGATCGAAGTGACCTGGCGCCAGGTCAAGTTCAATCTGGCAGAGGAAGAACTCCACTGGAGCGCTGAGAGCCCTCTCAGGTTCTAGAACGACAATTCGGTTCGATTAGGGTGAACCGGTCCCTGGTGTGTCGACCCGAATTCGCTCTACGCGTCCTTCGCGACGGTCCGCCGCACCACCTCGTCCAGAGTTCGGCGCCGTGACCAGATACAACGTCCGCCGGTCCTCGCCTCCAAGCGCGCACGCGTAACAATTGAGTTCAAGATCAATGTGGTGAGTAATTTCTCCACCTTCGACGACGCGGAAGACAGAATGGTTCGCGGGGTCACCTACCCAAACTCCCCCCTCTACATCAAGGCAAATGCCGTCTGGAACACGTGTACCTAAATCCGCGAAAGAGCGTCTGTTCGTGAGTGACCCATCGTCTTCGATATCGAACAAAAGAAGTCTGCGACCGTATGACTCGGCTATCACCAAGCGATTTCCTTCAGGGTTAATGACCGTTCCGTTGGGGAAGTCGAGCTCATCGGGACCACGACGCGCTGTTCCGTCGGCATCGACAATGGCCAAAGTGGCTTGCGAAAAGTCCTCGCCCTCTCCGAATCCAAAATTTCCTACATAGGCGGTGCCATCGCTTGCGACAACCATGTCGTTACATGGACCGCCCGCGATATGTGCCAGGTCCGCATGTACCGACACCTGGCCGTCACCATCCAACTTTTTAAGGCACTGGTCAAGCATCGACACGAACAGAAGATTTCCGTCGGGAAGCCATCCAAGCCCGGATGGTTGCGTAGGAACTTCTAGTACGAGTTCTTCGGTGCCATTTTCATCAACTCGAAAAATTCCGTGGCGGTAAAAGTCCGAAAACCATAGGTAGCCATCCCGCCATCGTGGGCCTTC
>DGLO01000121.1:17588-65845 GCA_002388005.1 Candidatus Neomicrothrix sp. UBA4542
TCAGCTAAAAGAAAATTCGAATGACTCGTAGGGCCGAAGGTAGCGTCCTTAGGTGTGGGTAAGTTGAGCCAGCAGGAGGCCCGCCTCCGAATCACGGTGCCTGAAGCGGACGCCGACCTAGTGTCAGGCGAACTTTGGCAACTCGGAACCTTAGGGATAGAACAACGCTACGAGGGCGATCAAATCGTGCTGCTGGCTGGTTTCTCTTCAGCTCATACCGCAGATCTGGCCGCGCGAACTCTTGGAAGGTTCGCCGTGGTTGAAGAATTTGGGTCTCGCGATTATCTCGACAGTTGGCGCGATTACGCAACGATTTACAGAGCGGGGAATCGCATAGTGATTAGGCCACCATGGGTTCAGTATGAACCGAAGGCGAGCGAATTAATAGTTTGGATGGATCCTGGGCGTTCGTTCGGATCGGGGAGCCACCCTTCGACCCGACTTGCGTTGGCTGAACTCGAACAATTACTTGAAGGAAACGAGTCCGTCCTCGATGTTGGCTGCGGAAGCGGCATCTTGTCGGTGGCTGCTGCTCGATTAGGCGCAACTGAGGTACTTGGAATTGACATCGACCCTGCGTCAGTGGAGGTCACAACAAAAAACGCCAAATCGAATGGCGTAGACGAACTAGTAACCGCGTCAGCGATCGCATTAGAAGAAGTGACCGGCACTTACGACGTGGTTATCGCGAATATGCTCGCCCCTCTCCTGAGTTCGTATGGGCCGACTCTTGTGAAGATGGTTCGGGCTGGCCGCCGTCTGGTGTTCTCAGGCCTTTTGAGTTCACAAATCGAACGTGTCGTTGATGCCTGCAGTCCGTTGCGTCTACTTACTACTCGAAGTTGCGAATCTGATGAGGGTGACTGGGTGAGCTTAACGTTGGGTTGACTGGTGCTAGATCGGAGCAACCATTTGGCGTTGAATCGGTCCGACGTGCAAGTGTCCAATTCGTTCGAGTTCGCCTTGAAGACGCAGATTCGGTAGGAGCGGAAGCACCGCGCGGAAAAATGCCCTCAACTCCCAACGCGCTAAATGCGCGCCGAGGCAAAAGTGGGCGCCGTGTCCAAAAGCCATGTGCTCGTTCGGATATCGAGTCACATCAAACCGGTATGGATCAGGAAACTGACGTTCGTCGCGGTTGGCTGAAGCATGCCAAATGCCGACATGATCGCCGGCCCGAATGATCTGACCGCCGATCTCGGTGTCGCGAGTACAAACTCGAGCGAACTGAATAACAGGAGATGTCCATCGAAGAATTTCTTCGACGGCGTTGTCCAACGTTTCGCTGTCGTCAAGATGGCCAGCTAAGAACGCCAATTCTTCTGGGTGTTGGAGGAAAGCGATCATCCCTCCGGTAGCTGCGTTCCGGGTAGTTTCGTTTCCCGCGGCAATAAGAACCCTGATATAGCCCAGCAATTGCTGAGGAGTGAGCGGCTCGTTTGCAAGTTCAGAGCGAAGGAGAATCGATATCAGGTCCGGTCCGCTGCAATCCGTTGCACGTCGCTTCGCTATCTCTTGGAAGATCCACTCCTCGAATTCGACGAACATCCGTCGCCGCATGTCCTTTTTCGTTTCGTTAGCTTTGGCGAAACGCATCAACTTGGGATCGTCGAACAACACGGCGGTCCATGCGTGCACTTGCTCCCAATCATCGGGGGACGCGCCGATCATCTCGCAGATCGTGGCCAAGGGAAGTTTGACTGCTAGGTCTTCGACTAAGTCTGCGGTGCCTTCAGCGTCCACCTTCTTTGCAAACTGATCCGCGTAGATCTGTGCATGGTTAATTAGTGATTCTTCTCGAGAACGCATGGCCTTTGGTGTGAACTCGGGAGCTACTAACCGACGCATGTCCCAATGAACGGGACGATCGGTGTAAATGAAATCTGGGGGTTCATCCGGATCCCATCCGCGCGCTTCCATTCGGTGGCGGTAGGTGTCCCAAAATCGTTGATCTCGTTCCGCTAGGTCAAGTCGGAGCCTGCCTTTCCCGTTAGCGAAAGTCTCGTTGTCACCTGAGATCCGTTTGACATCCGCGTACCGAGTTACGGACCAAAAGGGGGTGATCGTTTCGCGCTCGTACCAATAAACAGGGGCCTCCGCGCGAAAGAGATCCCACTCCGCCCACGGATAGCCTTCGGTTCGGTACCTCTCCAGGTCGTGTATTACTGCTTCATCGACATGCATGGCCCCCCCTAGAACTCCAATCGTAACGAGGCTGAGGAATTCGAGTCGGGTTGGTGACTATTCGCAAAATTTCTGGCGGGGTTAAAGTCCACGGATGAACGATTTACCAATCATCTGGTTTGATCGAGCGCTTGATGATTCGATGATGAAACTCGTTGAAGGACGCTGGAACCCGTCGTGGCCCAAGGGCGACGATCCCCTTGATGGGATTAAGCAAGCCGACGGTGCGGTAGTTGGCGCTTCCATCGTCTACAACCGCGAAGTGTTTTCGGTGAGCCCAAATTTGCGCGTGTTGTCACGGGCGGGAATTGGATTCGACAACGTGAATCTAGAAGATGCAACTGAATTCGGCATCGCTGCTTGTAACACCCCCGATGGGCCAACAATTTCGACCGCCGAACATGCCCTGGCGTTGATATTTGCCATCACGAAGGGTTTGAAACAGAGCGAGGGTCGACTCCATCGTCAAGAAGGAAATTATTCCGCCTCACACCATTCGTTGGAACTAAATGGAGCATCGCTCACGCTAATCGGACTCGGAAGGATCGCTTCTCGGGTAGCAACGGTTGCTCTTGCGGCTGGAATGACCGTGACTGCCTACGATCCCTTTGAATCAAATGAAAAATTCGAGCAACTTGGGGTCAGGCGTGCTTCTACCCTCGTCGAGGCGGTACGCGAAGCCCAAGTTGTTTCTATACACGCTCCTCTAACAGATCAAACCCACCACTTAATTAGTGCCGAGTTACTCGATCAGATGACCGACGGGGTTTTCATTGTGAACACAGCTCGCGGAGGCCTCGTCGATGATTCAGCTCTCATCGACGCGTTAACAAGCGGCAAAGTGCAGGCCGCTGGTTTAGATGTCACCGATCCTGAACCTCTGCCGCAAGGACATCCACTCTTGCAGCACGACAACATCCTCGTCACCCCCCATGTCGCGTCCGCAACTAGTGAAGGTAGAAAACGAATTTTCACGATGGCGATCGATCAGGTTCTGACAGGTCTTTCCGGATCGAAGCCGTCGAACATTCTGAATCCCGAGGTTTGGCCCGGCCGTAGCTCTATGCAGACAGTCACTTAGCGCAGCTTGTTACAGGTATTTTCGGTTCTAAGCTCCTGACCATGCCGGAATGGACGAACTGGTCGGGAAAACTTTCAGCAGAACCGCAGCGCATCACCCAAGTCGGCACCGTCGATGCGATCAGAAGCGAACTGTTGGCAGCGCGCGAGGGAGGGTGGAGTGTGCGAACCGCCGGAACGGCACATTCCCATTACCCCTTGCTCCCGACCAGCGGCGTAATTCTCGACACCCGTCCTCTTTCAGGCCTGGTATCTGTTGACAGAGACGCAATGACCGCAACTTTTCGCGCTGGCACCAAGATTCACGCATGTGGTCAACCGTTACTAGAACACGGTTTGGGACTGTTAAACCAGGGCGACATTGACCAACAATCTGTCGGCGGTGCCATCGCCACAGGAACTCACGGCACCGGGGTTGATCTCGGCAGTTTTTCGAGCGCAGTGACCGAATTGTTGGTGCTTCTCGTCGACGGGTCAGTAGTTACCTGTAGTTCTGATGTTGAGCCAGATCTGTTCGAAGCATCACGGCTGTCATTGGGAGCAGTTGGGGTCGTGTTGCAAGTTACGTTGCGAGTACGCGAGGCGTACCGACTGGAGGAGCAACGTTGGCTTGAACCTTTCGAAAGCGTCATGGAGAGAATCGAAGAGTTGACGAGCGCAACTCGACACTTTGAATATTTCTGGTACCCGGGTCAAGATCGCGCGATCTGTAAATCAATCAATCTCACCGACGAACCCTGCAGGTACCCCCTAGGGGATGAGGGACAACGTTTGGCGTGGAGTTTCGAAGTTCTTCCCAATCAGCGTCTCGACCCTCACACTGAGATGGAGTATTCGATCCCGGCCGAACACGGTCCTTCATGCGTCGCCGACATCAAGAACCTGCTGTCGAACAGCTTTCCCGAGGTTGTCTGGCCAATCGAGTATCGGACTGTTGCTGCGGACGACGTTTGGCTTTCCCCGGCACGGGGTCAAGCCACTGCAACGGTGTCAATTCACGAGGACGTGACGCGAGATGAAACCGCGTATTACAAATCCGCTGAATCAATTTTTCGTTCTTACGGTGGCCGCCCCCATTGGGGCAAAGTGCATTACCTCTCCGGCAAAGACCTGGCAGGAGATTACGACCGTTGGCAAGATTGGTGGCGGGTCCGAGACGCAGTGGATCCAACTGGCGTCCTTTTGAACGAACCCATGCGCAAGCTACGTGCCCCGTGAGTAACGCTCAGTTACTCACCTATCTTCCCTCCGAAGCCGATCCGGGAAATTTGCTTGATGGTTTCCTCGCATGGGCCGCCGCGGGCAACATCGATTTATACGAAGCGCAAGAGGAAGCGATACTTGAGGTCTTCTCGGGTCATCACGTGATTCTTACAACCCCTACGGGCTCAGGAAAGTCCCTCGTCGCGATGGCCGCTCACTTCGAGGCCATTGCTAAGGGAAAGCGTTGTTGGTACACCGCGCCGATTAAAGCACTTGTTTCTGAAAAATTTTTTTCACTCTGCAAGGAATTTGGTTCGGACAACGTGGGGATGATCACCGGAGACGCTTCGGTCAATCCCGATGCTCCGATCGTTTGCTGCACTCAGGAAATCTTGGCCAATCTCGCGCTACGACACGGACCTCAAGCTCCAGTCGATACGGCCGTGATGGACGAGTTCCATTACTACTCAGACAGAGATCGAGGATGGGCGTGGCAGATACCTCTGTTGGAGTTGCAACGAACACAGTTCATTTTGATGAGCGCCACTCTCGGCCCAGCGGAATTCTTCCTCAAAGATTTAGAACATCGCAGCAACCGCATCGCCGTGGAAGTAACGGGAAACACCCGGCCGGTTCCTCTCGAATGGACCTACCGCGAGACAACCCTTCTTCAATCAATCCGCGATCTGTTGCACTTGGATCGTGCTCCTATCTACATCGTCCATTTCACTCAAAAAGCAGCAGCAGAACGAGCTCAAGCGCTCACTAGCTTGGACGTGCTAACTCGTGAAGAAAAACAACGGATTCGGGACGAAATTTCAAACTTTCGCTTTGACTCCCCTTTCGGTAAAGACGTTGCACGCTTTGTTAAAGCGGGCATCGGGGTGCATCACGCTGGACTTCTACCGAAATATCGGCTTCTGGTTGAACGTTTGGCCCAGGAAGGACTGTTAAAACTCATCTGCGGGACCGACACGCTCGGCGTTGGCGTAAACGTGCCCATCAGAACGGTGTTGTTCTCACAGTTGTGCAAATTCGATGGCCAAGCGACAGCAACCCTCACCGTCCGCGATTTTCAACAGATTGCTGGGCGCGCGGGTCGTAAGGGATTCGATGATCAGGGATTCGTTTGGTGTCAAGCTCCCGAGCACCACGTTGAAAACCTCAAAGCCTTAGAAAAGGCGGCCGATGATCCGAAGAAGCGCCGCAAAGTACAACGGAAAAAACCGCCGGAACGAGGGTACGTCCACTGGGACGACAAGACGTTCGAACGACTCCGCAGTGGTCGCCCTGAGACGCTTTCTTCGAATTTCCAGGTATCACACTCAATGTTGCTGAATGTGTTGGACCGGCCCGGTGACGGCTGCGCTGCTTTGCGCAAGATCTTGACCGACAACCACGACCTCCGGTCGCAGCAGCGTAGTCATATTCGTCAAGCCATCGGCATGTATCGGTCACTCGTTTCGGCGGGAATAGTCGAAACTCTCGACAATCCAGACGCCGAAGATCGTTTGGTACGAGTCAACGTAGATCTACAAGCCGAGTTTGATCTCACCGGGGCGCTTTCACCGTTCGTGCCTGATGCAGTGGAACTTCTTGACCGCGAAGAAGTTACTTACGCCCTTGACGTAATCACGGTTGTCGAGTCCGTTCTGGAGAACCCTGCAGTTCTGTTAGCGAGACAGCGCGACAAGGCACGCGACGAGCTATTCGTCGAACTCAAACGCGACGGTGTCGAGTATGAAGAGCGCATCTCTCTACTTGATGAAGTTGAGTGGCCGAAACCCCTCAAAGAATTTCTCTATACGACCTTCGACGCGTGGGCGGTTCACCATCCGTGGTTAGGGCAGGAGAATCTACGCCCCAAATCCATTGTGCGAGATCTGTACGAGCGAGCTATGACGTTTCGCGAATACGTCAACTATTACGGGGTGAAGGGATCCGAAGGAGTTTTGCTCCGATATTTGACCGATGCGTTTAAGGGATTACAAAAGACGGTCCCCGATAACTCTTGGACGTCTGAACTTGAGGACGTGTTTGAGTGGCTGGGCGCGCTAGTTCGGCAAGTCGATAGCAGCCTGCTTGACGAGTGGGAACGACTCCAGAACCCTGATCAGCTAGACGAGGAGATTCGCCCTCAAACAGTTGATATCACAACCCAAACCCGAGCTTTCCATGTGATGGTTCGTAACGCCACGTTTCGTTGGATTCAGTTGCTTGCTCAAGCGGACTACCTAGCCATCGCTCAACAGGCGGAAGGTGACTTATCGGAACCCGGAGCGGTCGAAGAAGCTGTTGGCCCATATTGGGACGAGTTCAACGAGGTGTTAACCGATGCCGACGCCCGATCGGATCGCTGGTTGTTAGAAATTGAAAGAGATGAAACACGGGTGGTCGTTGAGCAGATCGTGTGCGACCCAGAAGGGTTCAATGAATGGCGGCTTCGTGGACTGGTTGAGCTAAGCGCTTCCCGGCAAACGGGCGAAGCTGTCGTGAAGTTGACCCAAATTGTCAAACTATGAAGAGCCACCGGCGATAGTCAGATCACTATCAAATAGATACAGAGCGCGACGATAAGGCACGCCACGGACCACCCAAACACGCGGAATTTAGTTGGGCCAGGCCAAGCGTCTTCGATCACGAAGGAAGCCGATAGTTCGGGGCTTCTTTCGTGATCATGATGTCGTGCGGATGGCTTTCGCGAATAGCAGAGGATGTGATTTTTACGAACCTTGTGCTTGTTTTCATCTCACCAATTGTTGTTGTACCGCAATATCCCATGGCTTGTCGGAGGCCACCAATTAGTTGGTGGAGAACATTGGCGATCGGCCCTTTGTAGGCAACTCTTCCTTCTATCCCCTCGGGTACGAGTAGATCCTCGTCCCGTTGATCTTGGAAGTAACGATCTTTTGAGAAGCTCCGACCTTTCATTGCACCGATTGACCCCATGCCTCTGTATTCCTTGAACCGCTCTCCTTGATAGAGGACTACTTCTCCAGGACTTTCGTCGACCCCAGCAAGAAGTCCTCCAACCATCGCGCAGTCCGCTCCGGCAGCGATGGCCTTCGCGAGATCGCCAGAGAATTGCATTCCTCCGTCTGCGACAACCGGAATGCTGTGGTCAGCTGCCGCGGACGCGCAGTCAAAAACAGCTGTGACCTGGGGTACGCCAACGCCAGCGACCACTCGAGTGGTGCAGATGGAACCGGGCCCAATGCCAACTTTGACGCCATCAGCTCCCGCTTCGATGAGGGCCCGCGTAGCGTCGGCTGTAGCGACATTTCCGGCAAGGACATCGATCGAATAGTTGGCTTTAATCTTCGAAACCGCTTCGATCACATCGCGACTGTGTCCGTGAGCTGTATCAACGACTAAAACGTCGACTCCACGTTCCACGAGTGCCGCTGCCCGATCGTCCGCATCTGGACCAACTCCTACAGCAGCCGCAACGAGCAAGCGCCCCCTGTCGTCCTTGGCGGCCTGGGGATATTGGATCTTCTTCTCTATGTCCTTCACGGTGATCAATCCGATGAGTTGAAAATCATCGTCGACGATCGGTAATTTTTCGATGCGATGCTTACCGAGTACCACTTGGGCTTGTTCTAGTGTCGTGCCCGCTTTGGCAGTAATGAGACCCTCAACTGTCATGACTTCTGAGACAAGGCGGCCATAGTCGGTCTCGAATCGCAAATCGCGGTTGGTCAAAATGCCGACGAGCCGATGGTTTTCGTCCGTTATTGGAATCCCACTGATCTTGAACCGGCCCATAAGCGCTTCAGCTTCAGCCAAAGTGGCGTTCGGGGGGAGAGTGAAAGGTTCAACGATCATTCCCGACTCTGATCGCTTAACTTTGTCGACTTCGTCGGCTTGCTCGTCAATCGAAAAGTTTCTGTGCACTACTCCAATTCCGCCATGACGGGCCATGGCGATCGCCAATCGGGCCTCGGTCACGGTGTCCATCGCAGCGCTCGCTAACGGAACGTTGAGTTGGATGTTCTTGGTGAAGCGACACCTGGTGTCAACCGCGTCGGGGAGGACATCGGAGGCTGCCGGTACCAGGAGCACATCGTCAAAGGTCAGGCCCTCGGAAGCGAACTTCTCATCTTCGGAAGGGAAGGGAGCGGATGACGCGGCCATGTGGAACGATACCTCGGACACCTTCGTAAGCGGTGCACTACTCGTCTACCGTAGGCCCGACGACAGGAGCGGCATGGCTGACTTTCATCAACGAGGGCCCATCACAACGCTGCACCGCTTAACCGCTGACGCCAATGCTGAGGCCACTTCTTCGGTTTCCGATCCCCGTATCGGAAAGGGCGTGGCGTTGCTCCTTCCATGTTTGATTACCGAATTCGATAGCCCGGTATTAACTGAAATGGTGCGTCAAATTTCTCGTCTTGAGTGGTTGGGCAGAGTGATCGTTGGGATTGACGGTGCTAGTAAGAATTCTTTTGTCAAAGCCCAGCAGTTATTTTCTTCTCTTCCCCAAGAAATAACAATCGTCTGGAATGACAGCCCAGCAATGAAGGTCTTTGAAAACAGTGTCGGTGTTGATCCCGAAGCCGGGAAAGGCAGCAACCTGTGGAGGTGTATCGGGGTTGTTGCCGCGTTCGGTGGTATCGAAACGATCGTTGTCCACGACGCCGATATTTCTACCTATGAGTCTTCGTTTGTGGCCAGACTCGCGCATCCCATTGTCGACGAACGGCTCGGGTTCGATTTTGTAAAGGGTTTCTATCCCCGTTTCGATCGCCATGGACTGAACGGGCGGGTAACACGCCTATTGGTCGGGCCTTTGCTGGAATCACTGGCTTCGTCGACGCCAGCAAGTCCGGACATCTCGTATCTGCAGTCATTCAAGTATCCACTCGCCGGGGAATTCGCCGTACGTGTCGCAACCGCAACCTCGTTCGCTGTGCCCGCACATTGGGGGGTTGATATTTCGTTACTTCTGGCAGCTCGAGCCGCGAGCTGTCGAGTCGCTCAAACTGACCTCACTGACAATTACGACCACAAACACCAAAGTCTGTCCGTAGAGCATCCAGAGTCAGGTCTGCACCGCATGGCCCGCGACATCATCAGCACGACACTCTCTCTCAACGGCGGATTAACCGTGGATCCGGCAGACTTCGATATAAGAGCTAGCGACGCAATAGCGGCTCACCGAGCTAACGCGATAAGCAATTCTTTACCCTTTGACGACCTCATGGAAGAGGCGGCCGTCGACTTATTTTCAAAGTTAATTCGACAGAGACCCTCCTTCCTCCCAGCCGACCTTCCGGCTTGGGATCAGCTGGTTCAAAGATTCCCTGGCTGTCTCACGGATTTGAGATCGGTGGTTGACAACCAAACCACGGCTCCTGGGTCAAGCGAAACTTCGTGATCGACCCGTTGCTCTGTGAGTAGATCCAGGCTGGGCTCGGAAGGCCGATAGCTGATCTTCGAGAACCCAAGGTTCGCGACGACCGTAATTGCGTCGGGTCCTTCACCGCGAACGATTCCTAGCAAGGGCGACGGCAAACCCAATACAAATTGACGGGAATCAGGATGAAACGCAGACAGCCCGCGTCGTATTGCCATACGCCGCGCTAGTTCGTCGCGGGCGATTCCACGGGAACTAGTGGTCATTCTTGATCGCTCGCCGAATGTTGATCTGGATCGGTTGATAGCTCGCGCTTGCCCGCTGCTGAGCACTCTTTCTAAATCGTTGGGTTCACCTTCGACTGCCGGTAAGTAAAAAACTGGAACTCCTTTCAGGCTTGCCATCACGGTATGGCCCGTCAACAACCTGTCGATTCCGAGCAGCGAAGCTGGTGCCACGTTGAGTTCATAGGGTCGAACACCGTTCGCCGTCGCATATCCCGCCCAGGTTCCGTTCGCCTGTTCGGTCGCAATCAGCAATTGGTCTATTTCGTCACTATCCAGCAGGTCTTCAACTGGACGAAGCCCTATCCCGTCGTGACTAGCCAAGAAATTAAGCAGCGTCGTTCCTTCGGGGGGCCGTTCTGACTCTTGTAGCCATTCGGCTATCGATTCACTTGAGCCCGAAATGAGAG
The DNA here is from genome assembly GCA_002388005.1 of Candidatus Neomicrothrix sp. UBA4542. GTDB lineage: Bacteria > Actinomycetota > Acidimicrobiia > Acidimicrobiales > Poriferisodalaceae > UBA2110. The sequence continues at coordinate 28,112 of DGLO01000121.1, forward strand.
CCTGTGTGAGAAGCGGTGCGAGAGTGAAGTTGTAAGCAAGGTGAGCCTGCTGGCCGTCGCGCAGATACGACAAATTCTCTATATGCGGCACATTGGTTTCAGTAATTAGGGCAGCGTCGGGGCAGCGCCACTCCAACAGATCACGCAGAAGACGAACTAACTCATGTGTTTGTTCGAGATGTACGCACGTCGATCCCAATCGTTTCTGCACATAGGCCACCGCGTCCAGCCGAATCCATCGGACGCCAACCGCTAGTAACCGATCAAGGGCCCTAAGCATTTCTAGGAGAACCTCAGGTTCTTCCCAATCCACATCAATTTGATCCGGACCAAAGGTGCACCACAGGTACTTGGCACCGTCGGTGGTGTCACAAGGAACCAGCAGATCAGTAGTCCGGGGCCGCACGACGGCTGACAGGTCAGATTCTGGCGACCCTGTCAGGAGACACCGTCGGCCCGGCTCAATACCGTTTTGAAATTCTTCGAACCACCGGTGAGACGCGCTCACATGATTAAGCACGAGGTCCGACATGACCCGATGGTTCGTCGCTATTGCCTCGATATGACTCCAGTCTCCAAACTCTTCGGCAACCTCGCAATGGTTGATCACCGCAAACCCTTCGTCGGAACTAGAGGGGAAAAATGGAAGCACGTGGACCGTAGAAAAGGCGTGGCTCATTTCCGATAGAACGCGATTGAGCGTCGCTAACGGAGACTGTCCCTGATCAGTGATCTGATCCGGATATGCGACTAGAACAACGTCGTCTTCGGACCAACGGGCAGCACTGGCAGAGGGGGATGGGTCACCCAGCGCTGAAGTGCATTGTCGGAACAACCACTCGACGTCCGAGTTGCCGTAGAGCCGTTGCAGTCGTTGGGATATGCGCTCTTCCAGGGACGTCATGGCAGGGCCTGACGCCTCGGCACTCAACTTAGATTGTTGATGTCGTCCAAGACTTCTTGAGCGTGCTCTGAAAGATCTGGAGAGTCGCGGAAGTCGTATGATTTGGCGATCAATCCGTCAGGATCAATCAAATAGCTCACCCGGCGTGCCCAGGCCGCGGCTTTGTGGTCGGCGGATCGAGCGACATCATAAGCGGCACCTACCGCACGCTCCGGATCCGAGAGCAAGCGAAAGGGAAAGTTCTCGTTGTCTACGAATGTCTTCTGCTCTTCGACGGTGTCAAATGATGCGCCGAGAATTACCGCGTTGGCTGATTCAAACTGTGAGGCTCGATCACGGAGCCCCTGACCTTCAATAGTTCAACCAGGTGTTGACGCTTTGGGGTACCACCAAAACAACACCCATTGTCCTGCGAAATCGCTCAGCGAAATCTGCTCGCCGTTATGGTCAGGCAAGGTAAACGCTGGCGCTGAAGTTCCGACTTCAAGCATGTGAATCCTCCCGAGTGAACTTCTTGGAGCCTAGAGACAATTGCCCTCAAGAGCACTATCGATCTCGGGTATACCGTCACACCTCTGGGCCTCTAAGGTTTCCCTATGCACCCACTTTCGATGATGACGGCCGAGGAAATAGAAACCGGCATTGAAGTCCTGCGCGACTCCGGTCGGATAGATGACAGTTCAACCTTTCACGGTTGCTGCATCTATGAACCAGCCAAAGAGGAGGTCGCCGCCTGGCAAACCGGGGACCCCGTCGACCGGCGACTGGATCTGGTAGTGCGACACCACGGCGAGGTCTACGAAACCACAGTGTCGATTAGTCGCGGCGAGGTGGATCGTTGGGAAATGATCCCCGACGTGGTGCCACGGGTCGGATTTGTGGAACTGTTCAAGGTAATGGGGGCTTGCGGGAGCGATCCGGGCTTTCAAGAAGCCTTGAAGAAACGCGGGATAACGGATTCATCCACCGTGCAGATTGATCCATGGCCTACAGGCGACTACGGGTTCGAGTTCGAAAATGGACGCAGAGTTCAGCGTTGCATCGCATTTCATCGACCGACTCCTAACGACAACGGTTACGCGTATCCGGTAGACGGACTCATGGTTCACGTTGATGTCGACACGCTCGAAGTTCTACATATCGAAGATTTCGGCCAGTGGCCCATGGCGACAGAGAGAGGAAATTACGACGTTGATTCGGTAGTTAGCGATTATGGACCGATGAGAGAGGACCTCCGACCAGTCGAGATCACTCAACCTGAGGGAGTGAGCTTCTCTGTTGAGGACAATGAGATCTGTTGGCAGAAGTGGCGCTTTCGGATGGTCGTCGATGACACCGAGGGCTTGGTCCTGCACCGGATCGCTTACACCCAAGATGGAGTCGAAAGGCCAGTCATCGATCGGGCGTCGTTAGCAGAAATGGTCGTTCCCTACGGAGACACGAGACCAAGTCAGGCCTTCAAACACGCGCTCGATTCAGGCGAATACGGACTTGGGATGACCGCAAACTCGCTCACACTTGGATGTGATTGCGTGGGAGAAATTGTCTACCTGGATGCGGTTCAACTGCTTGACGACGGGAGCGTTGTCACCACCGGCAACGCAATCTGTATTCACGAGGAGGATTTCGGTATCGGATGGAAGCACACGGACATGCTGACTGAAGAAGTCGAGGTGCGAAGATCGCGGCGTTTGGTTGTGAGCACCATTTCTACCGTCGGGAATTATGAGTACGGGTTCTTCTGGTATTTCCATCTCGACGGATCCATCAAACTGGAGATAAAGCTGACAGGCATTCTGACCACGCGGGCACATGGTGAGGGTGACGACCTAACCTTCGCCCGGCAGATAGCGCCAAACGTCTCCGCCCCGATTCACCAGCACCTGTTCTGCATGCGGCTTGATATGGCCATTGATGGAAACGCCAACAATGTCGTTGAAGTCAACACAGAGGCGCTTCCTCCGGGACCCGAAAATCCTTATAACACGGCGTTCGCTGCACGAGAAACCCTGTTGACAAGCGAGCACTCCGCTATGCGGGAAACCAACTCGTCAAGCAGTCGTTATTGGAGAATCGAACATTCGGAAAAGACGAATCGGCTCGGACGTCCCACCGCGTACCGGCTGTTGCCCTCATCAACACCCACGATGTTCGCCTCGGCGGACTCGCCTCACGCCCAACGCGCCGCCTTCGCAAAGCACAACTTGTGGGTGACGCCTACCGTGGGGTCGGAACGCTACGCAGCCGGTGATTATCCGACGCAACGAAACGCTGGGCAGGGTCTCCCTGGGTACACCTCAGAAGATCGTTCAGTCTGCGACACCGATGTGACGATTTGGCACAGTTTCGGACTCACCCACGATGTCCGCATAGAGGACTACCCGGTGATGCCTACCGAGTACACAGGCTTCATGTTGGTGCCTGACGGATTTTTCGAACGTAACCCAGCCATCGATGTCCCACCTAACAATGCTGATCACTGTCATTAACGCAAGCCCTGTGAAACAACCACCTAAAAAGTCAGCGAGTGTGCAGTAAAGGCATTCCCTGGACAGGCCACTCCATGGCATAGACGTACCCGCTATCGGATGATGTCACGAACAAAGTTCGAAGGTCTTTCCCTCCAAAGCAGCAGTTCGTCGGCCCCGGTTCGGGAAGCTCGATGGTCTTGATTGGTCGACCGTCTTGGCCATCGAGTACAAAAAGATTGCTTGAACCATGGCCAGCGACGACGATCTGCCCCGCCGCATCGAAGCAAAATCCGTCGGGTACCGACCTCCTCCCGATCATTCCGTTCGGTTTCGGCGTTTCGCTAAGAATTCCCGGTTCCTCGATTCGGTAGCTCAAAAGCATTCCCGTTAATGACTCGCAAACAATGAGCACCTTCCCGTCATATCGAACCCCAAGGCCATTGGGAAAGCCGATGTTCGTAGCTACGCGTGTCGCTTCTCCGTCAGCATTGACATAACACACTGGGCCTGTAGCTCTTTCCCCTCCCACAAGTCCGCTCCAAACGGGATCAGTGAAGTAATAACCACCGTGGGCGTCAAAACAGACGTCGTTCGGGGAATTGAGAGCTACTCCATCAACTTCGAGGAGTTCTTCGATGACTTCGCCAGCGCGGTTAACTCGCTGCATGAGTCCAGGCCCATTCTCAGGGCTAACGGCTTGCTCCGTTGAGGGGACGTCCGTTGGCCATCTCCCACCGTTGTTGCACACCAGCAGGTCACCAGTCGCGTCGAACGCCGCCCCATTTGGACCACCCCCGGTGTGGGCGTAGGTGGAAACCGTTCCGTCTTCACTAATTCTTGAAATCCGCTGGCCGGCTATCTCAGTGACATACAGATATCCGTCGGCGCCAACGGCGGGACCTTCGGGAAACAAGAGTCCTGCCGCTAACTGCTCCACTCGATTCATCAGTTGTCTCCTCCGCGGTCAGCCAAGCGTCGAAACTACGCCATCGGCTGCGGAGGTGCTGTGCAGATTCGCGACCGAGACCGGGGACGTGGGTATTCGTCGGTAGTGTGCGGTTATGTCCGTTTTTCGCTGTGAATTTTGGGGCAGCGGTGACAGCCGAGATTGTTCTGAAGCCGTGGAACGGCGAACATAGGTCCGAAGCGTCCAGATTGGAGACTATGCGTGCGCACTATTCCTGATCCGTTATTGCGTGCCGAGGCGATTCATAATCCCAAAACAGCCTTCGTTTGCGACGGCCGCGAGCGAACATTCGGCGAGTTCGTTGATAGATGTCGCCGGGTGGGAAAGATTCTTGATGATCTCGAAATCGGTCATGGAGAACGTGTGGGGCTACTGGCCGCCAACTCTGATACCTACGCTGAGCTTTACGCGGGCGTCCCATCGTCAGGGCGAGTCATCGTTCCCTTGAATAGTCGCTGGGCTGAGCCCGAGTTGGCTTACGCATTAGAAGACGCAGGGGCCAAGATTTTGATCAGCGACCAGGATCCCGGCGGGTTAATTAGCTCTGTGGACCGAGTGTTGAGCTTTGAGGATTACGAAGTTCGCCTGTCAACCTCGGAGCCTCTGGAATTCGCCGACGTGAAGGAAGACGACCTTGCTGGTCTTTTTTATACAGGCGGAACTACGGGCAGAAGCAAGGGTGTGATGCTGAGTCACAGAAACTTGATAGCAAATACTTTGCATAGCCAAATAACGATGCCTCTTGACGATGATGACACCTACCTGATTGTTGCCCCTATGTTCCATGCGGCGGGATCTAACTCGGTTCTGCAGTGCATCGCTTTGGGTATCTGTCAAGTGGTCGTGCCCGCCTTCGAACCGAATCGGTGTCTGGACCTCGTTGAAAAGCATCGATGCTCAGCCACTTTGGCTGTTCCGACAATGGTCGCTGCGCTGATAGAGGCCCAGGCGGCAACCCCCAGAGACACTTCAAGTCTCAGGTTGATCGCTCATGGCGCTTCACCGATAGCCACTGAAGTTCTGCGACGCGCAAACGAGGAGTTCCCGGGCGCTGAACTATTACACCTATACGGTGCTACCGAAACCGCTCCTTTGGTGACCGGCCTCCGCCATGAAGAGGATCTCATCGGAACCAGTCGAGGCAAGTCAGTGGGGCATCCGTCCCTTGGTGTGTCTCTGCGAATTGATGCCAGCACTGGTGAGGCGGGAGAGGTTTTGGTGAACGGCCCCAACGTGATGCAGGGGTATTGGAACAAACCTGAGCAGACTGCTGAAGCTTTAGAGGATGGTTGGTACCGCACAGGGGATATCGGTTATCTGGACGACGAGGGATATTTGTATCTGGTTGATCGAGCCAAAGACATGATTATTTCGGGCGGAGAAAACGTCTATTGCTCCGAAGTAGAGGAAGTCATCTACCAGCATCCGAAGGTGTTGGAGGCAACAGTCTTCGGGATTCCTCACGAACAGTGGGGGGAGCAGGTTCACGCGGTAGTCGTCCCACGCGACGACAGCTTGACCGATACGGATCTCATTGACTTTTGTCGAACATCGCTGGGGGGCTACAAAGTCCCACGATCTGTGGAGTTTCAGTCAAAAGAGTTGCCAAAATCGGGTCCTGGGAAAGTCCTTAAACGTGAACTCCGGGCACCGTTCTGGGAGGGCAAAGACAGATCAATCAACTGATCTTTCACCCAAAACGGGGGCTGAGAGTTGCGTAACTCGAACCTCGGGAGAAAATCGTCCAAGGAGTTCGGTGAACAACTGCGAGGCCGCAGCGACATCCTGTGGCCCCTCTTTGTGATGGGCCTCCGCTATTACGAGCGCCCGTCGGGTTTCGGGTTGCGATGCGAAACGTCGGTCTTGACGCCAGCACCAGCGACGAGTCATTAATTCGCCGTTGGCGTCGGTAAATACCACCTCTCCAATCTCCGGGCGGTCAGTTTCGCTCGACCCAAGATCAGAAAAACGTTCAGTGCCGGTCGCGAAACCTATTTTCGCTGGCGCTACGAAGCGATCGACGTCGAAAATGCCCAGTGGCACTCGACAACTGATGGACACGAGGTTGCCTAAGTCAACGAGGTAGCTAATCGAAGGCAGGATTTCGCCTTTCGAGATCCTGCGAAGAAGCGCTTCCAAAGAGTTGCGATACTTCGTCGGTTTCGCACCAAAGGAACTGAAAACCCGACGCCAGGCGGCTACTGCAGGGATCTCAGCGATCGAACTCGACTCCAGCGCTGTTCGAACTTCTAACTCCGCGGACCGAATCTCGGCAGTTAGTTCGGTCGGGGCGGGGTCGTTGGAGACACCTTCGATCAAAATGCACCTCCAAGCCAACTGAGGAAAGTGTCGAGGGATCTCAGGTGCGTATCCAATGATTGGTTGCATTACGGCGCAAATTCGAGACAAACCAAACCTGGCAGTAGCGACATTCCCACTCCTCCTTCGGCTACTAGGGCGTAGCCTCTCATGTCGACGACCGTAGCGTCGTCGTGGGATCTGCCACCTCGTGATAGTGGCCAGACGGGATCGAGAAACTTGTGAAACTTGGACTAATGCTCGGTTATTCGGGAGGTCGTATAGATCTGCCGATGGAAAGAATCAAGCTTGCTGAACAGCTCGGGTACCACTCTGTGTGGACCGCTGAAGCTTATGGGTCGGACGCAATGACTCCGCTTGCCTACATCGCGGCCCACACTGATCGAATCAAGCTGGGCACCGGGATTATTCAACTGGCGGGTCGGGCACCGGCTATGGCTGCCATGCAGGCTCAGACCATTGACGCTCTCGCGGGCGGCGGCCGAATGATTGTGGGGCTCGGCGTCTCGGGTCCTCAGATAGTGGAAGGTTGGTATGGGCAACCCTGGGGCAAGCCGTACTGGCGTTTACGAGATTACATCCAGATCATGAGAAAGATTTTTGAGCGTCAGGAGCCGGTGACTCACCAGGGGCGCGAGTACCAATTGCCATTTACCGGCGAGGGAACCATCGGCCTGGGAAAGCCGCTCATGTCGATCTTACATACGAACTCCGATGTTCCAATTTGGTTAGGAAGTGGCTCTGAAGCAACCGTGAAGTTAACCGCGGAGTTGTGTGATGGTTGGCTACCCATGCATTTCGTGCCTGGACGAATGAACTATTTTCGTCCATGGATTGAAGAGGGTTTCGAGCGAGCACGACGAAGCGGCGTCGATAAAGGCTGGAAAGATTTCGAAATAATTGCTCTGTGTCCCGTGCAAATCACCGACGACGTGGAGGCAGTGTTTCGACGAGCAAAAGACAACATCGCTCTATATGCCGGCGGGATGGGCCACAAAGATGTCAATTTTCACAACCAACACATGGTGCAACGAGGCTATGCGGACGTTGCGGCTCGAGTGCAGGAGCTATATCTCGCTGGACACAAGGCTGAAGCAGCCGAAGCGATCCCCGACGAGTACGTGGATGAAGCAGGCTTGTACGGCTCTCCGGATCGGATAAGCCATCGATTCCTACAGTGGGCGGATAGTGGTTTGACCGGTATCAGCATAAGCACGACGCAGGACGAGGCCGTCCGACTCATGGCCGATTTGTCCGGGACTAGTAGTCAGCAGTAGGAAAGCAACGTGGAATCGGCGGCATTTAGCTTGGGAGACAACCTGCCCCATCCCGTAACTGGGGTGGCGTTGTCCGAAGCAGACCGGCACCGGCAACTAATTCAGTATTCGACTTGGGCGGCCGAAGCCGGGTTCGACGCAGTGCACATCGGCGAGCATCACTTCAACGACTACATGTTGAGTTCTCCTCCAGTGGTTTTGTCAGCAATCGGAGAACGGGTACCGGACCTGATTCTGTCAACTGCTGTCACATTGGTTCCGACTCTCGATCCTGTGCGCGCGGCGGAAGACTATTCAACGCTTGACAACCTCTTCCCAGGTCGCGTCGAGATTGTCGCGGGTCGCGGAAACTTTTTTAGTAGGAGCTACCCGGCGTTCGGTTTAGACATCGCCGATGCGCGACAAATTTTTGAGGAACGTCTGAGTCTGCTGCAAACGTTGTTGCGCGAGGAGAACGTTAACTGGTCGGGACAGTTTCGTGGACCTCTAGAAAACGTGACGGTTCGTCCACGGCCAACGCGGGACCTTCCTATTTGGATCGGCGCTGGTTCGATGGAGTCGGCTTTGCTCGCTGCGAAATTGGGCTGCCATCTGATGCTTCCCTCAGTGTTTGGCCATCCAAAAATGTTTGTTCCCATCGTTGCGCGCTACAAAGAGGCCTGGGAGGAAGCGGGCAGAGACGTTGATGACATCATCATCGGTTCTTGTTGCCATGCCTTCGCCGGTTCGACACACGACGACATGCGAGAACGGTTCGTTCCCCGTTACGGCCACTACTGGAATTTCGTTGACCAACTAATTAGCGACAACACTGGCGGCAAGGTTCAAATGCCGTTCGACCTTGAGTCATTTCTCGCCGGCCCAGCGGTGGCTGGAAGTTCCGAAGAGTGCGTCGACCGCATGGGAGAACTGCACCAACTTCTGGGGCACAACAGGCAGTTGTTCATGTTCGATCTTGGTGGCATATCCGACAGCGAACTAGAAGAAACAGTTCGACGGTTCGGAGAAGAGGTACTCCCCCACCTTCCTGACTAGCCGCTACCGGCGCCACTGCAAAATGTGCGCAGGCGGGGTGATCCCTTCCCGAAGTTGCGGATCAGGGATAGGCGTTCCAACTCCGATGCCGAGCGGAAGTACCCCCGCCCATGTGTCAAGTTCGTGGTCCTCTTCATCGTCCACGGGTGGTCCAGTGCGAACCTTAGCGGAGGCTTCGGTGAGGCTCATTGATAGGACCAGAGTGCCTCTGACTTCCTTTTCATGATGCGGACGAGTCCCTGCGACGCGTCCCGGAATTACGTGGTCACTAATGAGATCTAATGCCCGGGAGCGTGCGTCCAGATCCTCGATGGGCGAAGCTTCACCCATCACAACAACTGAGCGGTAGTTCATCGAATGATGAAATAAAGATCTAGCTATAACGAGTCCGTCAATGAGGCTGACAGTAACGCACAGCTCGACACCACCTCCCTCGCGAAGCAGACGGCTCGCCGGAGAGCCATGAAGAAACAGGTTTTCTTCATCCCGTCCATACAACATGGGGATGACGACTGGGCCCTGCTCGGTGGTCATTCCCACGTGAGCAAGTAATCCTTCGTCCAGTATTGAATGAATCGTCGCTAGGTCGTAAAAACCTCGATCAGGCATGCGTCGAATCGTTGTTCGATCCGAGGACGCCTCATTTCCCTCGTGCATCGGCACAACCTAGCGCTCTCCAGTACGGTGCCTGGTATGGATAGTGATCCTGTCGCCCACTTCTTAACTAGCGACGAGTCAGAACTATTCGTGTATCCGGTTTTGGATGCCTTGGAGGCCCAAGCCGAAAATGCTGACCGGACGAGAACGGTCGCCGGAGATGTGATCGAAAGCTTGCGGGGCAGCGACGTCATGCGAATGGCAGCGACATCTGCGCTAGGGGGAGTCGAGTCGTCAATCCTTGCCATGGGACGTGAACTAGAGGCTGTTGCCGCCAGATGCCCGTCCACCGCATGGTGTTTATGGAACCACCTGGCTGTGTTCCATTTGTTTGTCGGAACGCTCGGTCCCGAGCATCACGACTTTCTCCAAGGCATCGTGGAGCAAGGCGAATGGGTCTCGTTTCCGGCGGGGGCAGGTAGTGGTGTTCACGGCCGAATCGAAGGGAACGAAGCTGTCCTCAACGGCACGGCTACTTTCGGCACGGGAAGTAGATACGCGGACCATTGTGGTGTTGTCTTCGCGGTGGTAGGAGACGACGGACAGCCTGTCCGACCGATGGACTTGCGTTTCTCAATAGTGTCGACAGCTATTGAAGGTTTGAAGATCGACCCCACCTGGGACGGTTCAGGTCTTCGGGCGTCAGCTACTGATCACCTTCACTACAGCGAAGTTCGAATTCCACTTGACCGCTGCGTTCAGTGGTACGGGGCAAACCGGGCTGAATCTCTGCGCACCGTGCCCGTAATCAGTCACCGTTACAGGGAAGATTGGGTCGGAATTTCGGATCTGTGGTTGGGTTGGATGGCTACAGGGCTCGTTCGACGATCATTACAAGAAGCGGCGGCCTTGACTCGCGAGCGACGCGTGATTATGGGAGGCAAGATGGTTGAAAAACCGACTGCCCAAATCAACATCGGGCGCGCTGCTGCTTTGCTGTCCGCTGCCCGCGCCGCTATCGAAACGGCTTGTCTGGAGCTAGACCGGAGGGTCGAAATGGGAATTGTTCCCGACGAGGCCGACTATCTGCGTCAGATGTCCATTGTGTCGATGAGTGTCGAACAATTAGCGGAAGCGATGCAGTTGCTGGAGCGAACCCAAGGGGGTAATGGGCTGCGCGAGGGAGGAAGTTTCGAGCGCCGATACCGAGACTTCCGGGCCATGCCGTTGCACATCAATGTGCATCAGGACCGGGTAACTCACCAGCTTGGTCGATTTGTACTTGGGATAGAACGAGACCCGTTCTAACCAGATCAGCGGGGTCGACATGACCAGAGAAGCCAGATCTACGCTGGCGCATAGACAACTATTCGCAGGGGACGACCAGAGATGAGTTACGACATCGTCATCAAGGACGGATTGGTTTTCGACGGCAGCGGCGCTCCTCGGGTGCGGGGAGATGTCGGAATAACCGGGGGTCGCGTCGCGGCCATCGGCCGAGTCGACCATAGAAACGCAGCTAGGGTCATCGACGGCAATGGCATGCACGTAGCACCTGGTTTCGTTGACCTGCACACCCATTACGACGCACAGATCTTCTGGGACCCCTACTGCACCCTTTCCGGTTGGCATGGAATCACCTCAGTGGCGATCGGCAATTGCGGATTCGGTTTCGCCCCCGTCACACCGGAAATGCGTGAATACGCTATGCGCTCCATGGTCCGGGTAGAGGCAATTCCCTACGCCTCGATGGCGCAGGGTATGCCCTGGGATTGGGTGACTTTCCCCGAGTATCTCGACAGTTTGGACCGGACGTCAAAGGCGATGAACATTCTTCCTTACGTGCCAGTTGGTCCGATGCTCCTGCAGGTACTAGGGGTCGACGACGCTAAAGCAGGCCGAATGCCCACCGACGAGGAGCATGCCGAACTAGCGAACTTGTTGAGGCAGGCGATGGATGCTGGCGGCTGTGGATGGTCGGCCCAGAGGCTCCCTCCGACCGGGCCGGCCGCTGTGCAGCGCGACTGGGATGGCACCCCTATGCCCACCGACATGATGAATGATGAGACGGCGCGGGTGCTCGCCGGAGTCTTAGCAGAACGCAATCAAGGCGTGGTGCAAATGACTTTGACAACTGATGACATCAAACACGATCTCGCTCATCTCGAAGAGATCGCTTCAATCAGCGGCCGTCCCCTGTTACACAACGTGGTGCAGGCATTCGAGAGTAAACCTCATGTCCATAAGCGTCAGATTGAGTGGCTGGAACGTTGCCGCCAACGTGGCATTCCGGTCTATGGCCAGGGAGTCACGAGCGACGCTGGATTCACGTTCACGCTAGAAGACTGGAATCTCTACGACGATTCTGAGGCGTGGATGGAAGCGTGCATGGGAGATAAACGTGAGCGTTTGGCGAAGTTCGCTGACCCGGCTCGGCGCCAGGCTTTGAAAGACAACCTGCCTTCCACCGCGACAGCGCCACTTGGAACTGTGACGATTCTTTCTCCGCGCTCGCGAGGTACAGAGAAGTACCGAGAAATGTCCGTTTCGCAAGCCGCGGAGGCGACCGGGAAACACGAGGTAGACGTGATGCTCGATATCGCGGTCGAAGACGATCTCGATACCTTGTTTTTTGTTGCTCCGCCGCAAGGAAATAGTGAGCTACTTCGTGAGGTCGTAAGTTACCCACACATGCTGTTTGGCGTGTCTGACGGTGGAGCCCATACGAAATTCCTAACGGCCGGGCGTTATCCCACTGAGACTCTTACCCAACAAGTACGTGACAACCAATGGCTCACGTACGAAGAGGCTCACAGGCGTTTGTCTGCCCTGCCAGCTCAACTCGCGGGATTCAGAGATCGAGGCGTTATCAAACAGGGATGTCCGGCTGATGTGGTCGTCTACGACCCTGAGAACTTGAAAGTTCTACCGATGGAAGTGGTGCACGATCTTCCCGGTGGGGAGTGGCGCCGAATACAGAAAGCATCGGGTTATCGCAACGTCATCGTTAATGGGGAGATAACGATTGAAGAGGACTCACAAACCGAAACCTACAGCGGCAAGCTTTTGCGGCACGGCCAATAGCTTGAGTCTTCGGTCAGCTAGTTCTCGCACTTAGAGCAGGTCATATCATGCCGAGGAGATGGGCCGCTCGCTCCGCTCGCTCCGCCACTGAGTCCCTCATATGGTCAAGATCGATCTCTTCGTCTTGTTCGCCTTGCTGTCCAGCGAGGTACCTGGCGTAAACGCCTTCACCAATGCATGCCAAACGCCATTGGGCGAAGGCTCGGTAGTAGGTAATGGACGCAATCTCTGAATGCATGATTGCTGCATATCGTGAAGCCAAATCGTTTTGATTCAAGAATCCTGGTAATCCCGTACTTTCGGCATCCCCTGCAGGGTCATTGTCCTGAGGGTCGTACCAGTATCCCAGGAGCCCACCCAGGTCGGCCATCGGTTCACCCAACGTACACAGTTCCCAATCCAACACGGCTACCACAGACCCGCCTTCGTCCACCATGCAGTTGGAGAGTCGATAGTCGCCGTGGGCGATGGTCGTAGGGTTCGGATCGGGCATTAGACGGATCAGTTCAGCGGCAACCGCATCTACAAGGGGCATATCGCGAGTTCTTGAACTCTCCCATTGGCCGGACCAACGTTTTACTTGACGTTCTACATACCCGCTGCGTTTGGCCAGGTCACCCAACCCAACTTCGTCAATGTCGACTCGGTGAAGTGCACAAAGAGTATCGATTAAGGATTCCGACATGGTTTTTCGAGCTGCTATATCCATTGTGGAAGCTACCTCTACATCGCGCACGACGATTCCATCTACATAACGCATGACATAAAAGTCGCGGCCGTTGACCGTTTCGTCTTGGCAAAGACCAACCATTTCAGGTACAGGTACGTCACTATCTCGAAGCGCGTGCATCAGGCGGTATTCCCGGGCCATGTCATGGGCGGAAGGCAGTAACGGGCCAGTCGGTGGACGCCGCAAAACAAACCGGGTGTGGTCACCATCGCTGACCGCGAATGTCATATTCGATCTGCCACCTGCAATCAGCGTGTATGTAAGAGGCCCATCGATTTCAGCGCGTTGACCGATCCAAGATGTGACTTCATCTACGGCTATGACCTCGGAGATGGCTTCGCTCATGTCTTGTATGTAGCAGAGTGGGCTGGGTTCGCGCGGGTTAGCTTTTCCCGAAGCGGGGGGAACGACCTTCCGTTAGCGCCTTCATAGCCTCGTTGTGTTCGTCCGAACGGGTCGTCGCGACGTGATTTGCTTGGATTCTTTCCAGGTTCGGACCGACGCCAGCCAAGTCGTCGATCGCTTGTTTCGTTAATTTCACAGCCTCTGGCGCCAATTCGGAGATGACCTGACATAGCTCAGCTACCCGGGGGTCTAAATCGTCGGGCGCTACGAGTTCGGTAAGGTAACCCATGTTGAACAATTCATCCGCTCCTACGGTTTCTCCAGTCAAAAAGATGCGTTTCGTGGCCGACGGACCTATTTGTTCGACAAATCTTTGTAAGCCTGTCGCGTAATACTGAAGCCCTATCCGGGTTGCGGGCATTGCTAAGGCGATGTCATTCGCGCCCAACCGAATGTCACAGGCCAGGGCCAAATCTGTGCCGCCTCCATGTACGTTGCCCCCAATTACAGCGATCGTCGGTACCGCGACTCCTGCTAAAGCGTCGCAAACTTCGCCGAAGGTGAACGCTGGTCGTTGTCCCTGTGCAAGAGCTCCGAGGTGATATCCGGAACACCATGAGGGGCCGTGGGCTTCAACAGACAGCGTCCGCACTGACGCGTCGGTCCCTACCGCAGTTAAGTGGGCCATGACGGCCTCTAAGTCAGCGGGACCCAAGCGATTCCGTTTGTCAGGCCTTCTCAAGACGATCCGCGCGCGGTGGCCAAGAATCTCAAGACTTGGAATATTTCCTTCATTGGCGCGTTTCATCGGCTTAATCAAATACCAAAATTGATCGACCGGCTATTCGGCCGTTCTCCAGGTCCTCAACCGCTCGGCCAATGTCGTCTATGGAGTAACGCTGTGTGACCAACGAATCGAGATCGAGAATACCCTGGCGGTGCCAGTCAATGAACCGAGGCAAGTCTTCTCCAGGTGTGCACGAACCGCCGAGGCTGCAGACGTAAGAGCGTTCGCCCATAAACATTTGTCGACTATCCAGTTCGATTGGGGTTTGTGGCACCCCAACTAGCACCGCCGTACCACCTTTACGTTGACCAAATTCGCCGCCGCGAATTACTTCAGAGATTTGCCGCATAGTCGCGGAATGCCCAATGCAGTCAAACGCATAATCAACACCAGCTACGGGTTGTCGAAGGATGTCGAACTGTTCTGAAATCGTGGTCAGTGCGCGTATAGCTACGACTGGATCCACCTCCGCGGCATTAACACCGTGCGTGGCGCCGAAACTTTTTGCGAAATCAAGTTTCTCGTCATCGAGGTCGACAGCGATGACGGGATTAGCTCCAAGATGTGCAGCGGCGGCCACTGCGGACAGGCCAACGCCTCCGACGCCAATTATTGCGACACTGTCGCCACTTTGAACGTTGGCGGTGTGTAGTACCGCACCCGCGCCAGTAATCACTGCACATCCGATGATGCTGTCAGTTTCACGATCGATGTCATCTGGGACCTTCACCACATACATTTCGTCGGCGATGGTGTGCGTCGCCCAGGTAAACACGTTGATGCTCGTCGCAGTTCGACCGTCGGGTAGTTCGAGACGAGTGATACCTCCCTGGCGTCGGGCCTGAGCTTGGTCTTTCGGTACCCATGTCACCATGACTGTGTCCCCAGGAGTTAGGTCCGTTACGGACTCCCCTACTTCTAGGACTTCGCCCGTTGATTCGTGGCCCAATAATGCGGGCGCCTGTCGGGGATTATGAATGGTGTGAAGTTGGCTATGGCAAATGCCCGATGCGAATTGGCGCACCACTACTTGGTGGGGCCCCGGAGCGGGAAGGGTTACGTCTATTACTTCGAGTGGCTGATCTTGCTGTTGTGGAACAACAACCACGCGGGCTTCGGTAGGCATAGCGATCCCCTTTGTCGCAACTAGGCCGGAAGTTACTCCCGATTGGATCCTTTAGTGAAGCGCAAGACTAGGTCGGAACGCGCAACGGGCGCCCGTCGATGTCGGGTCGGCTGTCGGTTGATAACCACAGCTGCACCGGATCTGAATCGGGCCAAATTCGGGCAAGAGCCATGGGTCGAGCATCGAGGTTTCCGCCAGTGAATGCGTCCACCTGTCCGCTAAACACGATTTGATTACCGTTCGAACAATTCAACACCGCTATTGCTTCTCGAAGATCACCGATGTGAACGCCAATGCGTACCCTTCGCGAAGGATCGTTAATCTCTCGCTGGGTTCGCCATTGACCAATAATGGACGCCTCCATCGCGACGGCTGGGTCCTCGAAGGACGCTACAACGGGCAGTTCATGCTCGACTAGCGAAGCCCCGTTGCTTGAGAACACGTCAACCAGAAGCTGTGTGGGATCCAGACCTAAGGGGGTGCCCTCAATCTCATAGTCCACACATACGAAGGTGGGTGTCGGAGTAGTTTGCGTCATTGGTGATGAACGGGTTATCGGCTCGCCTTAATCCGCTAGTGCGACTTCGGACAAAAACTCAAGTACTGCCGCAACGAAGATGTCGTTTCGATCACCGGCGACCATGTGAGCTGCCTCTCCCACATTTGAGTAATGAGCGTGTGGCACTAATTTCAGGTAGGCCTGAGCACCGTCCTCTGAAAGCACGTCACTGAGCCCACCACGCACCAACAAGGAAGCACAGTGAACATTCTTCGCGGCATCCTCTTGGCGGGGTATCCGATCTGAAAGAGATCTTTTTCGCTGCATAAATTCAGGGTCCCAGTGCCATCGATAGCGGCCATCAGGCCAGAGACGCACATTTTTTGCGAGACCATCCAGAGTCCGCGGTCGTTTGCGGTGTGGTTGATAGTTGGCAATCGCTTCAGCCACTTCGTCAAGAGTTGAAAAGCCCTCTGGCGCTTGCCTCATGAAATCCCTGATTTTTCGGACGCCAGCCGCTTCGATCCGAGGTGCGGTGTCGACCAAAACCAACGCGAGTGCATCGACTCGTCCTTCACCCACAGCCGTCAACGAAGTGCCGCCTCCCATCGAAGCGCCAACAAGAATCGGCTGTTGGCCAAAGTGCTCCACGACCGCGACAAGGTCATCGACCAGCACGTCATTCGAGTAGTTGCCGTCAGGTGCCCACTCACTGTCTCCGTGACCGCGGGCGTCAAGACTGACAGCTTGGTAGCCCGCGTCAGCCAAATGCTGACCAGCGCTTTTCCATGCGTGCCGCGTTTGACCACCGCCGTGTTGCAAGATCACCAGCGGGCCACGATCCCCATATATGTCAGCCGCTACGCTCACTCCGCCGCCGACTGGAATCATCTTGTGTGGCTCCGGTGTGCCCTCTAGGCGGGCGCCCCGTTTACCTTGCGCCACGCGTCAACCTCTGCCCTTACCTTCGGCCTTTGCTGTCGCTTGCGCAGATCGGCGCTGGTCTCCGGCAGCAGCAAGCACGGACCTATTGGAGTCGTCAACCTTCATGAAATGGTCACGCCAGTCGTCGTTGCACTCGCTGTCCCACACGAAAGGTGTCTGCATTGTCGTTCGCGGCTGCCAGGCGCGCTCAAGAAGATCTAACGCCATACCGGTGACGGCTGCCTGCATTTCAACGTTTCCGGGCTTGCCGGTCGGATTTCCTAAAGGAAAATCATTGAATACGAAACGGCTAACTCCGCACTCTTCGACGATGTCTCTCGCGCTACCGATAACCACGGTCGGGAGACCTGCTTCTTCGAGATGTCGCGCTACCAAACTCACGGTCTGGTGGCATACGGGTCAGAGAGGGACTAGGACCACTGCGTCAAGTTCGTCCTCTTGGACAAATTCAAGTATTTGCGGCGCATCTCTACGGCTCGTTCTCCTATGGCTGTAATCAGTGGGGACTCCGTAGAACCGATCGGACAGCGAACCAATTCTGCCTTCCGCAGCAAATTCTCGGAGACGGTTGATAGGCAGGTAGGTGTCTAAGTCGTCGGTGTGAGTGTTGTCTTTATCCCAAAAAAGGTCCTTGTTGTAGAGGCCCCCCAAAGCATCGTCGCAGAGCGCTGCATAGGGCTCTTTGGCCCCGGCCCCTGCAACGGCTGATTTGTCAACCTTCCGCTCAAAAAACGATGTGGTAACCAGCCCTATGCGACAGTCGGCGAGCGGCTTTTCAAGTGCTGCGAACGGGACCTCGTGATGGTACGCCCATTGGTAGGCCTGGGGGTAGCCCTGCGCTCCGTAATAGCCACGCGACTTATCGATGTAGCTGACATGTGAACGATGGGTACGACGATCATCTGCCACCGGACTCTCCCTGATAGAGCAACAATCCGATGGTAGGCCGAGAATAGGGGTCGGCGCCTAATTTGCGAGCTACGGTCACCAGAAACAAGCACCGGAGGATGCGATGAATGACGACCTGCCACCAAGGCCGCATCACGGATGGACTTTTCACGAGGTTCCCCTCGGGAAACGTTGGAGCACATCCAAGCGCACCGTTACCGAAACCGATCTCGTGGTTTACGCCACGCAGTTCGGTTTCGTGGAAGGCTTATTTCTTGATGCTACGGGATCGGAGCGTGCCGGCTATGCGGGCCGTCTTGTACCTGGAAGCTTGGTTATGTCAATCGCCGAAGGCTTGATCATTAGTGGAGGGGCGATTGCGGGCACCGGTATGGCCTATCTCGGTGCCGAAGTGCAAGTGAAGGGACCAACATTCGTAAATGACACCCTCCAAGTCGTAGCCGAAGTGACTGAAGCCAGGCTTACTTCGAAACAAGATCGAGGGATTGTGACCACTCGCAACGAAGTATTCAACCAGCACGGCGACGTAGTGATGGTGTACACGCCGACCCGTATGATCCGAACGGAACATCTCAACGACTAACGGCGAACCTGCACATATCAACCGTTGGGCATCTATTTGCCCGTCTTTTTCGTGAGTGCATTTCGACTCCGCCCCACTGGGAGAGATGGACCATCGCGGACAGCGCTACCCTCCACTCGTGGATTCAATTTACGGCAGCGCTCTAAAAGACAGCGACGTTCAAGTTGTTCAACGCGCTCGGGTTTGGGCGGAGGAATTTGTTGCACTCAAGGCAGAGTCTTGGGAAACAGAACGTCGGTTCGCGAAGGACGGCTTTGAGAGCGCAGGACAGAACCAGCTCACGGGGCTACTTGTTCCAGCGAGCGATGGTGGCGAAGACATCAGCGTGCTCGGACTGGCCCACGTCCTGGAGGAAATAGCTGCTGTCGACTTCGCTATTGCTTTCGCCCTGGTTTGTCACAACAACTTGGCGGGAGCGGTCGGAAGAAAAGCCAAGGGCCGACTCCGCGAGAAGTTTCTGCCGGGGCTAGTGCAGGGAAGTTCGCTCGGTGCGTTCTTGCTAACCGAACCCGAAGTGGGATCTGACGCGGCCGCAATAACAGTGTCCGCAACAAACGACGGAAACGAGTGGATCCTTAACGGTGAGAAAGCATGGGTCACCAACGGCACTGATGCTGACGTTCTTTCCGTTTACGCCCAAACGGATTCCGCTCTCGGACATCGAGGCATAGCGACTTTCCTTATTGACGCCGACAACTCTGGCGTGATTAAGACTCCGGGTTACCAATTATTAGGTGGTCATGGTTTAGGTGCCAACAGCATCCGTTTCGACAACTGTCGGGTTTCGGAAGAATCACTATTTATCCCAGTAGGCGAAGGTTTTCGCGCCGCCATGGAAGGAATCGATTTGGCGCGAGTCTTAGTTGGGGCGATGTGCTGCGGAATGCTCCGCACTGGACTTCAGACAGCCTCAGATTACGTACGCAAACGATTCGCGTTCGGTGGGCGCCTCGCAGATTTACAAGGCGTCCGGTTCAAGCTGGCCGATGTCTCTACTGATCTCGAAGCATCACGGCTTCTCACTTATCGGGCTGCTCTCACGCTGCAAGAAGGTCGGAACGCCGCGGTGGAAGCCGCTCACGCAAAAAAGTTTGCCAGCCGCGTTACGGAGAGCGGACTTGCTTCGTGCATGCAAGTGATGGGAGCGAACGGAGCGAAAAGAGATCACTCGCTCCCTCGTCATCTAGCGGCTTCTCGACTAACGCATTACGTAGACGGAGCTACTGAAATCCAAGACGTGGTGATCAGTCGCTCCTTACTTGACTGAAATCGGCCGGAGTTTTCATGAGATCTGATCGTGAGGGTAAATCCGTCACTGTCGACGAAGCGATTAGTCATATCCCGGACCGCAGTCGGGTGTATGTCGCCCAAGGGTCAGGGTGCCCGTTTGGGCTACTGGAAGAAATAGACAAGCGACGCGACAGGTTCGAGCGTTTGGAGTTCGTTTCTGCATTCTTGTTACAGCGGCCCGCGCCGGTGGACCACCTGGGTCAACCGTTCCGGTGGCTGACGCTACAACCCACTGGCGCGATTCGCGACGTTCTTGACCATCCAGACCTCGGAATCGTTCCAGGCCGATACTCCGACCTCGACGGAATTTGTGCACCCGAAGGTCCGCTGCCTGCAGACGTCGTGGTTTGTCAGGTCAGTCCGCCAAACGCGAAGGGCGACTGCAGTTTGGGAACAGGAGTCGGCGGCCATGTATCGCTGTTGAAGCAGGCACCGTTGGCGATCGGCCAGATCAACCAACAGATGCCGTATGTTCATGGAGAAGGTGAGTGTCGCATAGAGAACTTCGACTTCCTCGTGGAAATCGACGAGCCCTTGTCGGAACTAGCGCCCGCAACTATTGACCCAATTTCTGAAGCAATCGCTCAGCACATAAGTCCTTTTATACCTAATGGTTCGACGCTCCAATTTGGTATTGGGGCAGTGCCGGATGCCGTTCTTTCGAGCTTACGAAACCGCGTGCAACTCGGATTGCACGGGGGAATGATTAATGACGCTTGTGTCGAACTTATTGAGTGCGGCGCTATCGACAACCTTCACAAAGGGTGCGACGAAGGCGTTTCGATAGCCGCCGAGATCATGGGCACCAGACGCCTCTACGATTGGGTAGATCACAACCCGCGCGTTCGATTGGCTCGTGGGGCTTATACCCACGGAATCGCGGGGATGTCTTTGGTTCGAAATTTCGTGGCGTTGCAATCGACCGTCGAGATGGCGCTAGACGGATCAGCAAATAGCGAATTTGTTTCCGGTCGCTTTATTTCGGGCCCTGGAGGGGCACCTGATTTCGCTTTCGGGGCGTCTATCGCTACCGGTGGCCGGTCAATAATGGCGATGCCCTCCACCGCTGCAAGCGGTTCAGTTTCACGAATCGTTCGTCGCTTAGCTGACGGAGCCCCTACGACCTTGTCGAGTTATCTAGCCGACGTCGTCGTAACTGAGTATGGGGCGGTCGAACTGCGGGGAAAAACTCTTGAGCAACGGATCGAGCTTCTTGCCAGTATCGCCCATCCCGACCATCAAGCCTCCCTCGTTGAGTGAACGATCAGAACAACAGCCAGTTTCCTTTAGAGCGCTTATAGCCTTCGGACAGTCGCTGCCTGACCACTGGTACCGAATGCCATTCCGGCCATACGATGGAGATTTCGCGAATTATGAAGTCGGCCCAATAAGCGTGGTCCGTTCGCGAGAAGACCTCCATCCACGATGTGTTCTTGTCCTGTGACAAATTGTGAATCATCTCCGGCAAGGAACAGGGCCATACCAGCGATGTCTGATCCCTCTCCTCGTTTGGCTAGAGGCTGGACTTCAGCAATGACTTCCTCAGCCTGTTCCTCGTTGCCACTGTGCATGAGTGGAGTAAAGATGACCCCAGGGCATATCGCGTTGACACGAATGTTGTGCGGGGCAAGTTCGATTGCAGTGGTTTTGGAGAGGTTAACTACAGCCGCCTTCGCTGCCGAGTAGGCCTGAGGACCGCCTCCACCGCCCATACCCGCTATTGAGGCCGTATTAATTATCGATCCGCCCCGGCCTTGATCAATCATGATTCGCGCCGCGTGTTTGATTCCCAGAAACACCGACCGCACGAGCACGTGGAAAGTTGTGTCCCAGTCGTCAACGTCAAGTTCGGTGATTGGCCCGAATGCTCCACCAATACCCGCGTTGTTGAAAACGATATCTAGTTGGCCGAACGCGTCGAGAGCTAACTCACTCATGGCTGCTACATCGTTTTCTACCGCAACGTCAGTCGTGGTGAAACGGACTCTGTCTTCGTACCCCTCTGCGCTGAGAGTCTCTATCGCGTTGCGCCCGTTATCGGCATTCAGGTCGCCAATGACAACTGAAGCGCCTTCCTTGAGGAACCTGCTGACGGTGGCGAATCCCATCCCGCTAGCTCCACCCGTGACTATTGCGACCTTTGATTGAAGCGTTCCATTCATCGCTTTCCCCTTCCGCTATTCCTGCATTGTCGCCTACTCGTGAGGGTCTGTGCTCGTCGACCGCACTACGGTCCACTCATGGACCTCGGACTAACAGGTAAAAGAGCCGTGATCACTGGCGGGTCAAAGGGGATTGGGCTTGGGTGCGCTATTGGTTTGGCCCGGGAGGGTTGCCATGTTCAGCTCGCAGCACGGAACGATGAGACTCTTCTACGAGCCAGAGCTTCTGTTCTTGAAGCAGCAACGAATGTTGAAGTGGAGACCCATTCGGTTGACTTGTCAGTGAGTGAACATCAGATGGCCTTGGTTGACGCCGTTGGTGACGTCGATATTTGGATTAACAATGCTGGCGCGATTCCGGCCGGGGATATTGCGACCGTCGATGAGCGCCGGTGGCGAGAAGCTTGGGATCTCAAAGTGTTCGGCTATATCAACCTCTGTCGGGAGGTGTATGCCGTTATGGAGGCGAAAGGGAGTGGGGTCATCATTAACGTGATCGGTGCGGCGGCGATCCGCCCTCAACCTTCCTATATCGCCGGCGCCGTGGGGAACAGCGGACTTGTGGGGCTCACCACCGCGTTGGGGAGTCGGAGCCTCCAAAAAGGAGTCCGGGTTCTAGGTATCAATCCTGGGCTAATCATCACCGATCGCATGGAAGATATATTGCGTCGAGAAGCTGTCGACCAGCTAGGCGACGGGGACCGGTGGGAAGAGCTGATTCCAGTGGACCCGGCGCCCGGTACCGTAGAGCAATGTGCCGATGTGATCACTTTCTTGGCGTCACCTCGAGCTAGCCATATCAGCGGCACAACTTTGACGCTTGATGCGGGAGCCTCTGCCCGCTGAGACAACTCTCTGAAAGAATGATCGTCGACCGCAGGAGGCGAAGATGGCTACAACTATTCAACGCGAAGGACTGCCTAGACGAGAAATGCACGACGTCCATCGAATCGAACATGATGGCGCCGTTGACGCTGATGGCCACATCCTTGAGCCTCCTGACTTATGGGACGAATATTTAGAGGCGAAGTACAAGGATCGAGCTCTGCGGATCTGCATTGACGAGAACGGTCTCGAAGAGTTGGAGATCGGCGGGCAGCGGAGCACGATGAGTAGAAGAGGCTTCCCTGCGACACTGGGAGCGATGGGTGCTGCTGATCTAGCAGACATTCAGCGCAACCCGGATCGAACCTATCTAGACGAGGCTCCTTTCGGTTCTATGGACCCAGGTCAGCGACTCAAGATTCTCGACGCGGAACATCTTGACGCGGCAATCCTTTACACCACGGTTGGGTTGTTATGGGAGGCGGAGTTAGAAGATCCTGAGTTAAGTCAGGCGTACACGCGCGCCTACAACAGGTGGGTGGTCGATTTCTGTCGCGACAGTGGAAATCGGCTCGTCCCATCTGCACATCTTTCTTTGAGCGATCCCGACGCTGCCGCGATTGAACTACGACGGGCTGTAGATGACGGAGCTAAAGGTTGTTACGTGGCGCCATTCACCCACGGTGCCCTACCGCTCGGTCATCCCGACAACGACGTGGTGTTTGCCACAGCGCAGGAACTGGGAGTTCCTTTCGCGATCCACCCAACGTTTGAACCTCAATGGACCAAAGGCGCCAGAATGGGCACGTGGGAGCATGTCAAGCAGCTTCGACTTACTGCCTCCGTAACGGCTTCCGACGGCGTGCGCCAACAGTTCACCACGATGTTTGACTACGGGGTCTTCGACAAGTTCCCTGAATTAAAGGTCTTGGTGCTTGAAGCCGGAGGCGGGTGGATCGGATATTGGCTTGATCGCATCGATGCTGTTTACGCTCACACTTTCATCGGAACGAGGGTCCCGCTCGAGATGAAGCCAAGCGAGTACTTCATGCGACAAGTTTGGATTAGCTGTGATCCCGACGAGCGAACCATTCCATCGCTTGCGCAGAGATTTGGTTATGACCGCTTCTTATGGGCGTCTGATTTCCCTCATGCCGATCACACGCCGGAATATGTTCACGATTTGAACCAATTGGTAGACATGTTTCCCCCTGAGCATCGCCGTGCGTTTATCGGAGATAACGCCCGGAATCTTTTCGGCGTCTAAGACCAGGGGCCTCAGCAGGAGACAATCAACACGCCTGACCGTGCCTTAGGGAGAAAATTCGTTGATTTGGGAGGCATGACGCGACCCGAATCAGCGGCACCGAAGACGTCTTCAAGTTCGGCGGGGGCCATCCGTATGGTTACCGGGTCAGTTCGTCGGCGGGTGGTTGCAGGTCGGTAGGAAAGCCGTGGGTCATCGGGCGCGTGGACATCGAAAAGCTCGGGGAGAAGGGTTCCGTGAAGAAATTCAGCGTCCAACCCATTCAGATCTCTTCGTCGAGCTTGGAACCACTTGTCTCCAAATCCGAAACCCAACTCACCTCTTTCGGTTGGTTGCGCCAAATCTTGTGACCCGACTTCGGTGACGTCACACCATTTAGAAAGTCTGTCCACCACGCGACGAGGCAGAACCACAAGTTCATCGAGATCGCGATCGAAGCTACCTAAATGCAACTCGGCGGGCGGGACGTAGGCGACTAGTAGCCGTTCGAGACGAGCCTCGCCGGCAGCAGCGACCCGATGGTGACCGTCAATAATGTAGAGGGGCGGTGAAAGTACGCTCAGATCTGCGCTCACTTTCCAAAGGGTGATTTGGGTCCCATCGATTGCCGAGAAATCTCTAATCAGGGACGCGTTATCAGATGCCTCCAAAGAACGAAGATCAATACTCTGCTCACGAGAAGTGACAGCTACAGGGCTCGACATCGAACGCACCTGACTGAAGTGGGCCGTTAGAGCCCGCACGCGCCCGGGATGAACGCCTTCGTGAGCGTGAAGAACTTGTTCGTCGAGCTTGATAGCGCCGATGATCGAACGCTGAGTGATTCCCTGACTTTCGATTTTTTGTAGGAAAAGACTGGGTTCGCTCGGTTCGGTATAGGCGCCTTCCGAAATCAGTCGAGTCAACGCGGAATCGCCCTCGACCGCCAGTCTGCGATGTTCCGTCGGGTGACCATGGCTGGCGTCCGCTGAGCGGGTGACGTGAAGAAAGGAGTTCGGATGCTGGGTCAAATGTTCTCGTCGTTCTTCGACGCTTAGGGAGTCGTACGGTGGCGGAACAACTGAGGGTGCCCAGTTTGGGTCAACTATCGACGCGCGAATTGTTTGGATCACAAGTGTCACCCCCTTGAGACGTTTGACGCTAGTCCAGGTTTCGAATTGTCGAAAACGCCAGATGCGTCCAGCCGACTATCAATAACGACGTCGCCCCACATATCGAAACGACGTTCCCCGGCCCTATTAGCGACGCCGCCCATCCGAGTCCCAGAGCGCCTATGGGCATTAATCCGAACTGAACCAGCAAGTAGAAACCCATAACTCGGCCCATAAGTTCTTTGGGGGTGGTTGATTGAATGAGGCCTTGGTTCATGGTGATGAAGAACCCGCCAGCGAGTCCCATCATGAAAAAGAGCGGCACAAGCTGCTTGAAAGACGAGGCCTGACCCATGCACATCACTACGGCAGAACCGCACATCATTGCTCGTTGAAACTTTCCGCCTTTGCGCTTCATGTCTCCTTTGCGCATGACCACAACCGACGTGATCGCGATACCTACCGCCATGATTCCCAACAGGTACGCCATATCGCCGCTGTCACGGAATAATTCCTCTTTGACTTTCGCCTGCATAGTGACCATCACCGCCGCGTTGACACTGACGGACGCAACACCAAGTAGGAGGAACAGCACACGCAAGCGCAGGTCACCCATGACGTGACGAAAAGCCGAGGCTGCTTCCTGAATCAGGCGACGTTTCGGGGTCTCTGCAACAGGCGGGGTCGCTATACGTCGAAGCACAAAAAGACCTGCAACCAGCATGACCACCTGCACCCCGAAGACACCTTCGAAGTCGAATAGGTCGCCGGCAATCTTCACTAAGGGCGCCGAGAGGATCATGCTGCTGGTCATCGCGAGCGCGTTTAGTGCGATGGCATTCATGAGAAGGCGCTCAGGCACCAGCAGCGGAATGAGAGCTTGACGAACGGGTTGCCCAAACGCCTGGGCCACTCCTGAAAAAACACACAGAAGGAGCACCCATGAATAGGTCAGCCTGTCCAAACCCAGTAGAACGAGGGTCGCCATTACGACCACCAATAAGCCCATCTGGCTGCGTATTAGCAGTAGCCGCCGATCGACACGGTCAGCCAGAGCGCCGGCTTGCATAACAATCAGCGCGACGGGGAATCCCAACATGAACACCGCCATGCCTTGACGGGTCTCATCCCCCCCAAGTCCGTCTAGTACAAGCCAACCGATGGCGAAGCGTTGGGCATTGCTAACGAACATATAGGCCAGATTGTTGATCCACAGCCGTCGGTAGTTGGGATACGCCAGCGCATTCTTCACCTCTGACGGCATTTGCCGGGGCCGATCTTCACCCTCGGGCTTGTTCACCGAAGGAGTTTGGTCCGTTGAGCTAACAAGTACCTCATTTGCTCCGACTTCCTCTCAAGTACTTTCATCTCAAGTGTTCTGGCCGTGGGTCCGCCAGCCGACCCAGTGGTGACTGTGCTCGGAGGCCACCATCAACAACGATCGCTTCGCCGGTGACAAATGAAGACTCGTCACTGGCAAGCCAAACCGCCGCGTTAGCGATCTCTTCGGGGCGCCCCAATCGCCCAATAGAGTGGGCTTTCAAATTCGCTGCCAACGCTGCCGGGTCGGCCATCATTCGTTGAACCGGTGGCGTTTCGATTGTCCCGGGACAAATTGCGTTGACGCGAATCCCTTCAGCAGCATGATCGGTACTCATTGCTCGGGTCAAGTTGATCACCGCTGCTTTACTTGCCGCGTAGGAAACGGCTCCGCCATCGCCATGTAGTCCCGAAATCGAAGCCGTATTAATGATTGATCCACCTCCTGTTTCGAGCATGACCGGAATCGCATACTTGCCGCCCAGGTAGACCGACCGAACATTGACTCCCATTACGAGATCCCAGTCGTCGACATCGAGTTCGACGACCGTTCCGGGTCTCAGAGTTCCAGCGTTGCTGAACAGGACATCGAGGCGCCCCATGCGATCAACAGTGGTGTCAATCAGAGCGGCAACCGACTGAGGTTCCGAAACGTCTACTTCAACGGCAATAGCGTGTCCACCAGTTTCGTTGATACCCGCTGCGACGGCCTCCGCTTTACGCATGCGCAGATCCGCGATCACCACCGCGGCTCCCTCTCGAGCGAAACGTTCCGAAGTAGCTTCGCCTATTCCGGATCCACCGCCAGTAACGATCGCTACCTTGTTGTTTAGAAGCATTGCTCCCCCATCGGAGTTGAGACGGCGCGAATCTAGTGGGAGTAAGGTCGCCAATGCGTAAGGCCCAAGCTGAGAGGTGTGCCGTGGCAAGTCCCGAATTTCATCGAATCCGAGACATCATCGCTTCGCGACTCGTGCACAGCGACCGGCCAGTGAACGTTGAGAAGTTCAGGGCGAACACAGATTCGACCGGCCGTGCGCTTCCAGATTCGGTCGTCGGGGACATGGTTGACGCCTCCGGGGTCCCGGCAGAAATGCAAACCCCTGATGAGGCCTCCGACGACAATTTGATTCTTTACTTCCATGGCGGTGGCTATGTCGGTGGCTCAATTGCCAGTCACCGAAACCTGACAGGTCATCTCGCTCTTCATTCCGGCTATCGCGTGTTGTCGGTCGAATATCGACTCGCTCCCGAACACCCGCATCCGGCCGCTGTCGAAGACGCTGTTGCCTCCTACAGATGGGCGCTTGCCCAGGGCTACAAACCCGAAAATATTGCAATCGCAGGCGATTCTGCTGGAGGTGGACTTACCGCGGCCTGCCTCATCTCGCTACGCGACCAGCAGCTACCGGGCCCGGCAGCGGCAATGATGATCTCCCCTTGGCTAGACATGGGCTTAACTGGCGAAAGTATGGTGACGAACGAAGGACATGACTCCTCAATCTCATCGATAGGGATGCCCAGGATGCGAGAGTTGTTCCTCGGAAACGCTCCCATTGATGATCCACTCGCTTCACCACTCAACGCGAATCTAGAAGGACTACCTCCTCTTCTCATCCAAGTCGGGGATGAAGAGGTGCTTATGTCCGACAGCTTGCGGTTCGCGGAAAAAGCTACCGATGCAGGCGTTGAGGTCGAGTTGCGCGTGTGGCCCGAGATGTTTCATGTTTGGCACGCGTGCGTTGGCTTATTTCAAGAAGCTGCTGACGCTATCGACGAGATGGTCGAATTCTTGGGACCACGGACACAGGTTTAAAGATCGAACCGCGATCTGAGATAGGTGAACTATTCGGGTGGTTCGGTACGGACGGTCCCCTCTATCAACAATGCGTCGTACCGAGAACGGTCTAACTCTGCTAGCTGAAGGGCCGCGTATTCATTGTGCTCACCCATCGTGGCCGCAGCCTTTCGCATCGTTGCGGGAGTTAGTTCTAGTCGAGCGGCGAATCGTGGCCATAGGTGGGTGCCTGCCTCCGGGTGGGTAAGCGGCACAAAGAACTCAAGACTTTCTAGTTGGGGGTCGTTCACTACATCGGCCGCATCAAATACGGCCCCAGCGGGTACTCCGGCAGCCTGCAATGCATTCATAAGTGAACGGTCCTCTTGGTCAATTGTGAACGACGACAACCGAACGTCTATCTCGTCGTGACGTTCCCATCTTTGATCAGCATCGAGTTGTTGGAGATCGCTCAAACCAGCAACTTCGCACAGACCTGCCCAGGAAGGCTCGTCAACCACAGATATCGCGATCCAACGATCCGAACCTTTGCAGGGATACACCCCTTGAGGAGCGCGGCCCGGGCGTCGATTACCCCACCTCTGTCGGGGGCCATCAACTTGAGCTGCTAGCACGTGTTGCCCGATCATGTTGATAGCTGTCTCGGCCTGGGCAACTTCAACTGTTTGGCCAGTCAATCCGCAACAGTGTCGATCAAGTAACGCGATGATTGTGGCCGCCGCGGCGTGTAGGCCAGCTGTGGGGTCGGGCCAAGCGATTCCGCATTTCCATGGAATTTCGTTCCGGTAACCCGTGAGCCACGTGTGACCCGCGTGTCCGTCGATAGTTGGCCCATAGGCAACCCAGTCGGCATGCGGTCCTGATCTTCCATACCCGGGCATCGTCACGTACGTCAGATCTGGGTTGCAATCCTTCAAAACGCTTTCCCCCAGCCCGAAGTTCGGCATTACTCGGGGGGCATAGTTTTCGATGAGCACATCAACTTTGCGAACCAGGTCAACGAAGAAATTTCGTCCATCTGTCTTGTCTAATTCGATGACGGTGGACAGCTTGTTATTTGCGTACTTGTTATGAAAGCCACTCCTATTCCAGGGTCGATTACCTGCTTTGTCGTCGGGAAAAAAGTGGGTCGCGTTGACTAAGCTCTCGGGGACTTCTAGGGGTGTGCGGGTCCAAGGAACTTCAGTCATAAGAACTTCAGCTCCTAAGTCGGCGAGGATTCGCGCTGCAAGCGGTCCCGCCCAGACACGCGTCATATCTAGTACCCGGATTCCGGTGAGAGGCCCGTCGTTCAGTCGCTCTAGGGGCTCTTCGCCTGACGAGAACGGCTCATTCTTTTGCTTAGGCCGCAGCGACCACGTGTGGTCGCTTAGTCGGAACGGTGCGCCGGGCAAGTGGACCCCGTCATCATCTATTTCCCAAAACGCACGATCCTGCAAATGCGGATCAGTGATCAGGTCCTCCATGGTCGAAATCGGTGCCACGGGGAGCCGCAAAGCCTGGAAGAGTTCGACGAGATCGGCGCTCGGCTGAGTTTTGAGGTAAGGAACGAGTTCTCCATCAAGCAGCTCTTGGTTGGCCATGACGTCGTAAATCGTCTCAACTTCGTCGCGGTCGAGGAGATGTTTAAGACCTGTGACTTCCAAGAGTCGCTCCATTTGGTCACTTTGACTGATCGCTAACCCAATCCACCCATCGGCACATTCATAAGCTCCGATTGGAGTTCCAGGGCCGCTGTAGCGATTCCCCATTCGGTTCAGAATCGCGCCGTTGTGGGTGTAGCGAAGGAGGCTGAACTGATGAAGCGCAGCCAGTACCTCTTGATGCGATGTCTCGACTCGCTGACCCCGTCCCGTTCGAGCTCGCGCCATCAACGCTGCTAGGGCGCCAATGAATCCTGTGACGCCTGCAGCCATGTGAACAATGTCGGGGACCCCGTTGAGCGGTTCGCGTGTTGGGCTACCGGTCAGACGCAAGTGTCCGGCGATAGCGGCATCTACGAGATCCGTCGATCGCCATGTCGCATACGGACCCGATAACGCAAAGGGTGAAATGCGAAGGACAATCTGTTGGGGGTTAGCCGGTTCGATTGCCTGCTCAATTGGGTCCGTGCTACTTGCTTGGATTACGACGTCGGCCGCGTTGAGTAGGTCCGGACCGTTGATGTGCTTGGAGGAACAGAAAAAATTTCCTCCCTGAATAAGTGGGCCTGCTCCAACGAGATGAACTTCGCTTCCGTAATCGGCGAAGAGTTTCCCCGCGTATGCGCCCGCGACCGAGTCCCCCATTTCCACAACAAGTAACGACTGCAATGCGGAACTGCTCACGGAATCGCTCCCGAGTCCTTAAGACCCTCAATCTCCTCCCAATCGAAGCCCAGTTCGAGTAGAACCATCTCAGTGTGTTGGCCTAGCAGCGGCGCTATGCCCTGAGCGGTGCCATCTGATTCCGAAAAATCCACTGGCGACGCAACCATTTCGACCATTTCTCCGTCCCCCGTGGGAACTTGGATCCAACATCCAGCAGCTCGGCTTTGCGGGTCATTTAGAAGTTCGAGACTGGACTGCACTGGGGCCCACCAAACATTCTTGTCGTCGAATATTCGACCCCACTGCTCCCTGTCTTTAGTTCTAAGAACAGCATCTATCTCAGCGGTCAAAGCAGCGGTATGTTCCATTCGGCTTTCAATAGTCGAGAAGCGCTGGTCTAGGAACCAACGCTCAGCGCCTAACGCGTCGACAACCTGAGGCCAGTGTCGTTCGCCTTCAAGGCCGAGCATCCACAACCATTTCCCATCGGCACACCGATAACAATTAATCAACGGGTTGGGTTGCTCATCACGGCTTCGCACCACTATGTCTTCACCCCTGCGAGCAGTGACGTTGTGATCCCAACCAAGCATGTACGTGCCGATCCGCATCAACGATGTCTCAACGAGTTGGCCCTCTCCCGTTGTTTCTCGCTGGAACAGGGCGGCCGACACACCGGCAGCTGCGGCAAGCCCTGTCATGTGGTCTCCCATCCCGCCTCGCTGAACTGGAGGGGTGTCACTCCCCGAGCTCAGTGCATGAGCAATGCCTGAACGCGACCAAAACGCTCCTATGTCGTAGGCCTGCCGGTCAGCTTCGTCTCCACGGAGAGACATGCCAGTAACGGACGCGTACACCAATCGGGGATAGCGACTCGTGAGTGTGTCGTAGTCCAAGCCGAGACGCTGGAGACCTCCAGGGCGGTAGTTGGTGAGGAAGACGTCGGCTTCTAGGAGAAGGCGATGCATAACTTCCAACCCTGCTTCGCTGCGCAGATCGAGCGCGACGCTGCGCTTTCCTCGGTTATCCAGCTCAAATGGTGGGTTGTCGTCGTCGCCATACAACCATCCAAGTCCTCGAAAAGGATCTCCCTCATGTGATTCGACTTTGATGACCTCAGCACCCCAGTCGGCAAGGATCCCGCCGCATGCGGGACCCGCTACCCACAGACCTAACTCGACCACTCGTATTCCATGCATCGGCCCGGACATTTCGCCACTCTCCTTTCTGGCGCGGGATGGTAGTCAGTCCCGACCTATCACGGGTCGGTAACCGAAGTCGTTAGCGATCACAAGCATTCCAGCCGGAAGACCCGGAGTTATCGCCGACACCGCAGCCATATGTTTCGCCAATTCTTCGCTTACGGCCTCGTTACTACCCAACGGTCTGTTTATTGAAGCCTCAATCCATTGTTTGGGGTTCGCCGGTACTACAGGCGAATCTGACGAAAGGGTGACCTCTATGCCGCGTTCCACGAGCGACGCGAGGGGCCACAGCCATCTGTGCTCAGCAGAAGACAACTCGCTGAGATATTTGGGTAGTCGATGAGTAAGAAATGAAGGTTGGGTGCAAACCGCGATGTTTAACTCGCGTATACGATCCAGCTGTTCTGGCAGTGCGAGGGAACAATGCTCAAGCCTGTCGATGCCGCTGGTTACCGCCCCCGATGTTGCAAGAGCCGCTAGCGCTTCTTCCAAAGTATCGATGTCCATAACGTGAATCGCAGCGGGAAAACCCGCATCGTGAGCACTTCGGACTAGCGCTTTGAGATCTGTCACCCCCTCAACGTCCGGCATCACCTTCGCATGTCCAACTTCCACGCCTCTGCGGATTTCCCCGAAGCGCAAGCCGTTCAGCCGATCCGCTCCAACCATCGCAGTGATACGGGGAGCGTCATACATTTCACCTATCTCTCCGAGAAGGTCAAGCGCGTTGCGGTCATTGGTGTGGGTTGCGTCTGTAACTGCCACGATGCCGTTGCAACGCCACTCGCTAAATACCTCCTGAGCAGCAATTTTTAGATCGTCCACTGCTAGCCGAGGCGTTCGAATCAAGATGTCTTGACGCTCCACCAAGATCCCGGTTTGTTGGCGTTGAATTCCTAGAGCCTCTGCCGCAGCGGTGTTCACCACAGCGACGTGCCCACTTCGGTCATGCAAGACAGTGGGCACATTGCGGGTGACTCGATCAAGGTCAACGGAGGTGGGATGACGTCTTTCAGCTAGAACACTCGGCTCATATCCCCAAGCTCGTATCCAACCATTACCCCCTGGGGAGGCAGAACTAAGTCGTTCCAACAAATGTTCAATCGAGTCGGCGTCTGACAAGTCGTATGAACACCGGCTAGCAAAAGTGGAGAGAAGGTGAACGTGATCGTCCCGCCATCCAGGCTGAAGAACGTCCCCTCGATCAAGTTCAAGAATCTCGACATCCTCAACGGCATCTGAGTCAACTGCATCAACTACGCCATCGCGCAGCACGACGTTGGACGCGACTGGATGAGCGGGATCGAGGGTGTCAATCTGTCCTCTTACGAGGAGCCGGGTCATTGCGGTTAGATACCCAGATCTTCGAGCATCGGAATTAGATCTCTGCGAAGCAGTTTCCCCGTTGAGGTTCGAGGCAGTTCATCCATCAGATGGACTGCCTCCGGCCTTTTGAAGGGAGCAAGTTTTTCTTTGGCGAATGCGACTAGGTCATCGCCGTCAACCCCGCTTCCGCTGCGCACGACCGCTGCCGCGACAACCCGCTCGCCCCATTCTTCGGACGCGACGCCTACAACCGCGCATTCAAGCACTGCGTCGTTCTCGTAGAGAATTGCCTCGACTTCATCGGGTGAAACATTTTCGCCACCTCGAATGATCATGTCTCCTGTGCGACCGCCAAGGAAGAGGTAATCATCTTCGTCGAGGTAGCCAAGATCACCAGTGTGGACCCAACCTTCATCGTCAACTGTGATTCGGGTTTTTTCTTCGTTACCCCAATATCCGTCCATCGCTCGAAATGTTCGTAGCTGCACCTCGCCAAGAACCCTTGACGCAACGGGGGTGCCGTCTTCATCAACGACTCTGACTTCAACGTCGTCGAGCACTTGGCCGACCGACGAAAGTCTCTTTAATTTGATGGCTCGTTCTTCCTCGGAGCCCTCCACTCGATGATCATCGGGATCAAGCACCGCTACCGTCGACGTGGTTTCGGTTTGTCCATATGCTCCAGCAAAAGAGACATTGGGTGGAAATTCGCCGATGGCTCTTCGAATAACGGACGGAGGCATCGGCGCTGCACCGTAGGTGATGGCTTCCATGCCGGCGAAGGCATCCACCGAAAAATTCGGGGCTTCCATGACCCGACCCAGCATTGTTGGAACTAGGAAGGCGTGAGTGACAGCGTGTTTCTGAATCGTGTCAATCCAAGCCGAAGCTTCAAATTGGGGAAGTAACACAACCACTCTTCCGCTGTACAACGCATTCAGCATCGAGGTGACCCCGGCGATGTGATACAGCGGCGCGGCGAGCGCCATGCGACCCATGTCCTCTCCGGTTGCCGCATCGTTAGTGCCCATTACGTAGCCGGTAATGGCACCGTTGGTGAGTTTCACGCCTTTCGGCAGCGACGTCGTGCCACTGGTGTAGAGAAGGGCACATAGACCGTCAGGGTCAACATCTTCTGGCACCGGCAACTCGAAGGCATCATTTCGAGCCGCTAGGTAAGAGTCGTCCTCATCAAGCATGAACACGTGCTCAACGCTGTCGGGACGGTTGTCATCAACTAGTTCTCGGTATCGAGTTTCGGTGAACAGAACCTTGATGCCGCTATCCGACATCAAATGAGCTGCTTCTTCTGCGCCCGCTCGAAAGTTCATTGGAACGACGGTGGCGCCTACAAATGCTGCACCGAAAATCGCTTCGACACATTCGACACTATTGGTAGCGAAAATTCCGACGCGATCTCCGACCTCTACCCCCAGGGTGGTAAGTAAGCCGGCGGTCTTGCCAACATTTTCCAAAAGTTCCGAGTATGTGACTTCCCGCGCCGTCCCTCCATCCACCTCAGTTGAGGTATCAATCAGAATTATCTGCTCTCCAGCAATCGACGCTGGCATAAAAAGCAACATTCCCAGGTTCACGTTGTCCCCCTGTTCTCCAGCGGAATGATCGCGGATGAAAGCACTCGCGCGCCACACCACAGCAATGATTCCTGTAACTAACTGATCTGAAGCCGATCTCAGATGCGCGGTATTCTTCGTTTATGGCAAAGAACATCGAATTTTGGGTCGACCCTATATGACCTTGGTGCTGGGTGACAGCCCGTTGGGTTGTCGACGAAGTAGCGACGGAACGCGACCTGTCAATTATTTGGCAACCGATCAGTCTTCTTTTCAAGAATGATCCGCCACAGGAGAGCCCGTATTACGAGGCCACCGCCACGACGCACAAAATGTTGAGAGTCATGGAATCGGTGAGAGCTAGCGGTCCCGAAGAAGGAGTTTTCGATCTCTACTGGGAGCTCGCCACCCGTATCCACCACGACGCCGATAGGGATTTCGACGTAAGAGAGGCTCTTCTCAAGGTTGGTCTAGACGGAGACCACTCGGCCGCCGCTGAAGACGACTCGTGGGACGCAGTGATCAGAGAAAAAATGGATGATGGGCTCGCTTTAGTGGGCAATGACGTCGGCACACCGATCATTGCCTGGGACAGAGAAGATGGGCAACGCATCGGTTTATTCGGACCAGTGATCACTCGGGTGCCAAAGGGCCAAGACGCGCTCAAACTGTGGGACGCGATGATGGCAATGGGCGATATTGATGGTTTCTGGGAGTTGAAGAAAACTCGCACTGAACGACCCGAATTTGGTGAGCGTCCCGCGTGAATCCAAAGATCTTGCAAGAGATCAAAATCATTGATGCGGACAGCCATTGGTCCGAACCGTACGATCTGTGGACTAGCCGCGCACCGGCCAAATGGCGTGATCGTGTACCGCAAATGGTGGAACGCCACGGAAAGCAGCGCTGGTGGTTCGACGGTGATATTCCCATAGGTCTGCCGATTGCTTCATCAGTGATCGATCCTGAAGGAGAAAAAGTCACCGGCACGGCATTCTTCGATATGGACAACGACACCGTTCATCGAGCAAGTTTCGATGCTGAAGCTCGAGTTGCGATGCTGGATGTTCTAGGCATTCACGCTCAAATTATGTATCCAAATGTTGCTGGTTTCGGGAATCAAAACTTCCTCAAATCTCCCGATGAGGTTCTGAGGCTCCTGAGCGTAGAGATCTACAACGATGCCTTAGCCGAGTTCCAGTCGGACAGCAAAGAGCGGGTATTGGGGATGGCGCTTCTGCCGTGGTGGGATGTGGCAGCGGCTGTACGAGAGGTTGAACGAGCTCATTCGAATGGCCTTCGAGGAGTTGTTACGTGTGCGAACCCTGAAGAAGCGGGCGTACCTGATATGGGTACCGTTCATTGGGATCCGCTCTGGCAAACGTGTTCGGATCTCAACATGCCGATCAATTTTCATATTGGTTCCTCTAAGGGGAACATGGACTTTTTCGGGCAAGCACCGTGGCCGTCGTTCGGTGAAGAACGCAAGCTCGCTGTCGGTTCGGCGAACCTATTTATGGGGAACGCGAGAACAATCGGCAATCTGATCTACTCGGGGATCCCGGAGCGCTTCCCAGAATTGAAGTTTGTTTCTGTTGAGAGCGGGGTCGGATGGCTGCCTTTCTTCCTTGAGATCCTTGATCATCAGATGACCGAAACGGCACCCAATGAGCTCGCTGAGTTGTCGTTACTGCCGTCTGAATATTTCAGGCGCCAGTTTTTTGGATGTTTTTGGTTTGAACGAGCGACCATCAAACCGACAGTTGAGTTCCTTGGGCGACATTGCCTCTTGTTCGAAACTGACTTTCCTCATCCCACCTGTCTTTATCCGAGAGACGACATTCAACTGATGGAGGCCTTCGAAGGCTTGGACGAGGCAGACGTTCGGGCAATTCTTCAAGATAACGCTGCCGCCTTGTACCGGATAGATATTTCGTAGCCGGACATTTTCGTTATCTGCATACCGGAGCGCTGTGCCACGTTCCGACAGGTTCTCCGCAACCGCCATTAAGTGCAGGCATCAAATTCGGGGTAAGTGGATCGCTATTGACTGCGGCCCTCAGCCTTATTGAATTCGTAATTTCGAGCTTCCGTGACTTCTTCTTCTGGGAGTTCAGCGGGTACGCCGTCGACTTCCACCCTGTGGTGAGCCACTCGGTTATCCGTCGACGCAGGGATAGGTGCCTGTCCTTCGACTGTGACTCTTTCCATCCGTCGCCGTTGCGGCCAGTAGTCAACCGGCGCGTAGTGTTGAACCGACCGGTTGTCCCACATGACTACCGTTCCCGGTTCCCATTTGACTCGAAGTTGGATTTCAGGCCGACTGGTTTGCTGTAACAGGAACTCAAGTATTGATCGGCTTTCCTCGTGCGGGAGTTCGTTTATTCGTTCGGTGAAATGTCGGTTGACGTAGAGCACAGTTGCCGAGGTTTGGGGGTGAAGCGTTACCACGGGATGGTTAGCGCGTGGGAATTTTTTTTCGATCTCGTGCATTGTGGCGAGATCACTTTCCAGTAGGTCTCGAAAGCGACCGAACCCGTGCAGAGCTGTCAAACCAGTGAGATACGACTGCAGGCGGTCGCTGAGAAAGTCAAAGGCTCCACGCATCGAGCAGAACATGGTGTCGCCACCTAGTTGCGGAACTACTAGGGCCTTCAGGATGGTGAACTTGGGAGGTTCCAGCCTGTAGGTCTCGTCGGCATGCCAAATATCGGTGAGCGGTCTCTTCGACTGCGAATTTGTCTCAAGCACGATCAGTTCAGGTTGAGTGGCAGATCTTGGTGAAAAGGGCGAAATTGCTAAATCGCCGAACAACCGGCCGAAGTTCAATTGTTCCTCGGCAGTCAAATGCTGATCGCGAATCACCAGTACTTCGTGTTCACTTATCAGCTCGCTAATTTCATCGAATCCGTTCGATGCGGTGATCGAACTCAGATCGAGATTCGTTAGCTCGGCCCCAAACACCGGTCCTAAGCGCTCTAGTCGCATC
>DGLO01000121.1:66238-96294 GCA_002388005.1 Candidatus Neomicrothrix sp. UBA4542
AGCTGCACATGCTGAGCGAGGAGCAAGTCAGGTAACGCCCTGGGGGCTTAGCGGTGGGTGACTTGTTTCAGGTTGTCGATGTGGGCCCCAAGTTCTGATGCGGCTCGCATCATGCCAAGTCTCCAGGAGATCGCTCCTTGGAATGGTTGCGTCACCCAGATGTCGATCGCCCCAGAGTTAGAGAGTTCCTCGGTGAAACGCAGACTCCTGGTCCGTCCCTTGAACCGCATCGTCACTCCGACTGATCCGTCCTTCATTGTGACGGGTTCATCCATACCGAGGCCGGCGTTGCGGCCTTCGATGACAGCGGTGCGAGCTTGTTGTCGTAGAACGGCGGTATTCATGTCGATGGGGACCTTAACCGGGTTAGCCAACCCATTATTTCTTTTAACCGATATTGCGAGGATTTGATGCCGGGGCGATCAAGCGGCGGCGAAGAACGCGAAGGTCCCAATGTTGATCCACGTTTCCTAGAGCAGAAGGTGGGACGCTAACTTCAGTCCTATGACTGAAGCCCCAAAGAGTCCGCTCACCGGAATAAAGGTTGTCGAGATCACGTCAATTTATTCAGGCCCGATGGCCGGGATGATGCTCGGTGAATTGGGTGCAGAAATCATCAAGGTAGAAAGCCCTGATGGGCCCGACCCTCTGCGCTCGGGTGGCTTGGGTGGAGGACCCGATGGCGTAACCAGCATTTTTTATTCCCTGAACCGCGGCAAGCGGTTCTGCGCCATAGACGCCAAGACTGCTCGCGGTCGCGAACTGCTTTTCGATCTGGTAGCTACAGCAGATGTCTTCATTCACAACATGCGTCCTGGAAAGGCGGAGGGGTTGGGTCTCGACTACGCCGCTCTGTCGGCAGCCAATCCAGGCATAATCTGCGGAGCTATCACAGGCCACGGACCCGACGGACCTGAGGCTCACTTGCCCGCGTACGACTACGTCGTGCAGGCGAAACTAGGAATGGTCGACTACCAGAGAGATCGGGAAGGCCGAGGAGATCTAGTCAGACAAGTGGTCGTTGACAAAACTTCGGCAAATGCACTCGTTCAAGGTGTTTTAGCCGCTCTTTATATGCGCGAAAAAACCGGTCGCGGACAACGCGTGGAAATTCCTATGGTTGCTGTCGGCCTCGCATTTCTGTGGCCAGATGGCCTAGCTGCAGCCCACGCCGAGCTGAACCCCGCGATTCCATTGGAACAAATGCCTCCGTGGCTCGAGTCAGCGCCCGGGTCGTTCTTGGTGGTATTGGGAACCTCCGACGGCGAAATTGCTACCGGAATTCTGTTACCCCCTTGGGATGGTCTGTGTCTGGCTTTAGAGCGAACTGACTGGCTAACCGATGAGCGCTTTTCTGAACAGCTGGGCCGAGTACTGAATCTTCCTGAATTGATAGAGGAGGTGAGTTCCGAGGTAGCAAAATATTCGACCTCGGAAGTGCTCGCGCGATTTGAGGAACATGATTTCGCAGCTGGGAAGGTAGTCACTCGACGCCAAGTCCACGAAGACCCAACCGTGAAGCATCTGGGTCTAATTAGTGAACAGGCGGCGCCCGGTTTGGGTCAAGTGCGTCAACCCGCTCCTATGTGGATGTTCAGCGACGCCAAAACCGAGATCACGACAAGCCTTAACTCCACTGGGGGCGATTCACGTGAGGTTCTTGGAGAGTTAGGGATTTCCGATGCCGAGTTCGAGCAGTTGCAGCACGACGGCATCGTGTTTGTCGCAACGGGCGATCAATAGAGAACCGATGGAGCCTGGGACCCGACCAACTGAACGCGAGATCTCTCCGCGTTAGATCGGTCCGTCGCCCTTGCGGTGAGTGGCTAGACGGCGTTCAAGTTCAAGACCGAAATGAAGCGGCAGGTCCTTCGAGGCGGCAAGGCATCTGCGTAATTTCATCGCAACATCGGGGTCAAGACCCACTAGCTCTTCAGCCCGTCGCTCCGCGGTGCGGTCGAGTTCTCCAGGCTCGGTTACTTCTGTGACGATGCCAAGTTCTAGGGCCTCGCTTGCATCTAAGTTGCGGCCCGTAAGGATGATTGGGGAGGCAGAGCCGGACCCAACTAGCCGTGTGAGACTTTGCGTCCCGCCCGCCGCGGGGAGCATGCCGAGTTTGGCTTCAGGTAGCCCCAGAACTGCGTCGGTCGCCGCGATCCGTAGATCACACAACATTGCCATTTCAAGTCCCGACCCAATTGTGTGTCCCTTAATGGCAGCGATAGTGGGGACCGACAGCCCTAGAAGAGGCAGCCAGGGGTCTCGATCCCATCGGATTCGCCGCCCTTCGAAGATCGAGGCGGCGGAACCGAATTCAGTGAGGTCTGCTCCGGCGCTGAAATTACGGCCTTCGGCTTGAAGCAGGAGACATCGAGCATCTGGATTGTCGCGAATAGCGGCGATGGCTTCAATAAGTCCGTCCCTCATCTCGAGGTCATAAATATTGAGCGGTGGATTGCATATAAGGACGGTGGCTACGCCTTGATCAGAAAACGAGAGGGTGACTCGATCAGTCATGGCGATTCTCTTAGAGCGGCGACGGATCGGTCCAGTGACACTCGGCATTGCTTTGGCGCATCGCCGACTAGTTGGGCGAGAGCTGTGGCGCAAGCTTCGAGACCGGCGAGAGGATCTGGATAGGAGAAAGCGGGCGTTGCTGGGCGGCCATCAATCCACCCCATTCCCGAGGCAGCATGAACTCCTGTTCCGTAGGCCACCCAGTCGCTTTCATCGCTTTCGGAAGCGAATGCTGTGATTGACAGCAATGCAAGGTCGGGGTTCACGGCGTGGAGGTGATCCCGAGTAACGCCTAGGTTGGCGTTAGCTCTAGGTGAGAGCGATGTGACAACTAGGTCTGCGGAACGCACCAACTGATGGAATTCGCCACCCTCAGAGCAATGGCGAAGATCGATGTCAGCAATCTCTTTGGAATTATTCAATTCGATGAACATTGGAGCGTTGCCAGAGCCATTGTCGCCGTCCCCATAGCGCAAACCGTCTGGGCGGCAGGATGGTTCGATCTTGATCACCCGTGCGCCAGCGCGGGCTAGCAGTTCCGTACAAAAAGGGCCCGCCCACATCGAGGTCAAATCGACCACTCTTACGCCACGTAGATCGACTCGGCGGTGGCAGTCGCCAAGGTCGTTAGGTTCCATAGCGATCCGCTTCGACCGATAAGGAGTTACCGGTAGACGCCAAACTTGGGCTCTTCGGGCGACTGATTCAGGATCGGAATCTGATTCAACGATGGGAGCGAAGGTCTCCCAAGTGCTCTCATCATCCGGGCCTATATCAACGCAGAGATAGCCCTCACCCCACCGACGCGGAGTTGAGGGTCGAGTTGGTTCCCTCACAGTTCGTTCCGGAAGCTCTAGCCAATAGTCGATCGCTGCGACAAGTTCGGTCCCAAGTCTGCTGTCTATTGTTGCGGCAAGCAGTTCTCCTCGTTCATGCAACAGAGGCGGCAGCCAGTATTTGGTCATCGGCCCGAGAAGTCAGGGGGCCGTTTGGCGAAAAATGCAGCCAACCCCTCCGCTCGATCCTCGGTGGCAGCTAGTTGGTGGTTGAGATCGCCTTCAAGTCGGAGACCATCCCGCAACGAAAGTTCACTCCCTCGATGAATAGCTTCTTTGGCTAACTCCAAAGCCAACGGACCCGAGGTCAATAACGACTCAACGACTCTCGTGAGATCTGCATCACCCTTGTCAGCAATTTCATGGATCAACCCCCATGATCGAGACGTTGGCGCGTCGATCTCGGTTCCAAGCAGCAGCATCGACGTGGCTCGCCCATGAGATATTGCTCGCGGTAACCGCTGGGTGCCTCCCCACATGGGCAGGGTGCCTTCACGCGCATCAGCAAGCGAGAAGATGGAGTCGGGTGTGGCGATTCTTATATCGCATGCGAGCGCTAACTCCAGTCCGACCGAAACACATGACCCCGAGAGAAACGCAACCAGTGGGACCCGTAGGGCAGATAAGGACGTAGCAGGATCCGGCGAAATAGCTGCTGGGTCTAAATCTTCAGCCGGTCCTGAGCAAAAATCTGGAGCGGAGGCTCTAAGGACTGCGACTCTTGGCTCTCGATCTTCGCGCAGTTGCTCACAGATTTGACTTAGGTCCCTAGCCACGCGCGCGGTCAGTGGACCACCCGGCAGAGTCAGGGTTACGACGCGCCGATCGGTAGACCGAGCAACGGCGACAGAATCATCCTGCAGAACAGTCCTCTGGTCTCTTCGCGTACCGACTACTCAGTCGGCTGACTTTGTCTTCTTTGGCTCTTGCAGTTGCATGTCTTTGCCATCGCACTGCAAGGTAATGGCGCCCGGTTTGGTCACAAGTACTTCGATTCCGCTGTCTTCGTCTTGGTATCGCTTTCCGACCTTGAGACCGTCACCACCATCGCTGTGCGTGATGTCGCCCTCGCCACCCTTAGTCACGATTACTTGAACGCCACCGTCAAAGTCGAGACGGTCGCCTGCCTTGGTCGCCACGTTGCGTACCCCCAAATCGATGAAACCTTCCGTGCAACTTACCGTACTGTGAGGCACTTTTTCCTCCCGCCAGCCGAACTCAGCGGCGACAATGTCTAAATGCAGACTGCGTTAGTCATCGGCGGGACTGGTCCGACGGGTCCATATGTGGTGAACGGACTC
This sequence comes from Candidatus Neomicrothrix sp. UBA4542, assembly GCA_002388005.1. Taxonomy (GTDB): domain Bacteria; phylum Actinomycetota; class Acidimicrobiia; order Acidimicrobiales; family Poriferisodalaceae; genus UBA2110. The sequence goes on from DGLO01000121.1 coordinate 70,893, forward strand.
TTAGATAGAGGTTTCCGAGTCACCATTCTTCACACCGGTCGACATGAAACAAGTCTGATCGGTCCTGAAGTGGAACACATCCACAGCAACCCGTTTGACATCGAAAGAACCGCTGATGATTTAGGTGATCGAACCTTTGATTTAGCAGTCATCATGTATGGGCGGCTTCGAGATTTGGCGAGTCTGCTCCGCGGGCGGGTGAATCACTTCGTATCCATCGGAGGGGTTGGCGTGTATCAGGGTTTCGCTAACCCAGATGAATTGTTCCCCGTCGGAATGCCCGTTCCGCTTCCACATCGATCTGATTTGGTCGGTAACAATGAGTTCTTTGGCAAGCTCCGACGGATTCGTGAAACCGAGGAAGTGGTGTTCTCAACCCACCCTGAAGCCATTCATCTTCGCTATCCGCAGCTGTACGGACCAAGACAACTTCTTCCTCGCGAGTGGCCTATCGTTCGCCGAGCTATCGATCGCCGCCCCTTTTTGATAGTCCCCGATGGAGGTCTGACGGTTAAAAGCCAGGCTTGGGTTGAGAACGCGGCCCACGCAACACTCTTAGCCTGTGATCGCCCTGAGCCAGCAGTGGGAAAGATCTACAACGTGGCCGATGAGCAATTATTCAGCATCCGCCAAATCGCGGAAATTGTCGCAAATGAGCTCGAACACGAATGGGAAATTATCTCGCTCCCGTACGACGCGGCACCTTCTACTCGTCCCATGCTCACAAGTTGGTCTAACTCCCATCGAATTCTTGACATCGGTCCGACGATTCGAGATTTGGGATATTCCGATGTAGTTGAGCCCGGCGCTGCGTGGAGACTCGCCACTCGATGGCTCGTAGCCAATCCCGTTGAGCGAGGCGGTGACGTCGAACAACGCCTGGAAGACCCTTTTGAGTACGCCAGCGAGGACCGCCAATATGAGATTTGGCAGCGCTACCAAAAAGAACTTTCGACAGTGGAATGGTCTAAACCGCCCGGGTATTCGTCAGCCTATGTCGGTCGACCAACCAATCCAGCTAATGGATGAAACCTCGCCGCGCGCGATCTTTTGACAGGATCCCCCCGCTTCGGAGTTGTGTATGTGACAGAGAGTGTGGTCAAGGACTGTGATTTGGGATTGCCTAAGGCCTCTCAGCTTCCTTCAAGCGTTCGGGCAATCTGTTTCACCCGAGTGAGTAGTCGGACATGAAGCGTGAAGATGTTCACCGAGCCGGAATGACGGGTGCACTCCCGATGTGATGCACTGTCATCATTGGTTCGAGGGAGAACAATGGAAAATCGTAGTTACGAAGAGCGTCATCAATCTGCGCTAGAGGTCTTCGACGCTTTCATGGCGGGCAGTGTGGCGGACCCTGAGCGGGGGGCTCGTTCCTTCCAACGTCAGCATGGGGCTTTAGGAAGCTTCGCCTTCGACGTGGTGATGGGAGATGTGTGGGCTCGTCCACAGTTGAGTCGCCGTGACCGGAGTCTCATTGTCATTTCAGTACTCGCAACTATTGGCAGCACTGAGGAACTGTCTCTGCATACTCAAGTGGGGCTGAACAACGGCCTTTCGCGCAGCGAGATCGAGGAAGCCGTCATTCAGGTAGCCGCTTACGCGGGCTTCCCGATGGCTATGCAGGCATCGAGAGTGGTCACTGATCGCTTCTGCCAAATCGATGGTGTCGATCGCTTACCTGAACGACAGGGAGCGGAACAGCTCGATGATTCAGAGCGAAGAATCCGCGCTCATGACGTCCGTAAGACCCTTACTGGGGGTCGATGTGCTGATGACGTTGAAGTCGACTTCGCCGCAATGGTCGAGCATCTGGGCGATGTTGGGGTCATTGCCTACCATTGGGCATTCGGTGACTTGTGGGCGCGAGAGGAGTTAACGCGTCGGGACCGAAGCGTGGTGGTCATCGCAATTCTGGCCGCGTTGAGTCGGGTCGAAGAGTTGGCGTTTCACGTTCCTGCCGGGCTCAATCATGGGCTTAGTCGCACAGAGATCGAAGAGATCATGGTGCAAATGACCATTTACGGCGGAATTCCGCGGGCAGTGGAGGGAATCCAAGCTGCCAAAAAGGCGTTCGGAAAGATCGACGCTAGAACCTAACCAGTGTTGCCAAACAGGGGTTATCCGAAGGTGCCGAACCGGGCCTGAGCATCACTAGTTCGAGAGGCGCGCTCTGAGGCATCTCCGTCGAATTCTGACAGATCGCCCATTCGACTCATTTGGCTGTAACCACGCATCTGGTACTTCGACATTTGAACGGACATCGAGGGCAACGAGAGCAGTCTCTGTACCCATCGCTCCACCGCGTCGTCTAGGTCAGCTTCACTGGACACCACTTCGTGAGCTAAACCCCATTCGGCCGCTTTTGTGCCGTCGACACGTTCGGACGTGATCAACATCTGTCGGGCGCGAGCCGCGCCGATTTCGTGAATCAGTCTGGGAGTCGCCCCCCAAGGGAGCGGTACACCAAGTTCGACTTCGGGGACGTAGAAAAGAGCGTCGGAGGTTGTGAGTCGAAAGTCGCAAGATGTTGCAAAGCAACAGCCTCCTCCAATGGCATGGCCGTGAATTCGGCCGATGGTAATTAGGTCGCAGTCTTCGATTGCTCGAGCCGCTCGGCGGCCAAGTTGTCCGATGTATCGGGCTTGTCGATCGTTCTGAGCTGGGGCGGCCTGTTCTTTGCGGTCTGCTCCAGCACAAAAAGATTTACCTCGTCCTCCTAGAACAGCTACCCGGAAGTCCGGTTGACTATTCAAAGCGATGAACAAATCGCCGACCTCTTCCACCATCTTTTGATTGTGAGCGTTGCGCGATTCAGGTCGGTTGAGCCAAATTCGAAGCACTTCCCCGTCGGGTTTGACTTCGATGGTCTCAAGATCAAATCGAAATGCCATGTGCACAGTCTTACCTATCGCGTCACCTGGGGCAGAAAAGTTGTGCGGTCAATCTTGGTTTCTCTGTCCAGCAGCGAAAATAGGAGCCATATACCCAACGGCCGCTACTGACGCTGCAAAAACGAAAGTAGCTCTGAGACGCGTTGGTGTTAGTTCGGTGCCCGCGAACGCCAACATCGATTGAATTCCCAAAATCATGCCCATCCACATGACGGTCTGGTTCATACCGTTCGCTATTCCTAGATCAGCATCTTCAACAGAGTTGGCGACCATCGTCTGATAAGCCGGCGAACCGATGCCGGCTGAGACTCCTGACAGAACAAGACCAACCATGATGAAGGTCAAGCCGAAGTTCACGGGACCGCTTCCATACGCGAACGCCAACATTGAGCCAATCATTGCGGTCGAACCCACGACCATTGGAGTTCGCATTCCTAGTTTGGTTACCAGGGCTCCGCCGAGCGGGGAAGCTAGAGCGAACACACCTGGCCTGGGGACCATCAAGAGGGCCGCCGCGCCGACCGAGTATCCGTATGGCCCTTGAAGGACACTGGGGATGACGACGAATGCGCCCATATACGCGAATTGGCTACAAGCTGCAGAGCCGAGGGGTAAAGCGAAAGTGGGCTTAGTGAATAGTCGGACGTCCAACAGCGGAGAAGGCACACGCCGTTCCCACACGACGAAGCTGCAATACAGGCCCAAGCTCACCCCGATCATGGCGATAGTAGGAATATCGGTAATAACTGAGGATCCAGATCGAGAAATGCCAGGTATGCGCGTGATCGCAAGCAGGACGAGCAACGTCGCGCTTGCTAAAAGCAACGCTCCCTGCCAATCGATGGAAACTCTTGGGCCCTTAGGAATGGGCTTCACGACGACGAGGGAAAGAAGTGTCGCCAACACCCCAATCAGCCCAAACACAAGGAAGATTGATCTCCATCCCAGGAGATCGAGTAAAGGCCCGCCTGCGACGACTCCGATAGTCGGAGCACCGGTCATCGCGAACTGGAACCAGCCAACAGCTTTCGCTCGCTGCTCACCTCCGAAGGCGTGCATGAGTAACGCCATGCCGCTTGGCATCAAAAGAGCACCGCTGATGCCGAACAGCACTCGGACGGCAATGAAGGCGCCAATGTTCCACACCCAGTAGTTCGCAAACATTGTCACGCTCATGCCAACCAAACCGAGAATGAACGTATTGCGATGTCCGTAGATATCACCCAACTTTCCGCCCGCCGGAGTGCCTACTGCCATGGCGAGCATCAGCCCAGTTAGCACCCAAGCAGCGGTAGTGGTGGTGGTGTTGAGGTCAGCGGCAATGCTGGGAAGTGCCGCTGTGACCAGCGTCATTAGAGAACCGAATCCGAGGACTGCTAGAGCAATGACCCACAGCAGCACTCGCCGGTAGCGCTCGGGTTGAGGGGGTTCTTGAGCTATCGCCTCTCGCGGAGCGACGCTCCAAACGTTGGGTTCATATGCGGACCGGGCGATGCTCACTCGGCATAAGTATGTACTGATTCGGCCGTTTTTCTACATATTCTTAGAATTTTGGTTGTTCTTAGAATTTCGGATTTCTTTACCGCGTCAATCTTTGGTCGTCGAGCATGGCACGGGTCTGGTTGATGGCTACCTCCCCCATCTCTGGGTGAGTCAGAATCCAAAACTTTTCCTCGGTGATCGCGTCGAGCACCATCGGCCCGACGTCAGCGGGGTCCATTCCGTTTGCCAATGTTCGAGTCAAGAAATCCCAAAACTTTTGGCCTTGCTCCGATGAGATGTGCTGCGCAGCGTCTTCGGGCTCTCGATTTCTCTCGCTATCAACGATGTTCGTGTTGATGGGTCCGGGGCAAAGTACCGAGGCACGAACTTTCGAGTCTCGCCATCGAAGGTCTCGCTCGAGTGACGCCATGAGCGCCACGACGCCATGTTTGGCGACGTTGTAGGCGCCCAGAGAAGCGCCGGCGTATAAGCCCGCCATGGAAGCTGTCGAATTGATGTGGCCCTCACCTTGATCTTCTATGAGAGGTAAGAATGTTTCGACTCCGTAGATCGGACCCCAGAGGTCAATGTCTAGAGTCCATTTCCAGTCCGCAATTGAGGTTTCGCCGACTGGTGCACCGACACCCACCCCAGCGTTGTTGCAGAGAACATGGACTGCACCAAATTGCTTGAGCGTGGCGGCGGCGAGAGCTTCTATTTCAGCTAGCTGGGCAACATCAGTACGAACCCCGATTGCTTCATGACCGCTATCAACTATCCGCGCGGTTGCTGTCTTGAGTGCGGCCTCTTCAATGTCGGCAAGCACTACTTTCATCCCTGCATCAGCGAAGGTTTCGGCCATCGCTAAACCCATTCCGCTCGCCGCGCCGGTGACGACCGCTACTTTGCCATTCACGTCCATGATCCGCGAGTCCTCCCTATTCAGTTTTCGGTGATCGTTGTGATCAATTGAAGTCGATCACTGTTCGAGTACCGACGCGCTGGCGCATCTGGTCGTATCCCTCATTGATCTGTTCGAGCTGAATGTGGCTGGAAATCATTTCATCCAACATCAAGCGACCGTCAAGATACATGTCGATGTACCGAGGCATGTCAACCCGGAATGAGTTTGAACCCATCATCGAACCTTGGAGCCGCTTTTCCATCATGAACACTTCGTAACCGGGGATCTCGATCTTTTCTCCGAAGGGCATCATGCCGACGATGACAGTGGTGCCTCCCAGTTTGGAAGCAGACCATGCTTGCTCGCATGTGGCTTTAAGGCCGATGCATTCGAACGCGTAATCCACCCCGCCCTTTGTCATCTCATGAATCGCAGCAACGGCATCTGTCTCTGCCCCGTTTACAGTGTCGGTCGCGCCAACCGAACGGGCGGTTTCTAGTTTGTCGGCGGTGACATCGATGGAAATAATTCGACCCGCTCCGGCGATGCGCGCGCCTTGAACCGCAGACAGGCCTATGCCGCCGGCTCCGAAAACCGCAACGGTAGATCCTGGTTCAATTTTGGCTGTCTTGAAGACTGCTCCGACTCCAGTTGTTACACCACACCCGATGAGTGAAGCTCTATCCAGCGGCATGTCCTCGCGGATCTTTACCACAGCGTTTTGATGTACCAACATTTCTTCGGCGAAACCGCCTAGACGTGCGAATTGGGCTACTGCAGTGCCATCGCCTTTGGCCAATCTGGGAGTGACGTCGTCGGGGCGGCTAACCGCAGCATTATTCCTGCAAAGGTTTGGTCGTCCCGTAAGACACAGATCACAGTTTCCGCAGAACACCGAAAGGCAGGTAATAACGTGGTCACCAGGTGCGACATAAGCAACGTCTGCTCCCACGGCTTGCACCACACCAGCACTTTCATGGCCCATAACTGCGGGTAGCTGGGTTTGCCACGCGGCATCCATAAAATGAAGGTCGCTATGACACAGACCGGCATTAACGACCTGCACCAAGACTTCATTTGGTCCAGGTTTGTCTACTGATATGTCCTCAATCTCTAACTCACCTGGAATTTGATTCAAAACCGCGGCCTTCATATCCACTGTCCCCTCTTGAAAGTGTGAATGGAACAGTAGTCAAGGGTGGAAGTTATTTCATTGGCGTTGTGCTCGGCGGCGGAACTGAGGCCTTATTGCGGCGCGCTCACATCCCCAGATCGCCCCATAACGAGAACTTCCCTATGGGTTAGTACCCACAGGGCAAGGGCGACCAACCCAGTGGACGCCATGAACACGACTGCGCCGGAAGCTCCAACGCGTTCGGCTATCTCACCGAGCAGAAACGTCCCAACGGGCAGAGCCCCGATGGCCATGCTGAGAAGACCCATCGCGCGTCCACGCATATTGATGTCCACAGTTGTAAGAACAAGTGTTGATTGTGTCGCCGCAAAAAATCCAGAACCCATCGTCGCGAGAAACAATGCAAGGGCAGCCGCCGACACTGAGCCGCTCGCAGCGAACGGGATCAGCATGGCCATGCCAAATGCGACACCTCCTACATAGGCCAACCCTCGACGTTTCGGTTCCCAGACCCCAATAATCACAGATCCGACCATCATGCCAAATCCGGTCATGGCTGCAATAAGTCCAATCTGGCTGGGGCTTGCGCCTACGCGATCTCCGATGCGTTGAACAGCTGGGAAATAGGCAAACAGGAAAAAGTTGGCAATAACGGTGACACCGAGGATGCTCCGAAGTCCTTTATTGGTTCGAAAGAGTGACAACCCCGCCCGGAGTTCTTCAACCGTTGACGACCCACTTCGATGCTGCTCAGATGGGGTGCCACCCGTTCGAGGGACCCCATTGAGCGCTAGAAGGCCCACTATTAATATCCCAGCGACTACGAGAAACCCCTCCCCCACACCGAAACTCTGGGCGACACTTCCACCTATGAGGTTGCCGACGGCGACGCCAGTTGCAAGCGCAAACGATTCGTATGCCATGGCGTTATCTAGTCGTTGGGCGCCGACTAATTCGAATACCAGTGCCCGGCGGCTAGTCATGTCGCCGACCCAACCAACGCCAGCTACGAGCAAAGACGGGTAGATGATCCAGAGTTGCAATGAGCCCTTAAGTTCCAGCACACCAACTACGGCCACTACGGGCACCAAGAGCGCCAGTTGAAACTGAACAGTTCGCAGACGGTCGAAGCGATCGGAGACAACCCCGCCAATTGCGCCGCCCAAAAGCAGTGGAGCCCACATGGTTGTTCCGGTGAGTTGGACCATTCGGGGCGAGTCCGTTATGTCGTTAACCCAATACGCTGACAAAAAGGCGATCCCCCACCGCGCCCAGTGCCAGCACATTCCAGCAAATAACAGCGGAAAGAACCCTCGAACCGCGAGCGCGCTACGGTCGCGACGTGATCCCAGTTTCGTCGCGCTCGGTTCAAGCATCGCCGGAGCCTACGACTCATATAGACCCGATGTTGCTTACTTGCACGCGACGCCCACGGTCGTTGTAATTAGCGATGGAGGATTCGTGCTAACCACGAGCTACCACACCGGACAAGATTTCTATAGCGCGCCACACTTAGCCCGTGCTGTCATCGAGGGAGTGGTCGTTGTGGCGGTGTGGAGGCCTAGGGCATGACTACTCCTATTCGGGTTTGTGTTATTCCCGGCGACGACGCGGCGCCAGAAGCGATGCAGGCTTCACTGCGAGTACTCGCTCGCTTGGACCTACCCATTGAATGGGACCATGTACTGCCGGGTCGTGAGCTATCAGAATTAGACGCAACGGAGCGCGAAACTGTTGTGCACGGTCAAATTGATGCCGCCAACACTGTGCTGTTCGGCGCAACAAATGGAACGACTCCCGGCGCGCGGTACATGCGTTGGGGCAAATTGACGTTTGCCAATGTTCGACCAATCCAATGGCGTCCCGGCTTCCGGTCTCCATTGAAAGACCCCGAAGAAATTGATTACGTCATCGTCCGAGAGAACCTTGAGGACATGTATGTCGGAATCATGGGTGAAGCTAAGGACCTAATCAATGCAGGCCTCACTGATGCCAGGTCCCGTCTACCGGCCGGAGCTGAAGACGGCAGGTTCGCAGCGAAGATCATCACACGCCCAGGTACTGAACAAGTGGCACGTTTTGCTTGCGAACTGGCGCTCGAGAGGAGTGCGAAACTCACGGTCTCGGCGAAAACCAACATGCTTCCCGCCACGGATCGGTGGTTCTGTGAGATCGTCCGGGAAATAGCTCAGGAGTACCCAGGGTTGCAATACGAGCAATTCATTGTTGATGATATGGCTCACCGCCTGGTGATCCGGCCGCACGACATCGATGTCTTACTCCTGCCGAATCTCTACGGTGACGTGCTGTCTGATTTGGGCGCGGGAACAATAGGTGGACTGGGACTCGCTCCATCCGGATGCTACGGAAACGATTTCGCTTATTTCGAATCCGCTCATGGAACTGCGCCTGACATTGCCGGGATGGGAATCATCAATCCAACCGCGACTTTGTTGTCGGCGGCGATGATGCTTCGCTATTTGAATCTCAATGCCGCCGCGGATCGTCTAAACAAGGCCATTGAAGACGTCTATCTTTCTGGGTCTGTTCTGACTCCAGATCAGGGCGGTAACGCTGGAACCGAAAAATTTGCGGACGCTGTGATCGGAGAACTGTGACTAGCACTGACAACCATTCCCCCCGAGGAATTCCCGACGATCGCCCCAGCGGCGATCAACCTGACGGCCCGATCGCTTTTCGCTTGGACCAGCTCCGCCCGTGGGGAATCGCTGCCTACGAAGCGGCCGGCATGTCAGGAACAGATGCAACAACGGTGGTCGACAACCAACTGTGGTCTGACTTGCGAGGTGTCGATACTCATGGTTTTCAGCGAGTGAGTTGGTACATCAACTGGTTCCGCGATGGATCGACCGATCCCAAAGCACAGCTACGTATAGTGCAGGAAACACCGGCGGTCGTGGTAGCCGATGGCAACCATGGACTCGGACAACTCGTAATCACCCGGTTCATGGAGCACTTAATAGAGGCGGCTTCTAAAAGCGGCATGGTCGCTGGCGTTATACGCAACTCTAACGACTGGGGTTGTGGTGCCAATTACCCATACCAGGCTGCACAAGCCGGGTTGGTTTGCTTTGGTACTACGACCAGCGTTCCGAATCTCGCACCGTTTGGGAGTAGGAGAAAGTTGTTCGGAAATAACCCCATCGTGTGGACATTCCCTCGGCGAGATCATGCGCCAATCGTTCTCGATATGGCCATGACTCCCGTCGCCCTGGGAAAGGTTCTACGAGCTCGTTCCGAAGGAACCGAGATCCCTGAAGCATGGGGGTTTCTCGATAGGGAAGGGAATCCCACGGTGGATCCCGACGTCGCGATGAAGGGAATTGTGCCTGCCATCGGGGGTTACAAGGGGATCGGAATGATTACTGCCTCTAATGTCTTGGCTGGCATTCTTTCCGGTTCTGCTCACAGCAGCGATGTTGCTGTGGGTCGCAGAGGCCAGTTTTTCCTACTTATGGATCCCGAAATCTTCAGAGATCGTGACGGGTACTACGACGACATCGAAGAGATGGTCAATCAAATTCGCGCTGCCGGCGAAGAAGATGCTCTGCCGGGTCAACAGGTCTACCTTCCCGGTGAGATAGAGCAGCAAACTATGGAACGGCGAACCCTTGAAGGGGTTATCTCCTATCCGGGTTCTGTGGTCAGAGCACTCCGCCAGGTAGGTGATGACGTCGGCGAGCCATTCGAATGTGAAGAGGTGGTTTAGGGTTTCATGGGTGTATTCCCCTAGGAGAGCTTCATTCCTCTTTCCGGGAACGCTGATGGGCTGGAAGAGTCAAGCGGATGGGCGCTAGGAAGTCCATGTTGATATCTAGAACGCTCGGACCCTCACGTTCGAGGGCCCTCGCCAGAGCCGGTTCGAACTGTTCAATTCCTTCGACTCTCTCGCCGTCCACTCCCATTCCCTCGGCGACTTTGACGAAATCAACTGTTGGTAGTTCGGTTCCGTGTTTACGACCCAGGACATTGTCCTGAATGATGCGCAATATGTTGTAGCCGGAGTCGTTAAACACCAAAACGATGACGGGAATTTGGTGCTCCGCACAGGCAGATAACTCGCCGATAGATAGTTGGAGACCACCGTCACCTTGCACTACCAGTGTGTGGTGTCCGCTACCGATAGCCGCGCCCATACCTAGTGGCAATCCTGGGCCTATCGCTACGGCCGCCGGACGAATAGAAGTTCGACTTTGCAATATCGGGAGTAAGCGATTTCCCCACGTGTAGTTGGGAACGGTGGAGTCGCGAACTACTGGCGAGTTTTCGGGAAGTAGCCGCCGGATGATCGAGACAATCTGGCTGTGGTCCGGACCAACCTCTTCTTTGACGGCTTCTTCGTCGGAGGCTCGTATTTTACGGCAGCGATCGACGAACTGATCGTCAACGTTGCCTGTATCGATCCGATTGAGCAAGCCGTCGAGTCCAAGTTTGGCGTCTCCGACTACCGCGACCGCTGCCGGATAATTTCGGCCGATAACTTCTGGGTCGACATCGATATGCACAAGTTTTTCGGGCATGGGGAGAGTCCAGACGCGCGTGGCATAGTTCTGGAACCGCGTGCCTACTGCCAGTACCGCGTCCGCGTCTTCGAATATCTCCATGCCTGACACCCGATCGGTGCGAAAACCGAGGCTGAGGGGGTGAGTCTCCGGAATAGATCCGCGACCCTCAATTGTCGTAACAACTGGGGCCCCGAGCCGTTCAGCAAAAGCTGTTAACTCGTGTGCCGCGCCTGCGATATTGACTCCACCACCGGCCCATATGACTGGACGTGACGCTGCTCGCAATATCTCCGCCGCTTGGTCTACAAGGGCTTCATCCGGAGCGACACGATCAACTGTCGATGAGCCGACAATCTCAACATCAGTTGTTCGGTACTGAAGGTCGATTGGGATTTCGACTGCACCCGGTTGCGGGCGGCCCCGGCGAATATCGTCGGCGACTCGTGCCAGTTCCTTGCTGATGTCTTCGGTGTAGCGGACCGAGGCGACCTCCCGGCACACCGTGTCGAGCATCTCGGGCTGCTTTTCGTGTTCGTGCAGGAAGCCTTTTCCCTTGCCGCGGAACCGGGACTCGATCTGTCCTGTGATCATCATGACCCGCGAGGAGACAAAGGCTGCTTCGAAGATTCCGGGTACAGCGTTGACTGCGCCGGGCCCAGTTGACGTCAGTACTACCCCTAACTCACCCGTAACGCGCGAGTACGCGTCAGCAGCATGCGCCGCGGCTTGTTCATGCCGAACGTTGATTACCTTGATGTCTGGTTGAAGCGAGAGCGCATCATAGATGGGCAAATTGTGAACGCTCACAATGCCAAAAACGTGTTTCACGCCTACGGCAGAAAGCGTCTCGGCGACGGCTTGGCCGCCAGTCATCATCGTCATAGTGGCACGGTAGCTTCCGCTCGCCGATCTTTCAGGCCGAGGACAGCGCTTCTTCTATCGACTTCACGCGCTGTTCAGAATGCGTCACCGCTGGATTGATGCCATAGTGCTCGTGGGCACTGCGGTATCCACCATCGGCGCATCGGATGGCCACAGCGTCTGGACCCAACAGGGCCGGGTGTTTCATCCCACACGCGAACGATAATCGCAAGAGTTCACGGCGCAGACCTGACACGTAGTTCGCCAACCGCACACCCTTATCGGTTGGGTCAAGACCCCTTTGGAGCCACCTGGATTGGGTCGCAACACCGGTAGGGCAATGTCCGGTGTGACATTTTTGTGCCTGTAGACATCCGATCGCGAGCATTGCTTCACGCCCCACGTTCACCAGGTCAACGCCCATGGCCATAGCCATCGCTGCTCGCGCTGGAAGCCCGAGGCGTCCCGCCCCCGCAAATACAACCGCATCTGTTAAAGAGGCTTCTGCAAAGGCATGGTGGGCTGTGGCGAAGGCTTCCCAGAATGGAAGGGCGACGTGGTCCGAGAAGACCAAAGGTCCAGCACCCGTGCCTCCTTCGCCTCCATCGATGTTGATGAAGTCCGGTCCCCTTCCAGTTTCAGCCATATGTCGCGCCAGTCGTGTCCAAAAATCTGCTCGACCCACAGCGGATTTGATGCCCACTGGCAATCCAGTGATCTCTGCTACTTCCTCGACAAACGCCACAAGGCTGGCAACATCGGAAAAAGCTGAGTGTCCCGCTGGACTAGCTACGTCCACTCTCCGCGGCACGCCGCGAGCTTCCGCTATCTCAGAGGTAACTTTCGCCGCGGGCAAGAATCCACCCATGCCGGGTTTGGCACCCTGGCTCAGTTTGATTTCGATAGCCCTCACCGGTGCGGCCGAAACCGTTTTGAGCAGCGACTCAGCGCAAAACTTTCCGTCGTCATCGCGGCATCCGAAATATCCAGTGCCGAACTGGAAAACGAGTTCTCCGCCGCGAAGGTGGTGATCAGCTACCCCGCCTTCGCCTGTGTTGTGTAAGCAACCGTCGATCGCCGCCCCACGATTGAGTGCCTGGACAGCTGGTCCTGAAAGCGATCCAAAGCTCATGCCCGATAAGTTCACTGCCGACTGTGGACGGAAGGCCCCCGGTCGGTTTCGCCATTGTCCCAACACTTTGCTGCATGGGATGGGCGCGGAATGAGGAACTGGTTCGAGAATTGGAAACGGCGAGTGAAGGAAGACGACCCGGTTAGCCTCTGTCAGATCGTCATCGGTGCCGAAGCCGAAATATGAGTTCTCGTTCTTGGCTGTCGCGTACACCCATCGTCGCTCGTCTCGACTGAAAGGTTTCTCTTCGCCGTTGTCAGCAACGACATATTGACGAAGCTCAGGGCCGATCCGTTCGATCAAGTACCGCAGGTGGCCGATCAATGGGAAGTTCCGCAGTAGGGCATGTCGGCGTTGGACAAGGTCGCGAAGCGCTATTGCGAGAAGCAATGCCCCAACAATTAGTAGCCACCACCACCAAGTCATGTCCTTGACGCTAGTCGTACGACGAAGTGATTCAGTCCGAGTTCGCCCCGCATATCACCAAGACACAGTGCTCATCTTTCGAGATCGACGTCTTACCTGACAGCATTCCGGCCAGGCCCGCCGCAGCTGCTGGCTCCGATGGAACGCCGAATTGGGTCGCGAGTACCGCCTGGGCCGCGGCTACTTCTTCGTCACTGACAACAACACTTTCCGCTTGCGAAGACAAGAGGGCGTTCCAGCCAAGGTGTCCTATGCGTCTAGCTCCAAGAGAATCCGCAGCCAGACCCGATACTTCGATGTCGACTGGTTCGCCTGCGGCTCGTGCTGACGCCCAAGTTTTCGTACCTTCAGTTTCGACGGCTATTAGTCGTTTACTGGTCCCCCACCATGTCGCTAGTCCACCCGCTAGGCCTCCACCTCCGCAGGCCACGATCACTGTTGTCGCATCAGCAATCTGGGCATCTATTTCCACGGCGATGGTTCCAGCGCCCGATACAACTTCTATTTGGTCGTAGGCGTGTAGTTCAATGCAATCGTGCCCTTCAGCGAACTGACGCGCCGCCGAGAGAGCGTCGTGGTACTCGCTCCCAGTTATGTGTACTTGGGCACCGTACAACTGGAGCTTTTCGAGTTTGCGTGGCGAGATAATGGACGGGACAAAAATATTGGCGGGGTATCGAAGGGTTTGGGCAGCCCAAGCTACTGCTGCACCATGGTTTCCCCCAGAAGCGGCTATCACCCCATCTGAGCCAACCTGGCTGCACAGCAGAGCATTCATCGCGCCTCGCGCCTTGAACGAACCGCTGTGTTGCAGACTCTCCAGCTTGAGGGTGACGCGGTGAGGCAGCCCCAAAACGTCGGCCTCTACGGACTGGACCGGGGTATCGACGATGCGGCCGCTTAATCGTTCAGCAGCCTTAGCTATTGAATCTCGATCCAAACTCACACCCGAGGCCAGGTGTCGTCAGCTAGAAATCGTTCAACGCGATCAACGTATTCGCTTCGGTCGTACACCCCGTAGAGGGCGTGTTTCATTCGCACCGGGTCACCAAAGAAGAAGCGTTCGTACAAACTCTGTCGTCCGCCGAATCCTGAGATTGTCATGTCCCATGCAAGCCGAAATAGGCGCAGCCGTTCCTCGGCTGAGCCATTCTTGCCTTGCAGGAACTTGGCGATGTCGTCGCTTCGTTCACCGGTCCAGTCGGCTTCGCTCGGCACCATGATCAAGCCACTGGACGAGCACAGTTGAAGTATCTCCATCAACCTCTTGTGAACGGTCGGGTAGTGATTTCGGGCGGCATCGAGTGGACCTCGCGCGGGCGTCATTACACCGTATTCGTTCATACTCGCTTGCTCTTCTGAAGCAATCTTTAATGCTTTCATGATTTCTAATGTGATGATTACTTCGGCGACCATTTCCTGCACGTGCGGGTAGTGCCCGCTTCCAATCATGTCGATGATCGCTTGAAGGGTGCCCAAGATGGCTTCGGTTTTGGAAATCTTTAGGTTCACTACTTGGTGCGCCATGTGTAACACCGCGCCGGTCTGCGCATAGGCCTGATTCGCTCTATCGACGTCTCGAATTAGGAAAACTCGATCCCATGGAACTATGACGTCGTCAAAAATGACCATGGCGTCTAGCTCATCGAACCGCGACCCTAACGGGTGATCTACGTGACTGCGCCCCTGGTCCAACGGCTCTCTGCATTGGAACCGCAGACCCGGTGTGTCATTCGGGAGAGAGAACCCGAGAGCATAAGGGCGCATCTCGTCGCCGCCCTGTATGACTGTTGAAGGGAAGATCAAAATTTCGTCAGATATCGGCAGCGTGGCGAGCATTCTGGCTCCGCGCACCAAGATTCCTTCGGAAGTCTCTTCCACTAAACCCAGGGCGATATAGGGATCATCAAGTTCGTTCGCCTGTTTGGATTTGTCTATCTGAGGATTTGTAAGTGCATGGGTCAGTGCCAGGTCATTTTCTCGCACAAATTCGAAATAGTTCTTGATGTTCTCACCGAAACGTTCATCGACCTGGTTGAAATAATCGGCCGCCATGCCTGCGGCCATGACGTTGACATTCATGTAATCGGGGGATCGGCCCATATGACCCAAACTTGCGTCTGCCCAGATCTTGTGCATTTCGGAGCGCTGACGTAGATCGTCTTTAGTTTCAGGAACGTTGAAACTTCGACCCACTAAATCGCCACTGGATGGTGACTCAAACGTCATCACATCTCGAAGATCTTCACGGTGCTGAAGGTCGTACAGCGCTGCGAGGGAACGAACAGCGTTGCGGGTTTTAGGGTGATTAGTGGGGTCCTCGACAAGTTGGCCTTCGAGCCAAAGGTGTGGTGGTCGACTCTGTAGCCGGTCGATCACTTCTTTGCCGGTTCGTGCGGGCATGCGTTGTTCCTAGGGTTCGCTTCCAAGTTATTAACCGAATATAGGTTACTTTAACCGATTATAGATTAACCTGTCGCTTGAGATGGTCGCTAAATCCTCACCCGACTCAAATCGATCCCAGACGCTTGACCGCGGCCTCAAGGCCTTGAGTCTCATCGCTACTTCCCATACGCCCATGACGATCGACGAGGTCGCAGCCCAACTCGAGTTGGGACGTTCAGTGACCTATCGAATGATTCGCACACTTGAGGACCATCGCTTGGTGACACGGGACCCTTCTGGCCGATTGAGCGGCGGGACCCAGTTAGTGGCTCTAGCGGGGAGTGTCAGAAATGACATGCAAGCGGCCGCCGCGCCAATTCTCACTCAATTAGCAAACACACTTGAAATGACCGCCTTTCTTGTGGTCGCTGATGCGCAAGAAGCAGTCACGGTTCAAGTTGTCGAACCAACGAGCACCACTGCTCACGTTGCCTACCGTCCGGGCACTCGCCACCCACTCGACCGCGGGGCTCCCGGAATCGCCTTGCTGGCCGGCTTGGATCCACAACACGGCGAACGAAACGAGGTCGCAGCGGCACGCAGCTCTGGTTGGGCTTACTCAGAGGGCGAAGTCATACAAGGTATGGCCTCTATTGCCGCGCCTGTCTCAACAAGCGACGGGACCGCCAAAGCATCGCTTGCGATCCTACATCTCGCACTTAGTCTCAATTCTGCCGAGGTAGCGCCCCTCGTGATCGAAGCGGCCAAGGCTCTCGGGCTCGAACTCTCTTAAGTCGGTGCCAAGGCGCTGTAGATGAGCGGGAAGTGGGTGTCGTCGTCGGGGTACTCTCCACTTTGAACTTCGGTGTCTTCATCTGTAACGGTTGGATCGCTACCGGGGTGTGGATACCAGGTCACATCATCGCCAAGCCACCGCGTCGACAGCGCTGTTCGACGTTTGTCTCCAGCGTTGCCAGGTGATCCATGCAAGATCCATGCTGAGAAGAAGATGACATCGCCTGGTTCGACGTCAAAACCAACGATGTCGTAGTCGTCTCGAGCAGCAGCGACGTCCGGCGCCGGTTCACCTTCAAAGTCGCTCGTCCAATTCTTCTTTGAACCGTCGAACAATTCTGGAGCGAAATAGGACTCCCAGGCGTGGGAACCGCGAACGAACTCCAACGAGCTCTCAGCTACCGTCACCTCGCTCACCGAGACCCAAGCTGAGCAGATCTGTTTACCCCAGAAGGGCCAGTACGGAATGTCTTGATGCCACGGAGTAGGAGCTTCCGTCCTCGGTTCTTTGACCAGGAGATGGTCAAAATACAGTCTCGCCGTTGAGGACCCCATCAAGGCAGCCGCCATCTGAGCTACGCCGGACTCAAATACGTACCGATTTATGACCGGGTCGGTCTTCCAGCGATACCGACTCGTAAATAGCCGGTTGGTCTGTGCTCCCGGGTTGGTATCGGTCACCCATTGACCCGGAGCCGCGAGTTCTGCTTCTGCCATGGCCGCTATTTGGGGCAACCAGTCGTCCGAAACCGCCCCGGGGAGCTTCACAACACCATCGGTTATATAGGTCTCTCGAATCTCTTCGGTCACCTTCGGATGAGATGGGGTCATGGGCAATATCCTCGTTCTAGAAGATACATAACACGTCAACTTTCTACCTCAAATTGGTAAAGCAAAATCTCCCATACTTGAGGGGATTACATTGAGCCAATTGCTCCCGCTACAGATTGGAATGAGAGCGTGAAAGTTGGCTTTATCGGACTCGGCAATGTTGGTGCCAAATTAGCCGGAAGTATCCTGCGGAACGGATTTGACCTGACGGTACGGGACTTGGATTCCTCAACGATGGAAGATTTTTCTCGCGCGGGGGCAGCGTTAGCGGAGTCCCCACAAGAACTAGCCGAAAGCTGTGACGTAATTATCACCTGCCTCCCTAGCCCGGCAGTCAGCGCTTCGGTCATGGAAGATGAAAACGGAATACTTGCCGGACTATCCGAGGGAAAAGTCTGGGTCGAGATGAGCACCACAGATGAGCAGGAAGTGCTCCGACTCGGGAAAAGAGTCCAAGCAATAGGCGGTTTCGCCGCCGACTGCCCTGTTTCAGGTGGCTGCCATAGAGCATCGACGGGGAATATCGCCATCTTTGCCGGCTGCGACCGCGACGTTTTTGACAGAATTTTTCCCCTGCTCTCGGCTATGGGCAGACAACTTCTTCACACCGGTCAACTTGGGTCGGCTTCAATTCTTAAAGTCGTCACCAACTATTTAGCAACCGCGAATCTGGTTTCAATTTGCGAGGCGTTAGCGACCACCAAGGCAACAGGTCTGGATCTTACGACCGCGTACGAGGCCATAAGAATTAGCTCAGGCAATTCCTTTGTGCATGAAACGGAGGGCCAAGTGATCCTGAATGGAAGTCGCGACATCAATTTCACTATGGATTTGGTGCTCAAGGACATATCGCTTTTTCAAGAAGTCGCCGATCGCGGCCAGGTCCCGCTTGAGCTTTCCCCGCTCCTAATCAATATTTTTCAGGATGCCCAGGACCGCTACGGCTCAAGAGAATGGTCCCCTAACGTCATCAGACGCCTCGAAGATGCAACCGGCTTGGTAATCCAAGCACCTGGTTTTCCGCCAGAAATGCTCGACGGCGAGCCTGAAGTTCCGGGGAAAGAGATCGTAGTCATTAGAAATTAGACTCCCAGTCCCCCGAACAAGCCGATCTAGTCTGGTTTCATGTCAACCGAGTTATCAGAAGACGCTCTGCGACTCTTACCTTCAAGCGAGGAGGCACCCAAGTGTTCCTCATACTCGCGACTAATCAACGCTGATCCCTGCGGCACTGCGTTGGCGGTTGAGGCTCTCATTCTGATTGAGACTCCTCTCCCCTGGCCCAAACCGGTTTTTGACCACCCCTTACTCAAAGGTTTCAGCTCGACTGTTGCGACGTCACTCGGACTGACTCGTGTCTTGGCGATGGTTCCGAGAGACGAAGATCCAGGGATCGGAATATTCGTATATCAACGCGACGAAGTCGGGGTAAAGAGTTGGACTTTCAGACCTCAGGGCCCTTCTGACCTTGCCCAATTCGCATCGAATATCCGCACCGTAACCCCCGACCAATTAGCCACGACGCCCGGTTCTCTCGATCCACCCGAATTGGCGGTGTTGATTTGCACCCAGGGGAGCCACGACATTTGTTGCGGTAGCGAAGGCACAAAGTTGGCAGACGAACTAGAGGAACGTGCCCCCGGTCTTCACGTCCTTCGCATTAGCCACACAGGCGGCCATCGGTTCGCTCCAACGGCGATGACACTTCCCGATGGGCGAATGTGGGCCCATTTGGATGCGGACACAACATTGTCGATTCTTGAACTCACGGGAGAACCATCAAGATTGGGTTCTCAATGCCGCGGCTGGTGGGGTGCTCCTTCGGGGCCCGGACAGGTAGCAGAGCGCGCCGTTTTTGAACAGCTGGGTTGGGAGTTGGACATCTTGCCTAGAGACATCACGGTTAGCCCGTCAGAGGACGGTTGGACTGTGAGCCTTTCAGTGGCGCTCCAGGAGTGGTCTGTGGAAGTGCGTCGCGGACGAGAAATTCCAACGATTGCCTGTCGGTCAGACGGTGGACTTCCCGCGAAACCGAACCATGAGTACACAGTCGCCAAGATTCATCCACCTGGCTAATTCGGGTCGTTGCTTCAGCGAAACGAAAATTCGATGGTACCCAGTTCTCGATAATCAACTTTGAAATAATCCCCGGCTCGACAATCGACGGGTCGGGTGAAGGACCCACTCAATATGATCTGTCCGGGCTCCAGGGCAATGCCGTGATCGGAATACCGTCGTGCGAGCCACACAACACCCAAAGCGGGGTGGCCCAGTACTGCTGAAGCGACTCCCGATTCTTCAATATCGCCGTTGCGTTCACATATTGCGGCAACCCACGGCAACTCAATGTCGTTCGGATCTTGTCGAACATCTCCCAATATGATCCCAGCATCGGCCGCGTTGTCCGAAATGGTGTCGGTGACCGAACGAGTAATCCCAGTGCGCGGATGTTTTCGATACGAACGAGCATCAATCAATTCGATAGCAGGAACCACAGCTTCGGTTGACCTGAGCACCTCGTCGACAGTGACATCGGGACCCTCAATTCGAGTTCCAACAACGAAGGCGAGTTCAACTTCGATTTTGGGGTCACAGTAATGAGCGACCTCCAGTTGGCAACCATTTTCGAAAACCATGTCGTCTAGCAGGTACCCGGAATCGGGGGAATCGATGTTCATAGCAAGCTGCATGGCTCGCGACGTGAGCCCAATCTTGTGACCTACCAGTAGGCGGCCGCGTTCTAATTCGATCTGTAACCAAGCGTTTTGAATGGCGTAGGCATCGTCAATTGTCATGTGAGGGTGTTCCACCGTCACCGGATCGATCTGACTCGCTGTCCTGCGTGCCTCGTCGTGAAGAAGTGCCTGACGGCCAACCTCCCTGTCATCCAAACTTCTCAAGTGTTGTTCACCCCCAATTTCCCTATGTCATGCACGTCATAAGCCACTGCAACATTCTTTGTTTCCATGTAGAAGTCAAAGCTGTAGTCGCCGCCATCTCGACCCACGCCACTTCGTTTCGTACCTCCAAATGGCGTCGGTAGGTGCCTGACATTCTGCGAGTTGACCCAGATCATTCCGACGTCAAGACCTTGAGCTACGCGGTGTGCTCTACCGACATCTTGAGTCCACAGATATCCCGCAAGTCCATAATCAACATCGTTAGCAATCTGAATTACCTCGGTTTCATTTGAAAAGGGGATCACCGTGAGTGCCGGTCCAAAGATTTCTTCCTGGCTGACCCTCATAGAGTTGTCAGCGTCAACAAACAGCATGGGATTAACGAAATTTGAGCCCTCGTCAAAGCTGTAATCCCCCGTGACGACTGTTGCACCATCTTCAATGGCCGCATCTATATATGAACGGACTTTCTCGCAATGAACAGGGTGGATCAAGGGCCCGATCTCCGTGGCTGGATCCAGAGGGTCGCCCACCGTCAGGCCCTTAACTCGTTCCGTTAATTTTTCCACGAACCAATCGTGAATCGTGTCGTGCACAAGCAGCCGGCTACTTGATGTGCACCGCTCACCGTTGAGGCTGTAGATCATAAATACGACTGCGTCCAAGGAGCGTTCCAGGTCGGCGTCGTCAAAGACGATGACCGGGTTTTTACCTCCTAACTCAAAGTGCAAACGCTTCAGGGTGGGCGCCCCTTGAGCTTGGATTAATGAGCCGGTCGATGATTCACCTACAAAAGCAATCGCTGTGACTGCTGGGTGTTCGGTCAAAGCCTTACCCGCTATTTCTCCTGTTCCGTGTACGACATTTAGCGCTCCCGCTGGAAGTCCTGCCTCATGTGCAATTTCTCCCAAGATTGACGCGGTCAAAGGGCTCCACTCAGCAGGTTTGTGAACGACCGTGCAACCTGATGCGAGTGCAGGCGCGATTTTCCAGGTGGAGAGCATGAACGGTGTATTCCACGGAGTGATGACGCCCACAGGGCCGATTGCGCGTCTTGACGAATAGTTCAAATGGGTTGAGGTGGGCATGGCTTTGCCGTCAAGTGCGCCTGGTGCCGCGTCTGCGAAATAGCGAAAATTTTCAGCTCCGCGAATCGCGGCCGAACTCATGAAGCGAATGGGCTGACCAGTGTCAACTGATTCGACGGCCGCGATTTCGTCTGCGCGTTGAACAATTAGATCGGCAACACTGTGGAGAATTTTTTTTCGTTCACTACCGGGACGAGTCACCCAGTCGTCAAACGCACTGGCTGCCGCCTCTGCTGCGAGCGCGACCTCATCTCCGCCTCCAGCTGCAACCTGCCCTAACGATGTTCCATCGATGGGTGAAAAGTTTTCGAAGGTCGACGAAGAAGAACTGGGTACGGACTCTCCGTTAATCAGATGCAACAGCGGGCCCTTCGACAATCTTTCCAGGGCTTCGTTCGCTGTTGCTCTATTTTCCTCAAATGTTCGAGCTGAACTCACCTCAACTCCTCGTAGTGGTCTCGAATCGAATTGTCATTAATTCTCATCGAAGGGTCAATCGGCTGAACTTCGACGCTCACCGCCAGAGGCTGCTGCTGTTGGACCGGAGCCAATATTTCAGAACAGGCAACCGATAGAAGATCTCTTATCTCTCGAAGCGGCCCGTGCCCGCGTTCGCCGTTGAGTCGAGCTATTACTGCCACGAACATATTTCGGGCATCGCCGTTAGCCACCACATACTGCTCGCGTTTCACGGCCCGGGTTCGAAGTCCGGCAAGTGGGACCGAGGAATGTGAGGCAGCCGCATCATGTAATGACGCAAGGAGGGCTCCAACGTCGACATGGTCTTCAAGATTGGACGAATATTCGACAACAATATGAGGCATCTATTCACTCTCCCACTTGAGGCTCTGCCTTGACCCAGCGATATGCGTAACATGTTATCAACTATCGGTAGGGAGCTCTCCGCATGAAATTCGTCACCTGTCGCCACGGAAACAGAACCACATGGGGAGCTGTCACCCAAGACGGGGAAGGCGTGGTCGACCTGGGTCGACGTCTCCCAGATATCACGGATCTCACTAGTGCACTAGAGACCGGAAGTCTCGACAAAGCAAGAGACGCCGCTAGTTGGGCTGAAGCAGATTTCGCATTATCCGAAGTCGTTTTCGAGCGGACAATTCCGCGACCAAAAAAGATTTTTTGTATCGGAGTGAACTACGGCGGCCGGAACACCGAGTACGCGGATTCGAGTTCCACGACTAAACCAAGCGTTTTTGTGCGCTTTCCCGAGTCCCTGACTGGACACGAGCAAGGACTCCTTAGACCACCAGAAAGCGAACAGCTTGACTACGAGGGTGAGATTGTTGCCGTAATAGGAAGGCGGGGACGACGCATCGCGCAAGAAGACGCTAGGGAACACATCGCGGGTCTAACTCTGGGTAATGAGGGAACTATCCGCGACTGGCTACGCCACGGAAAATTCAACGTCACCCAGGGAAAGAATTGGGAAAAGTCTGGCTCAATGGGACCGTGGTTAGTGACACTCGACGAGATCGGCGAGTTCGAAGATTTACGCCTGCAAACTCGAGTCAACGGCGAGCTACGCCAAGACGACACTCCGGCCACGATGGCCTACCCGATCGAATACCAGATCGAATATCTGTCCACGTTCATCACCCTCGAACCGGGCGACGTGATCTACACGGGTACACCAACTGGAGCGGGGGCAAGACTTGACCCACCTGTGTGGCTAGTTCCAGGCGACGTCGTCGAGGTGTCGGTCGAAGGCATCGGAACCCTCAGAAACACAATTGAAGATGAGGCTCCCTCGTGACCTCACCCCTTCGACCGTTCCAACGCTCCCTTCCTATGGCGTTGATGCGAGCCAGAGAAGCGGTGATGCGAGAATTCAGGCCACGCCTAGCTGCTGACGAATTGACCGAGCAGCAATGGCGGGTCTTGCGAGCGTTATCCGCTTTTGACCAACCACTCACTACACGCGAACTCAGCGAAATGACATTTCTCCTCAGTCCTTCACTCTCCCGCATAACCGCGAATCTTTCTGAACGGGATCTCCTGCATCGTTCTCCGCATCCGACTGATCAAAGAAGCACACTCTTGAATCTCACAGACGCCGGCAAGACCCTTGTCGCCAAGGTCGCAATAGGAAGCGAGGAAGGCTACGCGGCGATTGAGACCGCTTTCGGGATAGAGCGACTGGAACTACTCCATGAGCTTCTGGATGACTTAGCCGCGGCGCAATCCGTTCCGGAGCCCTAATGTTCTGCCAGTTCAGACTGTCAAAAGGGGAGGGGCTGTGAGCGCACCACTAGACGGCATACGGGTCATCGAATTCGCGAACTTTGCAGCCGCCCCGTCAGCCACAGCAATCATGGCCGATTTAGGTGCCGAAGTAATCAAGGTCGAAGCCATTGGAGGCGACCCGATTAGAGGCCTCATGAAGCAGGCCAACGTCGGGGACGGCGAACACAACCCCGACCACCCTTTCCAATTCATCAACCGTGGCAAGAAGGGCATCGAGCTCAACCTTGACAGCCCGCAAGGCTCCGATATTGCTCGCCGCTTAATCGCGCAGTGCGACGTGGTGGTCATGAATCTCTTAAAGGAGCGGCGGGAGCGGTTTGGGCTCGACACTGACGACCTATTCCGAATCAAACCTGACCTCGTAATTGGTTTGCTGTCCGGATACGGCGAAGTTGGAGAAGAAACCAATCGCCCCGGCTATGACGTCACAGCATTTTTTTCTAGGTCAGGTGTCTATGGCGGTGGGACAACTCCAGGCGGACCCCCACCCCACGCTCGCCCTGGTTCAGGTGACCACACAACGTCCATAGCCTTATTCGGGGCGCTAATGACAGGCTTGAGGTCGCGCGATATGACAGGCGAAGGGCAAGTCGTTGAGGCCTCATTGTTGCGGACAGCAACATGGACTATCAGCCTCGACCTGGTGACTTCGCTGGTTGACGGCCGGCCCGCCTACGACCGACCCAGAGAAAAGGGTCTCTCCGCGATGCTGGAAGCCTTCCAGACATCGGACGGACGCTGGCTGCAATTCGCTATGCCAGACACGGGAAATGCTTGGAAGCGATTTTGCGCAGCGTTGGACAGGGAAGACCTCTTAGAACGAGACGAGTTCTCCACAGGCCGCCTCAGATATCAAAACATGTCTCAGCTCATAGCGACCCTGGATGAAAGTGTCGGTTCGATGCCGACAGAGCACTGGATAGCCAGACTGGATGAACACAAGTGCATTTGGGCGCCAATCAACGATTCGGCGTCAGCTGTGCAGGACCCTCAAGTGCGCGCAACGGGTGCTTTTGAGACAATCCATCACCCAATTGCCGGGGATTTTGAGACCGTGGCCGCCCCCTTCCGAATGCACGATGCACCGAACGTCGGGGTCAAAGGACCTGCACCTGAAAAAGGACAGCACACCGATCAAGTCTTGCGCGAGCTTCTTAGCCTTACAGAAGAGGAAATTGATGCACTCGAGTCAGCCGGAGTTGTCCACCGCGCCTAGGTGGACCGCCTAGCGTGGCTCCAATGGCTGATTTCACCTACCAAACCGGATTCGGCAACCACTTCGAAAGCGAAGCAGATCCGGGAGTGCTGCCTGTCGGTCAGAACTCGCCGCAAACGGTAAAGGGCGGCCTCTACACCGAACAGATAACAGGTACAGCGTTTACCGCTCCGAGGAGTTCCATGCTTCGGAGTTGGGTCTACCGAATGCGGCCCTCGGTGCGGCACTTCACCGACTTGCAGCCAATCGACAACGGTTTGATTCGCTCAGGCCCTGACCAGGACGCGGCATCCACTCCCGTTCAACTCCGATGGGATCCATTTCCGGCATCTTCGGTCGGCACCGACTGGCTCACTGGCCTAACAACCGTCGCAACTAACGGCAACAATGAAATGCAACTCGGAGGAGCCGTCCACCACTTCGTCGCAACGAACTCGATGCAAGACCTGGCCTTCGTCAACACCGACGGTGAACTAATGCTTGTCCCCTACGACGGTCGTCTCGTACTTCGAACCGAAATGGGAAACCTACATGTTGCACCCGGTTACCTCGCAGTCATTCCTCG
>DGLO01000131.1:0-1964 GCA_002388005.1 Candidatus Neomicrothrix sp. UBA4542
CCCGGTAGCTCTCAGCGCCGCGGTTGTAGGCATTTGTGAGGGTGCTCTGGCGTGTCATTACAAATATCAGGCGACTCGCACCTCGATGATGGGGCCGATGGCTAAGAATCCCTATCTGTCGTCACGAATCGGTGAAGCTGCTTCGGAAATCCACGCCTCAAGATCGCAGCTGCTGTACAACCTTTCGGATATGTATGCAATGGCCGAAAAAGGAGTCGAAATTCCCTTGGAGATGCGGATTGTAGGTAGGCGTGATCAAGTACGCGCTGCCCGTCGAGCCGTTGAAGCCTTTGATGACGTCTATATCCGGTCGGGTGGTGGTGCAATCCGAGATGAGAATCCGTTAGCCAAATGGTTCCGAGATGCACACACGGCAATAAACCACACCATCTTTGCGGCGGAGGACATGTATCACGCGCACGCGGCGATGATGATGGGGCAAGCACCGACAGGTTTCACCCGGTTGCTTGTTTGATCTCAAAACACCGCGACAGTGATACGGCGTCAAAGGTCTGAAACAGCGAAGGCTGAATTATTGGTTCAGGCCAGCAATTCTTGTTGTGAGGAATAGAAATCGCCGATCGGACCGAAACGGCTGTTATCTCCAAAGGTCTCTTCAGTCCACGCGGTCAATTCGTCTTCGTTGAGGTCGGGATCCCACGAGGTTGCCTGTGGTTGACCGACGTGAAAGGGAGTGTCACAGAAGAATTCAAGCCCGTTGCCCTCTGGGTCGGTGAAATAAATAGACCAGGCGTTGCCGTGCGTCACTGGAGCTAACTTGGTGGCGCGACCATCAGCTTCTAAAGCTTCAATTGTTGCTTTAACGGTGCCGAGGTTCTCTACCCGAAACGCCAAATGATTCAAGTTATTGGAGTCGCCTGACTCTTTCCGTGTTTGAAGAAACGCGAACTGGTGGTGGTGGTCCGGGTTGCTTGTCAGGAAGGCGACCTCAGGGCTTCCCTCGCCAGCGATTGGGGCACGATCGGTGACGGTGAAGCCCAAAACGTCCGTGTAGAAGTCAATCATGTCGTCCATGTCAACCACGTAGATGAGCGCATGCGCAAATTCGATTGTCATAGATCTTGATACTACAAGAGTCAGAGTTCCCTGAGCTGGGTGACCGGTTTTCAGCGTGAGTGCGGCTGGGTTTCGGCGACCTATGAGTGACGACACACGGCACGTGCGGCGGCCTGAGCGCCCTTCACCACCAGAGGAAAGTACTGGTGTGCCAACAACTCTGGTCGAGCGTCAAGCCACCCCACGATCATCAAACTGCGGATTGCGAGAAAGGTATCGATCGACTCGATCTCCTCGTCGGTCACAGGGCACACCGAACGGTACCCCTCGACGAGAGCGTTGCGAGCGTCGGCGAACCAGGGTTCGCCGACACCAGGGTGCAGGGCACAAGCCAGTTCGTGACTGAACCAGCCGAATCCGGCATCATCAAAGTCGATGACGGTGAGGTTGTCGCCGTCGTGCATCAAATTTCCGAGATGTAAATCTGAGTGAATCAGCCCGAACCGGTCAGGCCCCATGGACAACTCGGACAATTCGTGTCGCAGAATATTTCGAGCTTCGTTGAATAGCGCCCGCTGGGGATCAGTGAGCGCTTCAACTTCCCAGAAGCGGCCCCACAGTGGATCGGAGCCCAGCAACCCATCGAGATCCCAGCGTCGTCGTTGGAAGCCTTCAGGCGGGTCCCAACCTGTGTGATGCTCTCGGATCTTCCCAGCTAATTTGCCGATAGTGGCGTAGTGAGCAACCACTCCTTTGTCAGCATTTGTCAGCGGCCCACCCAGCGGCGATCCCTCAACCCATTCGACCACACCAACCATCCGGTGCTCCCGGTCGGGGCCAACGCCGACCTCTACAGGGCAATAATGACCACCATTGAGCATCGGTAGAGCCGTCGGTACAGGGATGTCTGCTTCCGCCAGCGAAGCGACCCACTGCACTTCTGACTC
>DGLO01000131.1:2293-7730 GCA_002388005.1 Candidatus Neomicrothrix sp. UBA4542
GCCTTGCTGTTGTAACCGGGCCGATGTAGTCGCATCACTACCTGCTTGCGATCAGGGAGACCCACCCGGCATACGACGTTTTCGCTGTGAGATAACACCTCGATCGCGACCGGTTTGAGCCCCCAAGCGGGAGCAACGGCTGCTGCGGCCTGCACGAACTGCTCAGGAGTGGGCATCTGCGACGGCAGCGGTGAAAACATCGAGAAAAGCAGCTGCGTCATCATGGTCGAACACCAGTGGTGGACGAATCTTCAACACGTTGCCATACTGCCCTGCCTTACCGAGCAACATGCCGCCAGACTTCAACACCTCCACCATCTGACCTGCACCCTCAACATCGGGTTCATTGCTGTCGGGATGAACCCAGTCGATACCTATAAACAAACCCGTACCGCGTACGTCTCCCATCCGCGGATGGTCGGGCTGAAGAGCGGTAAGCGAGGCCCGCAGGCGGTCACCCACCTCTGCGACGTGATGCACCAGTCTTCGATCAGTGATCTCGTCGATGACTGCTGCTCCAGCCGCAGCCTGAAGCGGCGAAGAAGCAAAGGTGTTGAAATACCGTTGCCGCCGCCGGAATCCACTAATCAGGTCATGACTGGCGGCCATCGCCGAAAGCGGGAATCCGTTACCCATCGGCTTACCCATGCACACCACGTCGGGCACGAACCCGTTCGTCTCATAGCCCCACCACGAGCCGCTTCTAGCGAAACCAGCCTGAACCTCGTCGGCGATTACGAGGCCACCAGCGTCCCGTACTATGCCCACCGCCTCGGTGAACCAACCGGCAGGGGGATTCGGGAGACCTTCGTTGGCCAAGATAGAGCACAACATCAGCCCCGCGAAGCCGCCCTCGTCGTCGAACGAAGCGATCGTGGAGGTGAGTTCATCGAGATGACGCTGCAACAAGTCGATCTCGGTAAGACCCGATTCCAAGGGTCGAAACAACTGTGGCGTCGATATTGATTTCACTCCGCTTCGCTCAGTACCGACAGGAAGCCATGACAGACGACCGACGAGCGACGAGTTGCCGTGGTACGTAGCGTCTGTGCAAATGATGCCCCTCTTGCCGGTCGCATTCCGGGCCAGGGTGAGAGCCATTTCAGTGGCCTCGGTGCCGCTACAGCCCAAGATCGCGGCCTCGATTCCGTCGTGATGTAGTCCGACGAGCCGCTCAACGTAGTCAACAACGCCGTCATGCAGGTAGCGGCTGTGTATGTTGAGGACTGCAGCCTGCTCAGCGAGTTTTGCTACGACATGAGGATTGGCGTGTCCGACGCAGGGAACATTGTTGTAGAGATCGAGATACCTGCGGCCAGCTACGTCTTCAAGCCAGACTCCCTCCCCTTTCACCAACTCAAGTGGTTCGTCGTAAAAGAGGGGAGCATCGTTGCCCATCACCCGGCGATGGCGATCCAAAAGTTCGGTCATGCCCAAGTGTGACAGTTGGTACCCCAAGATGATCGCTCAAATGTGCCGAGCTGAGGATGTCGCTACGCCAAGAGATCACCGCTCTGTAACGCCCTCGTCGACGGAACGATGGGAGGCCTCACCATGTCTGATAGCGGATCGCCACCGCGGCGACCGCGTTAGCGTGTCGTATGGCAACCTCACGACGCACTGACGAATACCGATCCTTTCAGTACCTCCACGCAGGGTCGGATTACCAGCCCTACGACTTAGCTAGTGAACTGGATCGCGTTCCCGCAACCGTTGTCGAACTGACGGACGCGGAGACCGAGCGAGCGAATCGACTGACCAGCGAGATCCTAATGATTTCGATGCATGACCATCCCAATCGTTTTCCTGACAACATCAGCCAGACACCCCGGTACATCAAGGACGGGCACATCGCGACTGCATACGAAGGTCTGGCCCACTCAAGTTGGCACTGCGTGTTTGACAACCTTCTTGATGGAATTTGCACCATCGAGTCATCGAGCGGATGGAAGTGGACTGAGGTGTTACACGACATAGGCATGAGGCTCTGCGATATCGCCCACCAAGACTTTGTTGTTCCGGCCACGTCGGTCGCGGACATCCTTGGATCCCGAGAACGTGGAGCTATCGCTTGGGTAGCGTCGCTCGAAGGGGCGGCACCAATCGAAAATGAACTTGACCGACTTGACATTCTCTACGGCTTCGGTGTCCGGTCCATTGGTGTGACTTACAACGAGGCCAATCAGCTTGGCAGCGGATTGCGCGAAAGAAACGACGCGGGGTTAACGAACTTCGGTCGCAGAGCCATAAGGCGCATGAACCAACTCGGGATGCTTGTCGATTGTTCACACTGTGGCGATCAGACCACCCTTGACGCGATTGCCGCAAGTGAAATGCCCATTGTCTTGAGCCATATCGGGGCGAGAGCGTTGTGGAACACGAACCGAATGGCGCCAGATGATGTGCTGAAAGCCTGCGCCGAAAAGGGCGGCGTGATCGGTGTTGAGGCCGCACCCCACACCACGCTCACCGAACAGCACTCGTCGCACGACATCGAGTCTGTGATGGAACACTTCGAGTACATCGTCGACCTCGTCGGGATCGACCACGTTGGATTCGGCGCGGACACCACCTATGGCGACCATGTAGGGATTCACCAGCTTTACAGTGCCGAATTCACCTTCGAGGAGATGGACACGACACCCGAAGCCGACACACCACCCAACTTTGAGCCTGTTGACTACGTGAGGGGCCTTGAAAATCCAACGGAGTCATCACACAACATTGTTCGATGGTTGGTGAAACACGAGTATGGCGACGACCAGATAGAGAAGGTCATGGGTGCGAACGCGCTGCGGGTACTCGACGAAGTATGGCGCTAACTCTCCGAGTCGCCGACCTCCTGCAACAAATCGGCCAGGACTCAAACTGGTTTCAAATTCGGGCCTACACTGGCGCTTCGATCGGCGTCGAGACCGCTGTTCTCAGCCGGGGTTACTGAGCGAATGATCGACGCATGTTTTTCAATTCGAGACTATGGAAACTGACTAAAGGGGCACGGGGCGCTGTCGCGCAAGCCGTGGTCATTGGGGTAGTGGCCTCTGTTACTGGGATAGCGAGACTTGGTTTACTTGGCTGGCTTCTCGCCAAGGTGTTCCGAGGCGCGACACTCAACGAGCTGATCGGGCCGACAGTGGCTGTCGCGTGCGTCATGATCGTGCGCGGGATACTCGAGCATTGGCGCAAGATGCTCGCACATCACACCGCAGCGAAAGTGCAGCTCGCACTTCGTAGGCAACTCCATGAACACGTTTTGGAACTCGGTCCAGCTCACTTCGGTGACGTGCGTACCGGCGAAGTACTGCTGTCGTTGGTAGAAGGTGTCGAACAATTAGAAGTGTGGTTTGGTGAGTACCTCCCCCAGCTTTTCGTAGCGTCACTCACCCCCCTAGCGATTTTCGCCATCCTGGCGCCGCTCGATTTGCCTGTCGCGGCCACTCTGGTTGGTTTCGCGTTGTTGACTCTGATAGCTCCAGCAGTGTTTCACCGGTGGGATGCTGCTCGAAGCCTGGAACGCCAGCACGCATACAGCCGGTTTGCGTCTGACTTTCTGGACTCGCTTCAGGGCCTCGCAACACTCAAGGCGTTCGGCCAAAGCGAGGCGCGGGGGCAAACACTCGCGCAACGCGCACACGAGGTGTTCAAGAGCACTATGTGGGTGCTCGCCACGAACTCCCTGACCCGTGGCATCACCGATACCGGGTTGGCGCTCGGCGCAGCCACAGCATTAGCGCTGGGTGCTTATCGAGTGCGGGCCGACGAAATGCAGATAGAGACGCTACTCATTGTGTTGATGGCCGGCATTGAGGTGTTTCGCCCTCAGCGCGATCTGCGCGCAATGTTGCACAACGGCATGATGGGTCTTTCGGCCGCGCAGGGGATCTTCAAAGTGTTCGACGCCGAGCCCCGAATTCAACAACCAAGCGCGCCTGCAGAACCCGAAGGGCCTCTCGAACCACGACTTTCCTTCGAAGGGGTGGCGTTCACCTACCCAGGCTCACCCGAAGCGACTCTTAGCGGCCTTGACCTCGCGGTTGCTCCCGGCGAACGGGTTGGGGTAGTGGGGCCCAGCGGCGCTGGCAAGAGCACCATCGTGAAGTTGTTACTCAGATTCCACGACCCCAATATGGGCCGTGTCACCCTCGGCGGTCACGATCTTCGAAGTCTGTCAGCTGAGGATCACTACGGGGCACTTGCTGTGGTGTCTCAAGACACTTTTCTTTTCCACGGCACAGTGCTTGAAAACATTCGTTTTGGGGCCCCTGAGGCCGACATGGAAGCCATACGCCAGGCAGCAATTGACGCGAACGCCCACGACTTCGTGATGAATTTGCCGAACCACTACAACACCGTCATCGGTGAGCGCGGTATACGACTATCTGGCGGCCAGCGACAACGCATAGCGATCGCGAGGGCGCTACTGAGAGATGCGCCAATCCTGGTCCTCGACGAAGCGTTGTCCTCTGTTGACGCGGAGAACGAAGCAGTAATCCAGGAGGCCTTGGACCATCTAATGGCAGGACGCACCACGCTCATTTTTGCCCACCGGCTGTCAAGCGTGATCAACGCAGACAGAATCCTGGTCATTGAGGACGGGACCATAGTTGAAACAGGGACCCACACGGTGTTGATGGAACATCAAGGGCGTTACCACTCGCTGATGGCCGACCAGTTATCCCAAGCGAATCTCAACC
Organism: Candidatus Neomicrothrix sp. UBA4542; assembly: GCA_002388005.1. Taxonomy (GTDB): domain Bacteria; phylum Actinomycetota; class Acidimicrobiia; order Acidimicrobiales; family Poriferisodalaceae; genus UBA2110. The sequence continues at coordinate 6,988 of DGLO01000131.1, forward strand.
ACTCTGATGTACTCGACCAACCCACCGATGTGCTACCCACCGCAGACGAATTACCGAGTGAAGATGGCGAGACGACCGACGCAGAGATCGTTCCAGCGACAGGGCTTGGGTGGATCGGAGCGTTCAGGTGGCTCTTCACCGAAATCCGTCCCTGGCGAAGCAAACTCGTCGCTACCTTCTTTTTTGGAGTGACGCGCGTAGCTGCACTAATCGGGATAGGTGTACTGAGCGCGTTGGTGGTCGCGGCAGTAAAGCAAAACAAGCCCTTCGGAGGCTTACTAGTCGCCCTTGCTGTGGTCGCGCCACTGGCTGGCATCCTGCATTGGCTGGAATCATGGATCGCTCATGACATGGCATTTCGCATGCTGGCGGAAATGCGGGTAGCTCTCTACTCGAAACTGAACCAACTTGCGCCTGCATACCTATTGCGTAGACGCACCGGCGACATGGTGGCCATGGCTACCCACGATGTAGAGATGGTGGAGTATTTCTTCGCGCACACAGTGGCACCAGCTTTCGTTGCTGTGTTAGTGCCCGCGAGCGTGCTCATCACTCTAGGAATACTCGGTTGGGAGATGGCTGTTGCTCTTGTTCCGTTTCTCGCCGTCGTAGCGGTCAGCCCCTTCTTGCTACGTCGCCGCCTAGACGCCCTCGGGTCAGAGGATCGCGAAGCGCTTGGCGACCTGAATGCCTTCGTGGTTGACACAGTCCAAGGACTGGGCGAAGTTCTGGCCTTCCAACAA
>DGLO01000131.1:8059-8226 GCA_002388005.1 Candidatus Neomicrothrix sp. UBA4542
CCCGTTCAAAAGCTTTCATGGAGAGAGCACAGCGGCACATCGATACCCGCTTGCCGTTTTATCGAAATCTGTCTCGACAGACAGCGGTACTCGAAGTCGTCACCGGGCTCGGCGGACTCGCAGTTGTGGTAGCAGGCGCGAACTTAGTGTCGGCAGGCGATCTTTCC
>DGLO01000089.1:0-12408 GCA_002388005.1 Candidatus Neomicrothrix sp. UBA4542
GCGGCGTACTCCTCCACTTTCTCGGTCATCGCTTTCCTCGTTCTATCCAAATCGGGGCGCCACGACCGTTAGACCGCAGTACCGGGGCCTCGCCATCAAACGTAAGGGAGGCTTTCTTCATGTCAGCGTCAGTTGCCAACCGACTCGATGTAGTCATCAACTAGCCGTGCGTATGCGGCTTCATCCAAACTGGATCGGACTACTTGCTCTGCTGCTCCAACGGCAAGAGAGGTCACTTGTGCCCGCACATCGGCAAGAGCCCGGTCCTTGGCAGCTTCGATGTCAGCTTCGGCTTGGGCTCGTCTTTCCGCGATTTCAGGCTCAATCGCCGCTATGCGATCTTGTCTTACCTGTTCCGCGTCGGATCGGGCAGCTTCGATAATGCGCGCTGCTTCAGTCTGTGCTTCAGCAAGTTTCGCGTCGTACTCGGCGCGAAGACCTTCGGCTTCACTGCGAGCAGAGTCAGCAGCGTCAAGATCACCCTGGATCTTTTCAGATCGGGCCTCCATAGCCTTTTTCAACGCCGGGTAGGCGTATTTGGCCATGACCGCAAAAAGGATGAGGAACGAAAGGGTTCCCCATATGACCTCGTCGATGGCCGGAATAATCGGGTTTGGGGCCTCCGCTACCGCGTTAGCCTCGTCAGCTGCCGCAGCGGCCAGCGCTCCAAGGATGCTCATCGCTCCCCCTACGCGAAGTTGAGGAGGATAAAGACCACGAAACCGATGAGGGCAAGAGCCTCGGTGAAGGCGATGCCGAGGAACATGGTCGTACGGACCATGCCAGCGGATTCGGGCTGTCGGGCCATGGCGGTAATCGCGTTGCCAACTACCAATCCGATGCCTACGCCTGGGCCGATGGCAGCAAGGCCATAACCCAAACCAGCACCAACGGCCTTGAGGCCGTCTACGGCGGTGTCAGCTTGTGCGAGCAAATCAATCACTCGTCTCTCCTGTGTTTTATTGGATCTAATGCTCTGGATGTAATGCGCCGCCGATATATACGGCGGTCAGAATTGTGAAGATAAAGGCCTGCAAGAAGGCGACAAGAATCTCGAAGCCAGTGAGACCGATCAACACAACGAATGGAGCCCAAACGATTGCCGCTAAGGGACCTGGGGTCCACAGGGCAGTTGTGAGGACTGCGAATGTAACTAACAGCAAGTGGCCAGCCAGCATGTTGGCGAAAAGCCGGACGGCCAACGAAAAAGGTCGTACCAAGAACGTCGAGACAAACTCGATCACCGCGACGAGAGGCAAAAGTGCTCCGGGGACGCCAGGGGGAATCACTGTGTTCTTGAAATACTGGAAGAACCCCTGGCTTTTTATTCCGACCGCGTTGAAGACCAGCCAGACGATGATGGCGAGCACAGCGGGAGCTGCCATGCGGGAATTGGCTGGGAATTGAATAAATGGGATGACTTCGGTGATGTTCGCGAAAAAGATGAAAAAGAATAGCGACATCAAAAACGGCATGAAGCGCATGCCATCCGGTCCGATCGTTTGCATGACAACGTTTTCGCGTACGAAGTCAACGGAGGATTCAGCGACGGTTTGCACACCCTTGGGTACCAGGGCGCTTCTTCGAATCGCCAGAACGAATAGCACCAAGGGCGCAGCCATTGCCCAGAGATAAATCAAACCCACTTTGTTCAGCTCAATAATAGAACCGTCGAAAAGAATGCCGGGCCACTCCAGCAACTCCGCTATCGGCGGGAAGTGAAGTCCGTACAGCGGTTGGATCACTTCATCTCCTTGCATTTCTTTTGCGCTAAGTGGGTGGGTCCAAGTCCCGGGTAAGCGAGCGAGAGAGAAACATAGCGCGTCTCCCAGACGAGTAACCCGAGATGAGAGACGATAATCGTTATGCCTAATGGGGCTGGCTCAAAAACGCCAATTTTGCTTGCGGCAATCACTGCTACGGTCAACGCCGCTAACCGGAGAATGAACCCCCCAAGGGCTGCAAACATAAGCGCTGCCGGGGAGATGCGGCCCGCCCACGTGAGCAACGCTGCTGCCGCTACGAAATTGGCGAAGACCAATGCGATTCCGTAGGCCGCCGAGGCAACACCATCTGTACCCCAAATCAACAGCACGAAGAGGAGCCACAGGGGGGCAATCTTGATTCCTCGCCTGAGCATGTCAGCAACGATTCCTCTTTCCGGCTCTAGGTTGAGATCTACGTTCTTTCGCGTGGAAAAAAATCGTTCGGCGAGTTTCTCGTTCATGGTTCGGTGCGTTCGTCAAGTGTGACGCCGGTTGGCAAACGGTCATCTATTTCTTCGGGCAGATGCAAACCGCGGCTGTTGGTGGGCCGATTTGCGCCCATCTCCTGTTCTATTCCTCCCATGCGACCGGTGTATCGATACCACTCAGCTGTGATTTTCCCTAAAAATGCAACTGAGCCCAAAGCGACAGCAATCCAGGGACCGGTGCTTAGCCAACGATCCAGCAACCAGCCACCCGCAGCGAAAATCGCTGGGGTCACCACGATCTCGACTGAACGAGAAAAGGCGTCGTCGGTGCCGACTTGTCGTTGATTCTTGGACAGCGCTGGGGCTCGCATGCGACAGACAGTCTCCGGACCAGTTGGCAAATGAGGGCTGCTTCAAGAAGCGGCCTCACCCTATTGGTGGTGCCCGCTAGTTGCAAGCGGCCAAAGAACCAAGGGTGTCTGAACTCTAGATGTGCGGAGAAGCGCTCTGCATTTCGGTCTCGTTATCTGGTCCCAGTCGAGTTCGAGGCCGCAACAAAAGCAGCAGCAGGACCGCCATACCGGCTAACGCAAACGGCAAAATCGCATCACCACTCCCGGTCAAAGTTGGCACCAGCGCGACACCTGACAGCAAACCTGTCCAGGCCCAGAGAAGAAGAACCGTTCGACGGTGGCCGTGTCCCATTCGTAAGAGTCGATGATGGAGATGGTCTTTGTCTGCCGTGGCGATCCCTTCCCTCCTGTAGGCGCGCCGCGCTATGGCCAGGGCGACATCTATGAGAGGCACGCCCAAGATCAAGAAAGGAATCGCTATCGGAGCAAAGAAGAAGTAGACCTGACCGCTGAACTGATCAACAACTCGTCCGCCCACCGTCATAGTTGCGGACGCCATCAACAGGCCCAACAACAATGCTCCTCCGTCGCCCATGAAGATTCGAGCGGGATGAAAGTTGTGGGGCAAGAAGCCCAGACACACCCCAAGAGTTACGAGTGCGAGAAGCGGTCCCAAGTTGGTGTCGCTGATCAGACCAGCATTTTGTAGTTCACCGCTGTAGAGATAGAAAGCTCCGGCGGCGATGGCGATGGTTCCCGCAGCAAGGCCGTCGAGACCGTCGATCAAATTCACTGAGTTAGCTACCACGACGACCAAGAGAACCGTAATGAGCGTCGCCCAATCGGCTGAAAGAACGACGAGTTGTCCGAACGGCACCCTGAAGTAGAAGAGGGTGACACCCAAGACCGCAAGCAGGCTCCCAGATAACACCTGGCCGGCAACTTTCGCTGGCGCTGACAATTCATGCAGGTCGTCAATCGCTCCGATTGCGAACATGACAGTGGCAGCTACTACCACCGCTAACGCCTCTGAAGATCCCGCAAATACTTGGGTAAATCCGGATAAGCGACTCGCAAGAACCAAGGCAGCCAGCATGCCCAAGAACATTGCAGCACCCCCACCGGTCATGGTTGGTCGCTCATGAACACGGCGCTCATCGGGGTCGACCACGGCGCCCATCTTCGGAGCGACCTTCATCACGACGAAAGTGCTCAAATAGGTCACGATCGCCGCCGCTCCCAGCACAAACGCGTGTTGGAGTGTCCTACTCACTCAACTGTCCTACTCACTCGTGAGATAAATCGCTGGTTGCGTTCGGTTTGCCCACCCCACCAGCCTAGTTACGCGATCAGGATCTCGTGTGGAGGGGCACGGCCGCTGGTTCGATGCTCTGATACGGAGTTCAATCTGGGTACGGGGGGAATCTTGCACAAAGTTCGGCTACTTCAAGAGCGATTTGTTGAACCGCTGCTTCGTCCTCGCGTTGACGCAAGATCCGCGCTGTGAAATCAGCAATCATCGCCATCTCTTCGGTCCCCATGCCCTGAGTGGTGACCGATGCCACTCCCATCCTCACGCCGCTGGTCACGAAGGGGGAACGAGGGTCATCCGGAATTGTGTTTCTGTTGAGCGTTACACCGCCAAGATCAAGTACCTCTTGAGCGATTTTCCCGGTCAGGTCCTCATCGAAGCTTCTCAGGTCGACGAGTAAAAGGTGGTTATCGGTGCCTCCTGAAACCAATCTGAATCCTTCGCTAGCCAGAGCGTCCGCTAGAGCCGCTGCGTTCTGAACGATCCGGGCGGAATACTCCGTGAAACCAGGGTCGAGCGCTTCTCCGAATCCGACTGCCTTAGCTGCAATCACGTGGTCTAGTGGGCCGCCCTGACTTCCCGGAAATATGGCGCTATCGATTTTCTTTGCGAGCGTTTCGGTTGAGAGAATGCAACCACCCCGAGGGCCTCTGAGAGTCTTGTGGGTCGTAAAAGTAACAACGTCAGCGTGGGGAACAGGATTGGGATGTTGCCCTCCCGCAATTAATCCAGCTATGTGAGCGGCATCAAACATGAAATATGCACCGATTTCATCACACACCTGTCTGAAGGGCTCGGGATCGATACGCCTCGGGTACGCGGTAGCGCCTGCCACAATGAGCTTTGGACGCTCAGCGAGGGCAATTGAGCGCATCGCTTCGTAGTCGATCCGTTCGTCGCTAGCGGTGAGGCCGTAGGAAACAAAGTTGTAGAAGCGCCCACTGGCGTTCACGGGCGAGCCATGGGTCAGGTGTCCCCCATGGTCAAGACTCATCCCCATCACCGTGTCGCCGACGTCAAGAAGCGCCATATATACCGCAGCATTGGCTTGTGATCCGGAGTGCGGCTGAACGTTGGCATGTTCGGCACCGAACAGCTGTTTAGCTCTGTCAATGGCTAACTGTTCGACCACGTCGACATGAGCATTACCGCCGTAATAGCGACGGCGCGGGTACCCCTCGCTGTATTTGTTCGTGAAAACACTGCCAGTCGCGTTCATGACTGCTGGTGAGGCGAAGTTTTCTGAAGCGATGAGCTGAAGACTTGTGGCTTGCCGCTCTTGTTCTTGCCGGATGAGCCGTTCGACTTCGTGATCCGGTCCAACCGTCCACACAGCGTTGGGAGTCATCATCGATCTGCGCCTTTCACAATTGTTGAGGTTGGGTGAATGAAAGCATGCCTCGAACCTCGAGAGTTTGCGCGGCCTTTCTACTTCAAGCCATCATTCGCACTGTCCAGAGCACCCAGCTTGTCAATTCGTTGTTGATGACGCCCACCTTCAAAGGAGGCCGCCAGGTACGCGTCGACTACGGCTAACGCTGCTTGATCATCCACGACGCGAGCGCCAATTCCAATCACGTTGGCATCGTTGTGTTCACGGCTCAATCGGGCGGAGACGGTGTCATGCACTGTCGCCGCTCGAATCCCAGAAATTTTGCCGGCAGCCATAACAATGCCAATACCGCTCCCACATACAACAATCCCTCGATCAGCTTCACCCGCAGAGACCGATACACCTACCGCCGCTCCATAATCGGGGTAGTCCACTCTGCTCTCGTCGTGGGTGCCGCAGTCGACGATTTGATGGCCCTCGACTAGAAGGTGCTGGGCAATGATTTGCTTGAGCGAGAATCCTGCGTGATCTGCTCCCAGAGCAATGACAGACAATGAAGACCTCTCAATGGGCGTGGCGCTATCTTCGCGCGCGATTCGACGTCAGCGGTGGCGCTTTTGGCTGACGTCGACGCCCATTCACTTAGTCTCCGAGATCAAGGTCAGTCTCTTCGATCGGGCCTTGGCGGAGCACTACAGGAGTTTCACCTGTGACGTCTACAACGGTTGACGCTGTGCCACCTGCGCATAATCCTGGGATCACGTAGTCAACGTTGGCGGAAAGCTGATCTGCGGCGTCGAGCGCACTATTGAGGGTCTCAACCCCATGTAAGTTCGCGCTAGAGCCAGTGACGGGTCCAACTTCGTCGATCAAAAGACGCAACCAACCCAACTCTGGGCAGCGAACGCCCAACGTGGAGCGACCGTGCACAGGATCGCTACCATCGCGCCGCGTCGCCACGACCGTCAGCGCACCGGGCCAATGACGTTCGACCAGTTTCTTGCTGGCCGTATCAAGTTCGACAAGTTGATCGGCCTGACGAATCCCACTCACGAGTACCGGCACCGGTTCAGTAAACGGCCTCTGCTTCGCCCGATATGCAGCTTTGACCGCTTCAGTATCAAAATATCTTGCTAGTAACCCTGGGATCGTATCGGTAGGCGCGACTACTAGGTTTCCGCCAAGCAAGGCTGTTGTCGCCGCGGCTACGTGCTGCGTCTCTGGGTCGTCAAAGGGGCGCCGCGCTAAGACTGATCTGTCGTTGCCCGCTAAATCCATTTCAATCGCAACTTCTGAGTAGCCACGGGCCATCGCTAGCTCGCTTAATTGAACCGCTTGATCTGACCCGCACTCCAGAACTAGCCATCCTCCGGGACGGAGCCAGTTTCTGCCCTCTCGCACTAAGAGGTCCAGGTAGACAAACCCGTCATTACCTCCGATCAGGGCGTCAGTCGGTTCCCAATCTGCCACCGCTGACGGGAGTTCATACTCCGGAGAAACATACGGGGGGTTAGACACCAAAACATCTAGCTGGCCGTGTACATCATGTGGCAGCGCATCAAACCAGTCACCGTGATGCAGGTGGACCCGTGCAGCCGCTCGACCTAGCCCTGCGAGATTTGATCGTGCCAGTGACAACGCTTCGTGCGATATGTCGGTCGCGTGGATTTCTGTTTCCGGGACTTCGTGAGCGATCGACAATGCGATCGCCCCGCTTCCAGTGCCCATATCCGAGACAATGAGCCTCCGCTCATTGTCTCGGCGGGATATACGCAAGAGATCGATCGCGAGTCCGGCGACGGTTTCAGTTTCTGGTCGCGGAATGAGGGCTCGGGTGTCTACAGCGAGGTCCAAGTGTCGAAATGACCAATGGCCAATGACGTATTGCAGTGGTTCTCCCAGCGCCCGCCTGATCGCCATAGTGTCTGCACGAGCAACCGCGCCCTGGGTGACTGACAGATTTTGTTGAACGAAGAACAACTGGGGTTCCAGCCCGCTTGCTTCCTCAACAATTCGACGCGCGTCTAATTCGGCGTCAATAACTCCTGCATCCAGCAACTGGGCCAGAACTTTGTCGCGTAACTCTGAGACGGTCAGGACTCCGCCCAATTCGGCGTCAAACTTCACCATTTCCAGCCTCGAGTTGTTGTTCTCGTTCGTGGATCATCAACGGTTCCACTACGTCGTCGAGATCGCCTGCTAGAACACGCTCTAGCTTGTAAAGAGTCAATCCAATCCGGTGATCAGTGACCCTGCTTTCTTTGAAGTTGTAGGTGCGGATCTTCTCTGCGCGTCCGCCGCTCTTGACTTGATCTCTTTTTTGGGCGGCTTGGTGAGAGGCTTGTTCGTCTTGACGAAGCTTCAGTAGTCGTGCTCGCAAAACACGCAACGCTTTGGCCTTGTTCTGCAACTGACTCTTTTCGTCTTGCATGGACACGACAAGGCCCGTGGGGAGGTGAGTTACCCGCACCGCGGAATCTGTGGTGTTGACTGACTGACCGCCCGGTCCAGATGATCGGTAGGTATCAATCTCGAGATCATTTGTGTCTATTTCCACTTCCACTTCGTCAGCTTCAGGTAAGACGCTCACAGTGGCGGAGGACGTGTGGACCCGTCCTTGCGACTCTGTTACCGGGACACGTTGCACCCGGTGTGGACCACCTTCATGCTTTAGGTGGCGCCAAACGGCTTCGCCCTTGACTAGAAACGCTATGTCGGTGTAGCCGCCCATATCGCTCAAGTGGCTGCCCAGTACCTCTATGTCCCAGCCTTTGGCGTTGACGAAGGCCCGATACATTTCAAAGAGGTCGCGGGCCCAAAGGTTTGCCTCCTCGCCGCCTTCGGCCCCTCGAATTTCAACGATTACGTTTCGATCGTCGTTTGGGTCTCGAGGTAACAACAAGACCCGAAATTGATCTTCCAAGAGCTCGGCATTGGATGCGGCGATCAACTCCAGTTCCCGGACTTCGTTTAGCTCGTCACCATCACTCGATTCGGCCATTTCTCGAGCTGTAGCCGCATCGTCAAGCGCGCTTCGCCACGCGGATCCAATCTCCACCATTTCAGAGAGTTGGGAATGGCGCCGACTTACTTCAATAAATCGGTTCCGATCCGAGGTGACCTGAGGATCGCCAAGTTGGGACTCGACATGAGCCAACTCTTCTTCTAGTTCCTGCAGGCGATCGAGCACCTTTTCAGGCTACCGATCAAGAAGTGGTCCATTCGCGCCAAGCATCGTCGATAGGTACCACCAACGGTGGATCAATCAACTGATTCGCCAAGTCGTAAAGTACCGAATGGGCATCTCGTTGCGGTATGACCACCATCAAAGTGGCCTGGGGGTCGAGAAAAAGTCGTGCATCGGCCGCAAAAGGAATTAGATCCAGGTCGATACCCACTGCGCACACAACCACAACATCGACCCCGTCGTCCAAGTGTCCAGCCGCCACAGCAGGAACGGCTTCTTTAAGGTTCGTTCGTTGAACCGGTGGAGGTGCAGCCTTCAGTTCGGACGCTCCGATCCGTGCCGGTTGGGCAAGAAGATGGGATCGCAACCATCGTTCGGCCCCGAGCCGGTTCAGGGGGTGAGGTTCCGCTGCAGGTGTCCGATGGAAGCGAACCACGTTAGCGACCTGTTCGATGGCCTCTACCGTTGGCATATTTCCATGCAATAGGGCGAATGCTTCACGATCGTGCGCACCGACACCAACTTCGATTCGGTCGCCCTGCGCATCGCAGATGATTCGGGCTACTTCGAGTCCGACGACCTCACCGACGATCACCCCGTGTTCCGTGACAACTTCGAGGCCTGAATCTTGAAGGGTCGACACCAGTTCGGGCACATCGGGTGCGGGCTTTTCGGTTACTGGTTTGGGCGAGTCAGCTGATGTAGCGACACCGCCGTTTACCTCCCACACCTTTACTGAGGTCGAGAACAGTTCGGCTCGTCTCGCGAGCACGTCAGTCGAATCTGACGCGAACACATGCACCTCGTCCGCTGCCGAACGTAGCGCCGAAGCGAGGGCACCTCCCATAGCGCGTTCGCAACGTTCTTCCGCAAGTGCCGCGAAGCGGGCTCCGCTGAGTGTGGCTAGGGCGCCATCGTCGGTTCCGACTACCTCTTCAATCGAGTCGTCTAGGTAGTCTCGAACCAGCGATTTCAACTTCATCGCATGTAGCTGACGGCGACGTTCTGGGTCTAGCGCCACAATCCGGATTTATTGGTCGGCGCTGTCGGCGTTCTGATCTGAGCCTCGGCGGCGCCCGTAACGCCGCTCGAAGCGTTCTACCCGGCCGGCTGTATCGACTATTTTCATTTGTCCAGTGAAGAAGGGGTGACTGGCGCTAGATAACTCAACGGTGACGAGTGGATACTCGTTGCCATCTTCCCAAACGACCGTGTCACTTGTCTCGACGGTTGATTGGGTAAGGAACGAGAACTCAGCACCTGCATCGCGAAACACGACTGGGCGGTAGTTCGGGTGGATGTCACTCTTCATGGTTGACCCATTCTGGCGGTTAGTCGAGCGAATCGCACACGCTGGTGCACAATTTGCACGGGGTTACCTTCAACTAGAGGCGGAATGACCAGGAACTGGTAAGCGGTTAAGTATCTCCTGGTTCGAACTGGTTGCCGCGATGCGCTCTAGTACCCAGTCGAGGGCGGATCCCTTCTGATTTTCGTCGGCTTCTTCGATTGCGACGAGGGTGTCAGCTAGCGCTTGAGCCTTGAACGCGCTTTCTTCACCGTTGAGACGATGAAGTTCACGGGTACATGAAGTTACAGCGTCGATGGCTGGGTATACCCGTCGATCAGCAGCACGACGATCAAGGCGAACGACAGAATTGGCTGTCCCTTGGAGAGACTCAAGAATCATTTCATCCAAACGCCATCCGGTTTCAACGGCTGCGGTAGCGATAATGGTCAGCGAGCCGCCCTCCTCGATAGCGCGTGCCGCACCAAAAAAGCGTTTCGGTGGATACAAGGCGGCAGCATCCACGCCTTCAACCAAGACCCTTCCGTTGCCTGGAGCCGCCAGGTTGTATGCCCTCGCTAATCGACTCAAGCCATCTAACAGAATGACGACGTCGAGGCCACCTTCGACCATTCGCTTTGCCCGCTCGAGGGTGAGTTCAGCGACCTGTATATGTTCGTCGGCTGGTCGGTCAAAGGTCGATGCCAAAACCTCGCCCTCTACTACGGCCGCGATGTCGGTTACCTCTTCGGGACGTTCGTCGATAAGTAAGACAATGACGTGTAAGTCCGGGTGGGTTGTCTCTATGGCAACCGCTAGTTCTCGAATCGTGGAAGTCTTTCCACATTCAGGTGGCGAAACCACTAACGCTCGCTGGCCTTTGCCGATAGGCGCAATCAAATCAACTGCTCGAGCGGTCAGGTTTTCTGTTCCGTTTCCCTCAAGGGTCAACGGTTCTCGGGGATGCACTGCGGTGAGGTCTTCGAAAAGGGGGCGTTCGCTACTCTCGTCGGGTTCTGCACCATTGATTTCATCGACGCGCAGTAGCGCTGGATTCTTTTCGTTTCGCGCAGCGGGCCTGCTTGCGCCCTTGACGATGTCTCCCTTGCGTAGTCCGTGCGCACGAACCTGTTTGGCAGCGACGTAAACGTCGTCATTTGATGGTAAGGCACCTTGGGTACGGAGAAATCCGTAGCCCTCATCTCGGAGGTCCAGAATTCCTTCACATTCGACTGGTTCGCCTTGCCAATTATCGTCGCGGTCGCGGCCGCGTCGACGACGACGCCGATTTCCGGGTTCAGCTACACCCGGTTCATTTTCGTCTCGTTCTTGTTTTGATTGTTCCTCATCTCTTGGAGATTCGCCCGAATTGTTGTCTTCGGCAGAGGTTTCGCCTGAGGCGGCTTGCGCTGCATCCCTGGCAGCTTCTTGAGAGGCTCGATGCCCGCTGTCAGGGTTCGATGGATTATTGCTGTCGGATTCGTGTCCGCCTGTGGGGCCCTTCAAGATGTCATCAATGATGGTGGCCTTTCGAGCTCTGGGGGCGATTTCGAGACCTAGGGCGGCGGCCATTGCCACCAGGTCGTCCCGGGTCTTCGATTCGAGAAGTGCTCGGTCTGGCTGATCGGACATTTCATCCTCATGGTGTCGACACGCAAACTGCGCCGGGAGTGGGCTTGGGGCCGCCCTGTCGGTTCGAGTTGGCGGGCGCCAGCCTGAACCGGTTGCCGGCTTCGCGAGATACACGGGCAGCGGGACGGTGACATCAGGCTACTCACCTGGTGAGGTCACTCACAACATCGACCCGATTCCTATGTGCTTGTAACCGATGATACGAACTCCTTTACTGCGTTGAGTTCGTTCGGCAGATCGCTACAACGTTCGGCTCGCCCGAACAGGTCTTTAATTTCGGTGGGTTGAGCAGGGAGTTGGCCGGTCGCGTCTTCCACAACGGCACTGAACTTAGCGGGATGCGCGGTCGACATAATTGCTATGGGGCTGTTACCGGGCTGTAGACGGCGAGCAACACTGACAGCAACCGCGGTATGGGGGTCTACGAGTTCGTTCGTGGCTGAATATAGATCGGCAATCGCTTCTTTGACATCTGTTTCTGAGGCTCGTCCGGCATCAAAAGATTGACGCAACCTAAGAATCAGGGGCTCGCTAAGCGGCAGTTCGCCGTTAGCACGGAAGTCTTGCATCGCTGAGCTCATCCACTTGGCGTCTCTTCCGCTGAGATCGAACAGCAAACGCTCGAAGTTACTGGACACTTGTATGTCCATGGCCGGGCTCGTTGACGGAACCACTTGTTGGATCTCCATGAGCCCCGATGCATGAGTCCTGGTCAGTATGTCGTTGTGATTGCTGGCGATAACGAGTCGGTCTACCGGCAAGCCCATGCGACTGGCGACGTAGCCGGCCAAAATGTTGCCGAAGTTACCGGTTGGCACACAAAACGATGTTTTGTGACGTCCGCCGCCTAATTGGGTACCGGTGGTGAAGTAATAGACGGTCTGGGCGGCGACTCGGGCCCAATTGATGCTGTTGACCGCTGCTAGTCGAACTCCCTGGCGAAACGGACTGTCCGCGAACATCGCTTTCACCAGGTCTTGACAGTCGTCGAACGTGCCGTCAATGGCAACGTTGTGAATATTCGAACTGGTGACTGTAGTCATCTGGCGTCGCTGCACTTCTGAGATACGCCCGCGAGGGTGAAGCATGACCAAGACAATGCCTTCACG